>JAICYS010000425.1 GCA_025934105.1 Myxococcota bacterium | reverse complement strand
CGAGGCCGACGGCGGCTTCACGCCCCAGGTCCGCCGCATGCTGGGCGAGCCCTGAGGCGCTACGAGGCGGACGGCGCCGGCGCCGGGGCCGGGGCGGGGGCGTCGGCCTTGAGGGCCTCGTCGATGGGCGGCAGGTCGTCCAGGTTGGGGACCAGCGTGATCTCGATGCGCCGGTTCTTGGCCATGTTCTCCGGCGTGTCGTTGGGCGCCACCGGCGACTGGTCGGCATAGCCGGCCGCCGACAGGCGCTTCGGCTCCATGCCGGCCGCGATCATGAAGTTGGTGACCTCGACGGCGCGCGCGGTCGACAGGTCCCAGTTCGAGCGGAACCGCTTCGACTTGATCGGCACGTTGTCCGTGTGGCCGGCCACCTGGAAGTTGCGGTTGGGCAGCGTCTTCAGCACCGCCGTCACCTGCTTCAGCGCGTCCTTGCCCTCCGGCTTGAGGTCGGTCTTGCCGGGATCGAACAGGATCTTGTCGCCCAGGCGGACGATCATCCGGTTCTCGCGGATCTCGACCTGTAGCTTGCCCGCGTCGGTCAGGGCCTTGAACTGCGACACCAGCTTCCGGAACTGGGCGGCGCGCTCCTCGGCCTGGGCCTGCGCCTTGCGCAGCTCCTCCATGCGCTTTTGCGCCTGTTCGAGCTCGCCGCCCAGGTTGCCGCGCTCGGTCTCCAGGCGCGAGACGTTTTGTCCCAGCGACGTCAGCTTCTGCGACAGGATGGACAGCCGGGCGTCACGCACGGCGACGTCCTTGGCGTGCTGCGCCTTCTCCTGGTCCAGCGCCTTCTGCGTCTCGGCCAGCTTCTGTTTCTGCTGGTCCCGATCCTTGACGGCGGCGTTGTAGACGTCCTCGTTGACGCCGCAGGCGGCGGCGCTGAACGCAAGGCTGGCGGCCAGAAGGACGGGGGCGATCATCTTGGTCATCGAGGGGCTCCTTTGCTGTTGGCGCGCGGCGGGGGCACCGGCTTGGCAAAGACACGGTCCAAAATCCCCTCCAGGTCCGCGTCGCTCAGAGGACGTTTGGCGGGCGGGAAGTCCCAGTTCAGGTTCGACGCCAGGCGGAGGCGCACGCTGTCGCGGCCGTGGCCCAGGCGCGACAGCAACGCCGCCCGGTCTTCCATCTCGGCCCGGTACATCCCGGCGCGCCGGTCGGCGTCGATCTTCGCGCGGGCCGGCGCGCGGTGCGGTTGCATCCAGTCGAACGGCGGCGAGCTCGGGCGCGGCATCGCGCCCACTTTAACGCGGTTCGCTTTTCTCCGCGCGCTTGGCCTCCTCCCAGAGCCGATCTTGTTCCTGTGGGGAGGCATCCGACACCGCGCGCCCGCCGGCCGCCAGCGTCTGCTCGACGTGTTCGAACCGGCGGGCGAAGCGATCGGTGGCGTCGCGCAACGCCTGCTCGGCGTCCAGATTCAGCTTGCGCGCCAGGTTGACGGTCGCGAACAGCAGGTCGCCGAGCTCGCGCTGCATCTCGGCCCGATCGCCGGCCCGCCGGGCCTCGTCGAACTCGCGCAGCTCCTCGTCGACCTTGGCGCGCGGACCTTCGGCGTCCGGCCAGTCGAAGCCGACGGCGCCCGCCTTCTCGCCGGTGCGCGTGGCGCGCAGCAGGGCAGGGGCGCTCTGGGGAACGCCGTGGAGGGCGCCGTGCTTGCCCTTCTCGGCCTTCTCGACGGCCTTCAGCTTGGCCCAGTTGGCCAGCACCGCGTCGGCGTCCTTGGCCACCGCGTCGCCGAACACGTGGGGGTGGCGGCGCACCAGCTTGCCGACGATCCCGCGGGCGACGTCGTCGATGCCGAACTTCCCCTCGGCGAAGCGCAGCTCGGATTGAAACACGATCTGCAGCAGCAGATCGCCCAGCTCTTCGCGGTGGTCGTCCACGTCGCCCCCGGCCAGGGCGTCCACCACCTCGTAGGTCTCTTCGACCAGGTAGGGGACCAGCGTCTGCAGCGTCTGCTCGCGGTCCCACGGGCAGCCGTCGGGAGCCAGCAGCCGTTGCATGAGGCCGACCAGCTTGGTCACGTCGGCGCCCGTCTGTTTTCCGGGAAGGGGGGTCAAATCGGGGAGTTTCTGGTCGGCCACGGGCGGAGGATAGCGTTGAAGGCGGTCGAGGCGCGTGCTATCTGCTCTTCGTTGAGCGACACCATCACGGAGCGGCTGACCCTGGAGGACAACCGGGTCGCCCTGGCCCTCTTCGGCGAACGGAACTCCAACCTCAAGCTCATCGAGCGCGAGACCGGCGCCCAGCTTCACACCCGCGGCAACGACCTGACCATCGTCGGCCCCGGCGCCGACGTGGCGGTGGCCCGCAGCCTGGTCCAGCAGCTCTACGGCATGGCGCGGGGCGGGGCGCCGATCAGCCCCGAGGACATCGGCCGCGCGGCGGTCGCGTTGCGCGCCGACGCCGGCGTCGATCTCAAGGACGTCTTTCACGACACGATCCTGGTGGCCGGACGCGCCCGCCCGATCGCCCCCAAGGGGCTGGCGCAGAAGCGCTACGTCGACGCCATCCGCGAGCACGACATCGTGTTCGGCATCGGCCCGGCCGGCACCGGCAAGACCTATCTGGCCATGGCGCTGGCGGTCCGCGCCCTGATGGAGAAGCAGGTCAAGCGCATCATCCTGACCCGGCCCGCCGTCGAGGCCGGCGAACGGCTGGGCTTCCTGCCGGGCAGCATGGAGGAGAAGGTCT
>JAICYS010000221.1 GCA_025934105.1 Myxococcota bacterium | reverse complement strand
TGGCGCCGACGGTGACGGATTCAGCGTCCGGGTCGCCGACATCGGGAACGCTGACGGTGAAGCTCGACGCCAGCCACACCCTGACGATCACCAAGGGGATGACGTCATCGGGCGGCTCGATCTCCATCGGCGGCCAGTCGAGCGACCTGCGGGCCAACGTCGAGCCGTTCGCGCTGGACAGCAACGACGTCCCGACCTGGGGGCCTTAGCGGCCGCGGCGAAAGTCTCCGCGTCCGCGGTTCGCCACCGGCCGGTAACGGAGCAGGCGTCGGTGCACCCGACCGCCCGCAATGTCCGCTCGATCAACTTGGGCGAAGGCCGCGGCCGAGTGCTCAGCTCGATCGGCTGCTGGGCAGGTGCGTGCGCCGCGTGTCTCGCGCGAGGCTTTGGGTGGCCTGACAGTGGAACAAGGCGCCGCGGCAGCTCGCGTCCCAGGTCCGCCGGCGCCAGCCCAGGTGATCGTTGGAGGTCGTGACGTCCGACGCCGGAGATACGAGCACCCGCCCACTCGCCTCGCGCTGATTGATCGTTGTCATCGGGGTGCAACTCGAAGCCAGCGCGAGACTAACAACCTCGATCCAGCCCAAAGCGCAACCCACGATTCTACTTCTATTTCATGCCGACGTACTTGGCTTGGCTGAACCTCGTCGAAGGGTTACGTCGGCCTCCTGACCGAGGAGGCGCTCAAGCGAGCACTCCCAGCCAGCGTCCGCGAGCGTCGCGCGGCCATCCTCACTCACGTCGAAACGCACAACGAGGAGGGTAAGCCCTTCAAGCGGAACACACCGCCGACGACATCTTCCGGTCGGAGGCGACTCACCGTAGGTGCGTCGGCGCTTTGGCTTCTGCCGGTCGCGCTTTCCCGAGCGCCAGACACAGCACCCGCAACTGCGCGGCCAGGTGCAGCCTCCGCGTGATTCGAGGAACGTCCGCGGGTTCTCGGAACGAACTTTAGATCGCAGCACGAGTCGCCCGCTCAATGACATAGAGGCCCCAGGTGATCACTGCCATGTGACCAGCCTGGGGCCACCAAGATTTCAGGAGCGAAACTCACTCCGTTGCGGCCAGATTCCAGATTCCGGTTCCAACGACGATTCTACGAGAAATCAGGGCACCAGAACTGATCTGCGTGGTACAGGTTGGACGGACTGCCACAGGCTCCGCTGTTCGGGACGCACAAAGGCCACAGGACGGCGTGTGCTCCGTCATGGACGCTTCCCTGGTACATGCTGAGCGCCATCCCCGAAGCCTGGTTGGTGAACACATAGCAACCCGGGAACGGTGCTTGCGGCATTAGGTCCTCGGCTTTCGTGAGCTGCCACTGCTGGGCGGTGCTCTGGGAACCACAATCCCAGATGACGACGCTCGTGTTCTGACCCCCGGTCTGCGCGTTGTTCTGGAGAGCGAGACACATATTGGTCAGTCCATCCCCGTAATCTTTGTAATAGTCCTGGACCACTCCCGGACCTCCACCGTTGGCGGGATCTGGCGCGCCCATCTCCTGATCCCATCCGCTCTTCGTCCAGGTGATGATTTGCGTTCCAGGAATGACCCCGCAGGCGTAGTAGCTGCACGCCTCGCCGCCTGAAACGCCCATGTAATACGGTCCACCCGAGGCCGTGGATGCATTTCGCCAGCGCGCCCAGATCCGGGCCTGCGCGTTTGCGGATCCAGAGATTGCAAGGCTGGTGATGACGATGAACCCTCCCAACATCGCGCGTGCCGCAACACTCCTCATGTTCTCTCCCTTCTCGCGGCGGCGCTGCCCCGGAGGGATTCCGGCACGATCCGCCGCAACGATTTGCCTTTCTCGATTACTCTTGCCCCGTCGAAGCGTAAAGCAGGATTTTTGCTACACGGCGGGTCGGCATATTGCGACGCCAACGAAATGAGGTCGGTGCGCGTCCGAAGGCCCAACGCTTTCAGAACGGAGGCGACCTTCCGGGCAGCAACGGTCGGACTCATCGCCTGTTGCGTGGCGATTTCCTTATTTGAACAGCCGGCCAGAAGCGCATCGCCAATTTGAATGGCCGACGTCTCGAGCGCCCGTGTCCCGCACGCGTTCATGAGCTCGCCGAAGGTCGGCAAGCGGAGGGAAAGAGTCGCTGCCAGCTTCCAGCGCGACTTTTGACCGAGCTTTCGCCGAGCCCGCGAGAGGTACGTCGCCGCCGTGAAGACCGAAACGCCCAGTTGGGCTCCGATGCTTTTGAGCGAAACACCGCGAACGGCCAGGCTTGCGACGGCAAGCTCGCGCGGGCTGAGCGTCACAGTTCCGCGAGCCAGGCCAGGCCGGCGCTCGGGTTGTCGTCGGGAACCAGAAACCGCATACATGTTGTTTGCCCTGTGAGTTGCGGTCGGAAGAACGATGCTCCGCGCCATTAGTTCCCGCGAGGCACGTCGAACCTGCCGAGCGCGCGAACGACGCGAGGGCCAACCCGCCTGGTGTTAGTTCGAGGGCCAGGGTTCGAGCACGAGGCCGTCGACGGCGTTAACCGGTCTGAATTGGCGTCGGACATCCGCCTGCGACCGGGACTGGCGGCGGGCGACGAACGTGGCCGAGCACGCGGCGCGCGCCGCCGTGCCAGCGGCCATCGCGGGCCTTCAGCCCAACAAGACGGTTCCTAGATAGTGGCCGGCGCGTAACCCGTGCGCCAACCTCCCCAGCCACGCGCCCGACGTGTGCTTGCGCCGCGCCAGCACCACAACGCCGTCGACCAAATCGGCCGCCGCCGGGAGGCTGCCGGCGCGGCCGTAGCCGTCCAGGTTGACGACGGTCATCGCCAGACTGCCCGGCGGGTGCTCCAGCGCCGCCCCCAGCGCGGCGGTGGCGGCCTCGGCGTCGCCGCAGGGGACGGGGGCGATCTCGAGAAGGCGCGGCATCCCCAGCAGCGGGCGGACGCGGTAAACGCCGCTGTCCGTGGTCTCCATCGCCGATCCCCAGGGCCACGTCGGCCAGCTGTCGACGACCGCGACTCCCAGGTCGGCAGCGACGAACGGCAGCACCGCCGCGCCGACCGCGGCCACCAGGGGCGCCGCGGACACGCCGCGGGCCAGCGCCCCTCCCGCCGGCAAAAACCCGACGCGGCGAACCCGGGCCCGAATCAGCCGCCGCGCGATCGACGCGCAGATCCCCTCGACGCGCCCCGCATCGACGCCCGGCCAACCATAACGGTCCTCGTCGGTCGGCCCGAGGGCCAGCGCGGTGCTGGGCACGCCTACCGGCCGCGCATCAGCCGCGCGCCTTCTTCACGTGCAGGTCGTTGTCGAGGACGCCGCGCTCGACCAGGCTCTTGATGGTCTTGAGGCGGTAATAACGCGGCCCCATCCACTCGTCCTTCGACAGGTGGTGCTTGGAGTAGGCCTGGTACAGCTCCTCGATCCCCTTCTTCAGGGTCCAGGTCGGCTTGTAGCCGGGCAGTTGCGTCTCGATCTTCTTGAAGTCGACGCGATAGTTGCGCAGGTCGGACGACGCGCCCTCCGCGAAGGCCACCGTCGAATTGGGCACCACCTCGGCGACCATCTCGGCCACCTGGCGGATGCGGAAGTTCTCGGCGGTGCGGCCGACGTTGAAGGCCTGGTTGTGGATGGCCTCTTTCGGCGCCGAGAGGCAGCAGGCGAAGGCGTGGATGATGTCGCGGATGTGCACCAGCGGGCGCCACGGGGTGCCGTCGCTCTGCAACAGCACCTTGCCGGTGGTCACGGCGTGGCCGACCAGGTTGTTGACCACGATGTCGGCGCGCAGCCGGCGCGAGATGCCGTAGGCGGTGGCGTTGCGCAGGTAGACGGGCGTGTAGCTCGCGTCCGCCATCTTCGAGACCTCCTGCTCGACGCGCACCTTCGACTCGCCGTAGGCGGTGACCGGATTGAACGCCGCGTTCTCGTCCAGGTAGCCGTCGCTGCCGGCGCCGTACAGGCTGCACGACGACGAGAACAGGAAGCGTTTCACGCCCGCCTGCTTGGCGGCCTGGGCCAGGCGCACCGAGGCGTGCAGGTTGATGTCGTAGGTGATGTTCGGGTTGAGGTCGCCCAGTGGATCGTTCGAGAGCGCCGCCAGGTGAATCACGGCGTCGAAGCCCTTGAGGTGCCCGGGCGTCACGTCGCGCAGGTCGACCCGCAGGGTCGGGATCTCGTCGGGGGGCGCGTCGAAGTCGCACTCGTCGTAGTAGCCGACGTCCAGGCCGACCACGTCGTGCCCGGCCGCTTTCAAGACGGGGACCATCTCGACGCCGATGTAACCGAGAGTTCCGGTGACCAGTACCTTCATGGGTCGATCGCTTTCTTCAGGGTGTTGACGGGTTCAGACCACGACTTTGGTGGCGTGAAACGCCTCGGCGAACCCGTCCGGGGCGTTGCACTCGATGCCGCGCAACCGCAGGACCGCCTCGAAGGTCTCGGGGCGAAACCAGCGCTTGCCGGCCTGCGACGGATACGAACGAACAATCAGCTCGATCTTCCTGCGCGCCACCGCCTCGGGCAGCGGCACGAACAGGTTGGGCGTCCCCAGATCGCCTTCGTACTTGGGGATCTCGTACTCGAGGATCAGGTGGTCGCGGTAGGTGTTCCAGGTCAGCTCGGCGACCATCCGGTGGTCCTGGTGCCGGTCGTGCCGGTGGTGCGTCAGGATGACGTCGGGGCGAAAGTCGTTCTTGGCGGCCTCGAAGGCGTCCTTCACCTCGGCTCCCTGAAACGGCAGGTAGCCGTCGCGGAACTTGTGGATGACCACCTGGCGATCGGCGGCCTTGTCCAGAAAACCGGAGGCGCCGGCGCGCGCCTCGACCTCGCGGGCCGGGTTCGAAGCGAACGCCACCCAGCGCACCGTCGATCCGGGGCGCTCGGCCAGCAGGCGCAGCACGGCGCCGCCGCAGCCGATCTCGATGTCGTCGCAGTGGGCGCCCAGGCACAGGATGCGCAGCGGCGCCCCGGGCGCGCCCAGCGACGCCGTCAGCATCACGAAACGACGGCCGCCTCGGGAATCGGCACGATGAACTTGCCGCCCCAGCCGCGAATGTGCGCGAGCTGCGCCATGATCTCGTCCTTGAAATTCCAGGGGAGGATCAGCACGTAGTCCGGCTTTTCCTGGTCGATCTTCTCGGGCGCGAAGATGGGGATGTGCGTGCCGGGCAAGAGCTTGCCCTGCTTGTACGGGTTGCGGTCGACGGTGAAGTCGACGAGGTCCTGCCGGATGCCGCAGTAGTTGAGCAGCGTGTTCCCCTTGCCCGGAGCGCCGTAGCCGGCGATGCGCTTGCCGGCCCGCTTGAGACCGGTCAGCGTCTCCAGCAGCTTGCGCTTGGTCTCGCGCACCTGCTCTTCGAAGGTCAGGTAGTGCGGCAGGTCGTGGTAGCCGGCCGCCTTCTCCTGCTCGCGCAGCTTCAGCACCCGATCGGTGATCGGGCGCGAACCGTCGGCGGCCGGGCGCGCGTAGATGCGCAGCGAGCCGCCGTGGGTCCACAGCTCTTCGACGTCGAAGATGGTCATGTCGTGCGCGGCGAAGATGCGCTCGGCGGCGATCAGCGAGAAGTAGCAGTAATGCTCGTGGTAGATGGTGTCGAACTGGTTCCCCTCCACCAGCCGCTGCAGATGCGGGAACTCGATGGTGCAGGTGCCGGTGGGCTTGAGCAGCGTGCGGATGCCGGCCACGAACGAGTTGAGGTCGGGCACCTGCGCCAGCACGTTGTTCCCCAGCACCAGATCGGCCTGCCGCCCCTCGGCCTTGAGCGTGGCCGCCAGCTCGCGGCCGAAGAACTTCACCAGCGTCTCGACCCCGCGCTGCTCGACGGCCACCTTGGCCACGTTGGCGGCCGGCTCGATCCCCAGCGATGGGATGCCCTTCTTGACGAAGTACTGCAGCAGATAGCCGTCGTTGCTGGCCAGCTCGATGACCAGGCTCTTCGGCCCCAGCTTCAACCGGTCGCTGATCATCGCCACGTAGTCCTCGGCGTGCTTCAACCAGGCCGTCGAGTAGGACGAGAAATAGGCGTACTCGCTGAAGATGTGTTCGGGGCTGACGTACTCGTCCAGCTGCACCAGCAAACACTTGGTGCACACCCAGACATGCAGCGGGTAAAACGGCTCCATGTCGTTGCCCCTGTCGGCCGGCACGTAGCTCTCGCACAGCGGCGACATCCCCAGGTCGACGAACGATCGGCGGTCGGGCGAGCCGCAAAATCGACAGACGGAGGCTTTCGGCGCGGGCTTCTCGGACGTGGTCATGGGCTCGTTCACGGTAGATGATCCCGAGGCGCCCCACAAGCGGCGGAGGGGCTCCGCCGCGCGGTGTATGCTGGCCGGCGTGCGATTCCGACCCACACCGTTGGCCGGCGCGGTGGTCATCGAGCTGGAACGTCACGAAGACGACCGGGGCTACTTCGCGCGCACCTACTGCGATCGCGAGTTCGCCGCGGCCGGCCTGCCCACCGCCTGGCCGCAGCACAACCTGTCCCACAACGACCAGGCCCGCACGCTGCGCGGCATGCACTACAACGCCGGGCCCCACCACGAGGCCAAGGTGGTTCGCTGCGTGAACGGCGCGATCTGGGACGCCATCGTCGACCTGCGCCCCGGCTCGCCGACCCACCTCGGGTGGTTCGGGGTCGAGCTGTCGGCGGAGGCCGGCAACGCGCTCTTCGTCCCCGAGGGATTCGCGCACGGATTCATCACGCTGCGGGATGGGACCGACGTGCATTACCTGATGGGCAAGCCGTTCCAGGGCGGCGCCGCGCGCGGGTTCCGGTGGAACGACCCGCGGGTGGGGATCGCCTGGCCGGCGGAGCCGCGGGTGATGGCCGACCGCGACCGCACCTACCCGGACCTCGACCCCTCCGATCCGGACCGCCAGCCATGATCGACGGCGCCGCCATCCATGCGCTGATCGAAGAGCTGTACCCGATCTGCCGCAGCATCACCGGCCAGGGCCTGCGCGAGACGCTGCGGATCATCGGCGGGCGGATCCCGATCCAGTTGACGGAGGTCCCGTCGGGGACGCCGGTGCTGGACTGGACGGTGCCGCCCGAATGGAACGTGCGCGACGCCTTCGTGGCCGACCCGGACGGCCGGCGCGTGATCGATTTTCGCCGCCACAGCCTGCACGTCGTGAACTACAGCACGCCGGTGCGCGCGCGGATGACGTTGGCCGAGCTGCGCCCGCACCTGCACGCGCTGCCGGCGCACCCCGACTGGATCCCCTACCGCACCTCGTATTACGCCGAGTCGTGGGGCTTCTGCCTGACGCAGCGGCAGCTCGACGCCCTCGGCCAAGCCCCGCCCGACGCCGCGTACGACGTGGTCATCGATTCGACCCTGGCGCCCGGCCACCTGACCTACGGCGAGCTGGTGCTGCCCGGCCAGCTCGAGGACGAGATCCTGATCTCGACGCACGTCTGCCACCCGTCGCTGGCCGACGACAACCTGTCGGGCATCGCGATCTCGACGCTGCTGGCGCGGGCGCTGGCGGCCGGACCCCGGCGGCGCCACACGCTGCGGTTCTTGTACGCGCCGGGCACCATCGGCGCCATCACCTGGCTGGCGCGCAACCGCGATCGGGCGGCGCGCATCAAGCACGGGATGACGCTGACCTGCCTGGGCGACGGACATCCGTTCACCTACAAGCGCAGCGTGGGCGGCCGGGCCCCTGTCGATCGCGCGGCGGCGCACGTCCTGGCCCACGCCGGGCTGGCGCACCAGCTGATCGACTTCTTCCCGTACGGTTACGACGAGCGGCAGTACGGCAGCCCCGGGTTCCGGCTGCCGGTGGGCTCGCTCATGCGCGGCCGCCACGGAATGTTCCCCGAGTACCACACGTCGGCGGACGACCTGTCGTTCGTCTCGCCCCAGCGGCTGGCCGAATCGGCGCGGGTGGTGGCCGAAATTCTCGACGTGCTCGACGGTGACCGCCGCTATCGCAACCTGCAGCCCTACGGCGAGCCGCAGCTCGGCAAGCGCGGGCTTTACCGGGCGCTGGGCGGCACGAACATCCCCGACCTGCAGATGGCGATGCTCTGGGTGCTGAACCAGTCCGACGGGCAGACCAGCCTGCTCGACATCGCCGAGCGCGCCGCCCTTCCCTTCCCGGCCATCCGGGCGGCCGCGGATCTGTTGCGCGAGCACGACCTGCTGGCCGAGGCGTAGGCCCGCCCGCTCACAAGAACTGGGAGAAGAAGCTCCAGATGGCCGGGCCCGCGAAGGGCGGCGGCTGGTGGACGCCGTCGAAGGGGCACCAGACGACCGGGTCGCCGGCGTCGCAACCGGTGTAGCTGAGGCAACCGTTGGCGTCGGGGGCGCCGGCCGCCGCGGCGCAGTGGTCACGTTGCAGGTAGGCGTCGCGCGCCGCCTCGCCCATCGCGAAGGCAATGGTGGGATCGCTCATGCCGTGCGAGGCCCAGTACGGGATCGGCTTCGTGTCCGGGCAGGTGGTCATGATCTCGCCCGACATCGCCGCGATCGCGCGGAACGTCGACGAGACGTTGCAGCCGAGGTTGATGGTCATGATCGCGCCCATGCTGAAGCCGGCCGCGAAGAGGCGCGACTGATCGACGCAGAGCTGCGCCTCCAGCTTGGTCACCATTGCGCTCACGTACGCGACGTCGCGCCCGCCCTGGTTGGTCCAGCTTCCGCTCAATGCCTGGGGCGCGACCAGGATGACGGTGTCGTGCGCCTGGGCCTGGATGCCGTAGTAGGGGCCGCTTTGCGGCGGGTCACCGTCGACGACCCACTGGTCGTCGTACTGGCCTCCGTGAAAGGCGAAGATCAGCGGGTACGGGTGATGCGGGTCGTAGCCGGCCGGCAAGGTCAGGATGTACTCGCGCGAGGTGCCCGAGACGTCGAGGGTCGCCTTGCCGCTGGCGGCGGTGGCCGCCGCCGAGCAGCCGCTGCTGGGGACCGAGCCGCCCTTCTGACCGCCGGCGGCCGGCGCGCCGGCGACGCCGCCCGGCCCCGA
>JAICYS010000421.1 GCA_025934105.1 Myxococcota bacterium | reverse complement strand
GTCACGTTCGGCCGACGATCCGCGCCGGACGCTTCGTTGCTTCTCCTCACAATACCTACGGGTATTCCTCGTCGTCGCGCCTCGCGTCCAGCGCGGCTTGTCGGCCTCGGCGTTGACGCTATTTCGACGGCGGTGCACTAAGTTTTCGAACCCTTCAACAAGCAGAAAAGTGCATTCGCGGCTTCAACGACGATCAGCTAATAAGCCGTTCCAGCAGGCGGCTGGCCGCAATTGAATACCTGGACGTTGGCCGTACGGACACGAGCTCAGTGATGCGATTGGAGTGGGATCTGGAGAAGGCGCGGCACAACCTCACGAAGCACGGCGTCTCGTTTGAGGAGGCGGCCACAGCCTTCGCGGATCCATTGTCGATCACGAGGTTCGATCCCGACCACTCGGAGGATGAGGATCGGTACCTCCTCCTGGGCGCCACTCAAGAATTTATGCGAGCCACTAAGAAGCCGAGACCGGAATCGGACGAACTGAGACCGGCGGCTGACCAGGCGTTGAGCCCGACGGGCCTTCGGCCCGCGGGTTAGCGCCACCGCGTTCAGCCGGCGGGTCAGTGGCAGACGATGTGGCACCATTCGACGGCCTCGTTCACGCAGAGGCTGTCCCACCAGGATTCGCCGCAATAGGGGTCCTGGTCGAAGACTTGGGCGGTGCAAGCGCAGGCGTCCGGATAGAACGGATTTCCTTCCGTGCAGATCGTTCCGCAGTCGCAACGACGCTGACAAATCGAACCGACCTCGCCGACACAGATGTCGTCCCATGCGACATCGCAGCAGTAGGGGTCCGAGGTGCAGATCCACGCGACGCAGTCATCGGGACCGCATCCGGCCGTGAGGACGCCGCCCGTGGCGCATGGGGAGTGAGCGCAGCCCACCGGAACGCTGAAGGCGCGCACCTTGTCGACGCCATTTTGCGGAAGGAATTCGCCCGCTGGAGAGAGCAGGTCCAAAACGATGCTCTCGCCGCCGAGACTGGCCTGGCCGTTGCGGTTGGCGATGGTGCCGGCGCCGCTGGCCCCGACCAGGATGGCGTGGTCGGGGCGGATGGCGACGCTGATCTGGGTGGGGAGGTTGGCGACGGCGATCTGCTTGACCCACAAAACCTTGCCCGCCGGGTCGAGCCGGGCGACGAAGACCGCGCGCTGCCGGGGGTGGCGCACCTGCGCCTTCAAATTCTGCGGGCCGAACGTGGCATCGCCCTGGAAGGTTCCGCTGATGACGATGCTGCCGTCCTCGTCGACCGCCACGCCGGTCGCGGCGTCGTCGCCGCCGCCGCCGAACCGCTCTGGCGGAAACACCGGCGCGCCGTTGGGCGCGGTCTTCGCGACGAAGATGTCCGTTCCGCCGGCGCCGGTCAGCTCACCGCCGCCGATCCGCAGCCGCCCCGCGAACGACCCGGCCAGCACCTCGTTCCCCTGGCGGTCGACGGCCACCGCCGTCTGAAGCCGCAGCGGAGCGGGAATCGCGAAGGGATGGGGCCGCCGGGTGGCGCACCCGACCGTCGCCAACAGGCCCACCAGCATCAGGATCGAGGCCCTTTTCGTGGCGGATTGCGGTCTTGCGGTCATCAGTCCCCCTGGGCGTCGCCGTGACGCTGCTGCAAAGCGTCGGCCAGTCTTCGCGACCTGTCAAATAGCTGAGCCGTTCGGCGGCGGGGCCGCGCCGCCCGCCCGCAACAAAAGTCGCGGCGGGACGCAAAGGCGGCAATTTCGATCCGTCTAGGAGGTGACCGCGAAGAGCGGTCGATACCAGCCCGTGGGGGACAGGAGCCTCGACATGCATCGGTCCGTGAGCGGCAGCGACAACGCCTCGTTCGAGGAGCGCATCGTCGCGCTCTATCCGCAGCTGGTTCGGCTGGCGTTTCGACTGTGCGGCAATGCCTCGGACGCGCACGATCTGGCGCAGGACGCGGTCGAGCGCGGGCTGCGCTGCCGGGTGTCCTTCCGGACCGGCGACGCGCCCGACCGCTGGATGTGCACGATCTTGCGCCGCATGTTCCTGGACGGCTACCGCTCGCGGCGGCGCCGGGCGCAGCTCGCGATCGCCGAAGCCGGCGAGGCCGCGACGTCTCCGGAGGCCGAGGCGCCGCCGGCCTGGGAGGCCTTCACGACGGACGACGTCCAGCGCGCGCTGCTGTTCCTGGACCCGCAGAGCCGGCAGGTGTTCTGCCTGTTCGCGTTCGACCGGCTGGCCCAGGACGAGATCGCCCGCCGGCTGTCCATGTCGCGCCGGACGGTGGCCACGCGGGTGTTCCGCACCCGGGCCAAGCTGCGCAAGCTGCTCGAGTCGGGCGCCTACCGCCGCCAGCTCCTCCTGGTCGTATCGCCCGACGCGGGCGGCGGCGCGCCGGAGCAGGCGCCGGCCGGCGGGCGCGCTCCTCAGCACCCGCCGCGAACGCGCGTTGCCGCGCGGCGGCGCCCGCGTCAGGTCACCGCCGCCAGCAGCGCCTGAGGCGCGGCGCGCCCGACGCGAGCCCCCGCCCACCTGACGGTCGTCCAGCGCCGTCCGCGGCGCGGCGCCGCCACATGACAATTGTCACGTCCCCGCCCTCGGCGGCGCCTGACCGCCTGTTTCTTCGTCCACACCGGCGTGGCCCCGAGCAGTTCAAAGGGTGAGACACACCCAAGCTCGACGCGCGGCGATCGTCATGACGGCCTTCCTGGGCGCCTGCTCCGGCGGAGGCGGCAAGAACCCGACGGGGGCCGGCGGCAGCAACGCCTCCGGCGGGCAGACGGGCACCGGCGGCGC
>JAICYS010000230.1 GCA_025934105.1 Myxococcota bacterium | reverse complement strand
GCCGGTCGCCGTCGAGCCGCCGGCCCCGGGGCTGCCGCCCGCGCCGGGGCCGCCGCCGGCGCCCATCGCCCCGCCGTCCACGATCGGGACGCACGGCTGCAGCGGCGTGATGAGCAGCGTCTGACCGCCGATCGTGTTCCCAGGACTCACGTTCCCGACGGTGAGCGAGCCCGTGCCGACGACGCAGTTCTGCCGCGGGTCCTCGACCTCGGCTCGGAGGAGCACGCTGCCCGAAACGTCCGACGACAGATACATCCCCGCGCGCAGCGAGTTCGACGCGTCGCCAAAGCTGACCCCGTCGAAGCGCGCCTGCTGCTCGCCCGCCCGCACCACCAGATTGACGTTGCTGAACGTCACGCTGGCCGACGCCGACTCGACCTGCATGACGACCAGCGAGCGCTCGCCGCACGACACGATCGCCAGCGCCGCCACCGCGCCGGCCAGCAAGATGGGAACGAGCCGCCTCATTGACACATCGTCATCTCCGGGCACGAGGGGTCGTGCCGCGAGGCCACGACCCCGATCACCACCCCCGCCGCCACGACCGCCCCCACCGCCGTCCAAAACCACCACCTATAGTAAAACGGCTTCTGGTCGTTCGAAGCGGAGGGGCCGCTGTTTTCGACGACCGGCGTCGTCGCGGAGGCGGATGTGGGATTTGTCGCCTCCACCGCCACCGGTGCCGCCACCGCCGGCCCGGTCGCCGCCGGCGGTCCGCCCGGCGCGCTGGCCAGCGGCGCATTGGCGGGCGGCAGCGGCGTGACGGGGGCCGGCGTGGTGGGCGGCGGCTCGGCCGTGGCCGACTTGGCGCTGTCGTCCAGGTCGCGGATGTGCTTTTCCGCCACCGCGCGGCTGGGCGCGTTCGGCGGCGCGTCGTTCAAGAACCGCCGATAGAAGTTCACGGCTTCCGCGCCCTGCCCCATCAACCGGTGGCACTGGGCGATGTTGAACAAGAAGCTCGGGTCGGGCTTGGAGAGGTAGGCCTGCTCGTACTCGCCGATGGCGTTGCTGTACTTTTCCAGCTTGTAGTAGGCGTCGCCCTGCCGCGAATGTTCGCGCGCGGCCTCGGTCCGCGGGTCGGCCGCCCGGGCCGGAGCGCCGACGCCCGCGGCGACCGCCAGGACCACGACGCTGGCCGCAATTATTTTACGCACCGGGGGCGATCGTAAGGAGCTAGGCGTCCGGAAGTCAAACCACGCGGTAAACTGCGGCCTTCATGCGCGAAGGCGAAGCGCAGCAGGCGGGGAACGGGATGCGCGAGCGGCAGCGGGTGCTGCTTCTCTGCGCGGGCGCGGTGCTGGTGCTGGCGCCGGCCGATCCGCTGTCGCTGGGGCATTTCTCGTGGCGCCCGCTGGCGGTGCGCATGGCCTGGGCGCTGTTCATCGCCATCACCGCCGCCAGCCTGCGCGGCGCCGACGCCCGGCGCGTCCGGGACATGATGCTGGCGCTGGCCGTCTTGTCGGCGGCGCTGTGCACGGCGCTGGCCGCGCTGACCGGCGGAACCAGCAGCTCGTTGTTCCACGTGATGCTGGCCCTGCCGGTGGTGATCGCGCTGGTCATTCAAGATCAGCCCAGCGCCACCGTTGCCGCGGGCCTGACGCTGCTGGGCGGCGGCCTGGGGGTTCTGCTGGCCGCGGGAGCCACCTTGCACGACTGCTGGCAGTGGACCGGGCAGGCGGTGATCTTCACGTCGGTGGCGGCGTACGCGTCGGGCGTCTACGGCCGGCTGCACGCGCGCGAGGAGGCGTTGCGCCGGGCCAGCGCCGACGCGGCGGCGCGCGCCCGGGTGTCGGAGGCGGCCATCGCGGCGCGCGACGAGTTCCTGGCCATCGCCGCGCACGAGCTGCGGACGCCGCTGACCTCGCTGCTGCTGCAGATCGAAGCCATCGAACGCGGGATGACGACCGGCAGCGGCACGATGAGCGAGCGGGTTGGGATCGTGGGGTTGGGGCGGCAGGCCCGGCGGCTGTCGGGCCTCATCGACGGCATGCTGGACGTCACCCGGCTGACCGCGGGCCGGCTGGAGCTGGTGTTCGAGAAGATGGATCTGGCGGCGCTGGCGCGCGAGGTCGCGCAGCGGTTCAGCGCCGACGCCGCGGCCGCCAAGTGCACGCTGCGGGTCGACCTGTGCGAGCCGATGCTGGGGACCTGGGACGAGGCGCGGCTGGACCAGGTGCTGACCAACCTGCTGGGAAACGCGGTCAAGTACGGCGCCGGCGGCGTCATCGAGATCGAAGGGCGCAACGACGGCGACAACGTGCGGATGACCGTGCGCGACCACGGCATCGGCATCTCGGCGGCCGACCAGCAGCGGATCTTCCAGCGCTTCGAACGGGCCAGCGGCCAGCGCCAGCACCCCGGGCTGGGCCTGGGGCTCTGGATCACCGGCGAGCTGGTGAAAGGGATGGGCGGACGCATCACGGTGGCCAGCGCGCTGGGCGCGGGCGCCGCGTTCAGCGTGTTCCTGCCGCGCCGTCCGCCCACCGCGCCGGGCTCGGGCCAGGTGCGGCTCCCCGCGATGACGCCCTGGGACCGCGACGGATCGGCCGGCTGAATCGACCCCCGATCGCCCGGCGAGCCGCGCGCGCGGGCGCCGGGATCGCCGCGCGGCCAGCGCCTGGCCGGAGCCCGGCTTCGTCGAGGCGTTTGACCCGGGGGGATCATTTGCGATAGTTCGCGGCGATCATGCCGTCGCTGGATCTCGCCACCTACCCGCTGGAACGCCTGGCCGATCAGGTCGGGACGCCGTTTTACCTGTACGACGCCGCCGAGCTGCGGCGCCGCCTGGGCGATCTGGCCGCCGTGACGGAGGGGCCGCAGCTGCAGGCGCGCTACGCCATGAAGGCGAACTCGAACTGGAAGGTGCTGGAGGCGGTGCGCGCCGCCGGCCTGTGGATCGACGCCGTCAGCGGCAACGAGGTGCTGCGCGCGCGGCGCGCCGGCTTCGCCATGGGGGCCAAGCCGCCGGTCGTGATGTTGACGGCCGACGTCCTGCGCGACAACGCGCTGACCGTGGTGCTGGAGCACGGCGTGCTTCCCAACGTGGGGTCGGCCGGCATGATCGACGAGCTGCACGGCGCCGGCTACGCGGGCCCCATCGCGGTGCGCGTGAACCCCGGGTTCGGCCACGGCCACGTGCAGTCGTGCGACACCGGCGGCCCGTCGTCCAAGCACGGCATCTGGTACCAGGCGCTCGCGCAGCTTCGCGCGCGCGGCGCCGCCGCCAAGCTGCCCGTCGTGGCGCTGCACGCCCATCTGGGGACGGGCCCGCGCATCGAGGAGTTCGACGAGAACCTGCGCCGCTTCGTCGGCATGGCCGCGGCGATGCTGAAAGAGTTCCCGGCCGTCGAGGCCGTCAACCTGGGGGGCGGGATCCCGCACCCCTACCGGCCGGGCGCGCCCAAGTACGATTTCGGCGGCTTCCGGACGCTGCTGCTCGAGGCCGCCGCCGAGCTGGCGCGCGCCGCCGGGCGCCCCATCCGCGTCGAGATCGAGCCGGGACGTTACCCGATCGCCGCCGCCGGCTTGCTGGTCTGCCGCGTCAAGGACCTGAAGGAGACGCAGAGCAACGCCAAGGGGCCCGGCCACAAGTTCATCATGGTCGACGCCGGCTTCAACGACCTGGTGCGCCCCGCGATGTACGGCAGCTACCACCACATCTCGATCGTCGGCAGAGGCGCCGCCCGAACCCCGGAACCGCAGGTCGTGGCCGGGCCGCTGTGCGAAAGCGGCGACGTGTTCACCCGCGACGACAAGGAGCTGCTGGACCCGCGCCCGCTGCCCCGTCCGGACGTCGGCGATCTGCTGGTCCTGCACGACGCCGGCGCCTACGGCGCCAGCATGTCGTCCAACTACGTGTCGATCGGCCGCGCCCCTCAGGTCTTCTGGGACGACGGGAAAGCCACCCTGGTCTCGCGGCGCGAGAGCCTGGACGACGTCATGCGCATGGAGTGCGACGAGCGGCTGTGACCCCGTCACGGCCGTGACGGCCGGCGCCCCAGCGGGGGCGGCGCAAGTTCAGGCGCAAAGTGCCGATGACGGAGTGGGGGCCCGTTGCGCACGTGAGCTGGCATCGATCGGGCATGTCGCCGCGCGCGGAGACGGGCACCGCTTCGGGCCCCGCGCCGGCGGGCCGCGCGCCGCCGCGGCTGCGGATCGCGGTGCTGCTGGATCGCTTGAACTCGTTCAGCGGCGGCTACGAAGCCCAGCTGCGCGACGCGCTTCACACCAGGTGCCGGCGCGCCGGGCACCACCTGCTGCTGCTTTACGGCGGGCCGGTCGAGGCGCCCCACCCGGTCGACGCCGCCGACAACGCGCTTTACGAGCTGCTGGGGCCGCAGTCCGCCGACGGAATCGTCGTCGTCTCGTCGCTGCTGTCGACGTTTTGCGGTTCGGAGGGCGTGGCGCGCTTCGTCGGGCGGCTGGGGCACGCCAAGATGTGCAGCGTCGGGATCCAGCTGCCCGGCCTGCCCAGCCTGGTGCTGGACAACGGACCGGGCATGGAGGCGGTGGTCGAGCATCTCGTCCGCGTGCACGGCCGCCGGAACATTGCCTTCCTGGCCGGGACGCCCAACAACCCGGAGGCGCACGTCCGTCTGGCCGCCTATCGGGCGGTGCTGGAGCGGCACGGGATCGCCTTCAATCCCGCCCTGGTCGCGGCCGGCCATTTCCGGACCAACCTCGGCAAGGTGGCGATGGACGAGATCCTGGCGCGCGGCCTGCCGGTGGACGCCGTGGTGGCCGCCAACGACGAGATGGCCAGCGCCGCCATCGACGTTCTCCGGCGGCGCGGGCTGCGCGTGCCGCAGGACGTTCCGGTCACGGGTTTCGACGATCTGATGCTGGCGCGGCTCGGAAATCCGCCGCTCACCACCGTCGCCCAGCCCTACGACCAGGTCGCCGAGTGGGCCATCCGCACGCTCGAGGAGCAACTGGCCGGCCGCGAGGTCCCCGCCTGCACGCAGGTGCGGGCCCGCTTCGTCCTGCGCCAGTCCTGCGGCTGCGGCTACGACGTCCATCGAAGCAGCGCCGGCGCGTCGATGGCGGGCGCCTCCGTCTGCGACCGGGTCCGGGCGCTGCTGCCGGTGATCACGGGCCTCCTGCGGACCGGGTTCGCGAACCCTCAGGCCGCCGCGACCCAGCTGCTCGACGGCCTGCGCGCCGAGATTGACGGCCGTCCCGACGCGTTCCACCAGGCGCTGGCCGCGCTGCTCAGCGGGGCCGCCGTCGACGGCGAGGGTCCCAACACGCTTCAAAGCGCCATCTGCTGCCTGCGCGAAGAGCTGCGCGAGCTGTCGAACCTGCCGATCGAGCGCATCCTGTTCGACGGACTCAACTTCGTCGCGCTGTCGAGCACGACGACGCAGCTCCAGCACCGCTTCCTGCTGGACGAGAACTACCTGCGGCTGCTCGGCGTGGCCGAGCAGGCCTCCATCGCCTTCGATCTCGCCTCGCTGCGGGAGGGGCTGGTGGAGGGGCTGCCGAGCGCGGGCGTCCGGACGGCGTATCTGTCGTGCCTGGCCAGCGACGCGCGCCACCTCCTGCGCTCGACGCTGTGCCTGTCGGACGGCGGGTCGTCGAGCGGGGGCGGCGAGTACCCGGCCACCCAGCTGCTCCCGCCCGAGGCCCTGCCGGACGACGGGCGCTCGACCTTCCTGGTGTTCCCGCTGGCGTTCCAGGACCAGCTCCTCGGCGTGATCGCTTTCGGCTACTCCGACGGAAACAACGCCTACGCCGCGTTCCGGAACGAGATCGCCGCCGCGCTCAAGAGCATTCGGCTGCGGGAGGAGCTGGTGCACAAGAGCCTGCTGCACGAGCGGAGCGTTCAAGATCGGCTGGCGGCCACCAAACGGATGGAGGCGCTGAGCGTGCTGGCGGGCGGCGTGGCGCACGACCTCAACAACGCGCTGGGACCGCTGGTCGCGCTGCCGGACCTGATCTTGCTGCACCTGGCGCAGCTGCAGGGCCAGGCGGCGGTGGCGCGCGACCTGCGCCTCGACGTCGAGACCATCAAGGTGGCCGGGCTGCGCGCCGCTCAGACCATCAAGGACCTGCTGACGCTGGGCCGCCAGGGGCGAATGGCCAAGGAGAACCTGGACGCCAACCGCGTGATCCGGTCCTGCCTGGCCAACAACAGCCTGCGCGCCGTCGAGGGCGGCCCGTCTCGCGTCGACGTCATCGCCGATCTGTCCGACGCGCCCCTGGTGGTGCCCGGCTCCGAGTCCCAGCTGGCCCGCGCCGTCGACAACTTGATTCGCAACGCGGTCGAGGCCGTGTCCGGCGCCGGCGAGGTCGTCGTCAAGAGCGCGCGGCTTCACCTTCGTGAGCCGCACGAGGGCTACGAGACCGTCCCGCCCGGTCATTACGCGGTCATTTCGGTGTCCGACGACGGCTGCGGCATCGATCCGCACGAGCTGGCCCGCGTGTTCGAGCCGTTCTTCACCAAGAAGCGGGCGCAGGAGAGCTCCGGGCTGGGCCTGGCCATCGTGCACGGGGTGGTCAAGGAGCATGGTGGATTCATCGACGTCAGCAGCACGCCCAACGTGGGCACCACCATTTCGCTCTACGTGCCGCTGGCGCAGGGTGCGGAGACGCCCGGACCGGTGCTGGCCGCCCCGCGCGGGACGGCGCGCATCTTGATCGTCGACGACGAGCCGATTCAGCTGCGCACCGGACGCCGCGTCCTGGTGCGCCTCGGCTATCAGGTCGAGATCATGGACAGCGGCCTGCGCGCCTACGAGCTGTTCAGCCGGGAGGCGGCGGCCGGGCGCAGTCCCTTCGACCTGGTCATCATGGACATGCTGCTGGGCGAGCCGCTCGACGGCCTGCAGATCATCGACCAGATCCAGCGCCTCTTCCCAGGGCAAAAGGCGATCGTCGCCAGCGGCCACGCCCCCGGCGAACGCGCGGAGCTGGCGATGGAACGCGGGCTCACCTGGCTGGCGAAGCCGTACGACATGGAGACCCTGGCCGAGATCGTGCAGCGCGTCCTGCGGGCCGGCGCGGCCACGCCGTCCGCCCGGGTTCGGGACGTCGTTTCGTAGCCGCTCAGCGCGCGGTGACGAGGACGGCGGAGGCCGCCGGCACCGGAACCGTCAGCGTCGTGCCGGTGTGCGCGAGCGTGTACGCCGGCTTGGGGCTCCAGGTTCCGTCGCCGCCAATCGGCGACTGCGCCAGCGTGACCCCGCTGGTGGCGGTCAGCGATCCACCCTGCAGGTAAATGGCGGACGCCGACGACAGCGTGGCCGCCACGTCGACGGTGGCGTTCACGCCCGTGCTGGCGTGGCTGTTCACCAGAACGACCGCCGTACTGCCGTCTCCGGGAAGGACGGCGTAGGCGCGCAACGGGACACTCCCGGCGTTGGCGACCGTCGTGGACAGCATGTCTCCGGCGCCGATCCGCGAGACCAGCAACATCCCATAGAACAGCGGCGCCGCCGCGGTCACCTGGCTGTCCACCTCCTTCAACGGAGAGTAGACGAAGGGCTTGTTGCACGACGAGACGCCGTTGGGGCAGACGTTGCCGTCCATGTTCTGCCCGCCGCCGTGAAAGTTGACGCCCGTCGACCCATACTCGGACGTGGTCAGGATGAAGTTGATCCCCCACAGGGCAGAGATGAGCGCGTCGCTGATGCCCGCCTGTCCGTGGCTGGAGTAGCTGTTCGCCTCGCCATAGCGGTAGCCGCCCCGAATGTGGTTCGTCGAAACCGAGCTGGCCAGCGACTGCGATGAGCTGGTGACCGTCGAGTCCGGGTTGACCAGGTTGGCCAGCGTCGCGGTCGACGTCCCCGCCTGCCCCCGGTAGTAGTGGTGGGTGACGATGTCGATCAGGCTCGACTCGCCGCTGATGAATTTGGTCGCGTAGTTGACGTCCTCGAAGTCCCCCGGCCCGGCGATGAGCGTGCTCGGGAACGCCTGGCGGATCGCCTGCGCGAACGAATGCCAGATCGACTCGGCGTTCGAGATGCCATAGAGGTTGAGCTCGTTTCCGATCTCGACGGCCAGCAGGTTCGCGCCCAGCTTCGGCACGACGTAGGTCAGCTCGGCCACCGCGGTCTGGGGCGTCGAATTCCCCCGCATGTTCACGGCGTAGATCGCCTTCCACCCGGTGGCGTCCAGGAACTGCGCCAGCGCGTCGATCTCGGCGGTGCCGACGTTCGGCGACGTGGTGCCGGGCTTCACGAAGGTGGCGCTGGGGACCCAGACCGAGTTGTTGACGTCGTCGGCCCCGATCCGGACGATCCCCGGGCCCAGCAGCTTGAACATCGCGATCAACGGCGCGTGCGTGGGCGTGAAGAAGGCGTCGCTGAGGTGTGATTTCTCGAAGCTGAAACCGGCGGCGCCCGGGGACAGGTGTCCCGTCACCGTGCCTCGCGCCACCTTGACCGTCGCCGACACGGTGCTGCCGGTCAGCGCCGGCGGCGGATTGGCGGGCGGGTTGCCGCCGCTGCCCCCGGCCGCGGCCGGCGCGCCGCCGTCCGGGTGGCCGCCGCCGGCCCCACCGGAACCGGCCTG
>JAICYS010000418.1 GCA_025934105.1 Myxococcota bacterium | reverse complement strand
GCTCCCGGCCGCGCGCGTACTCGTGCAGGCCGGCGCCGATCACCTTGGCCAGCGGGCTGCCGGCGAACCGCTTTTCCAGCCCCACCGCCTCACGCAGGCGTCCGGCCTCCTCGACCAGCGGCGCCAGCGCGTCGATGTAGAGGCGCGACTGCTTGCGGCCGCGCGCGAAGGCGGTCAACCGGTCGGTGGCCACCGCCAGCGCGTACAGCGACATGCCCACCAGCACCACCACCACGGCCCGCGCCGTAAAGCCCATCTCGTGCCAGAGTCCGACCAGTGTGAAGTCCATCGCGTCTCCTCATTGACCTCGGAATTCGAATCGGCCGAAATAACAGAAAGGCACAGGGATGCCGTCGGCCATCAGCGGGCGGTACCGCCAGCGCTTGACGGCCTGAACCACGTTGTCGTCCAGCAGCGGGTCGGCCCGCTGCATGAGGCTCACGCTCTCGACGTCGCCGCCGCGGCTGACGCAGATCTTGGCGCTGACCACGTAGAGGGCGCCCGCCCTCCGCAGCGACGGCGGAAAGGCCGGGTCCTCGCCGGATTGCTTTTGCAGCGCGCCCATGTTGGGCGGCAGGAACTTCCGCGCCGGCGCCACCCCGGCGCCGCCGACGGTCCCGCCAAGGACCCCGTTCGGCTTGCTGCCGATGACTCCCCCCAAGGTTCCCCCGATGGTTCCCCCGATGGTGCCGCCGATGACGCCCCCGATGACGCCGCCCTTTTGGCCGGCCTTTTCCCCGCCGGTGTCGTTCTGCGCGAGCTTGGTCTCCTTCGGTTGCTCCCGGGGCGTCTCGCGCGGCTGGACGATGTCGGGCGGCTTGGCCGTCGGGACCACCCGGGGCTTGACGGCGCCCCTGTTCCTGGCCCCGCCGCCGCCGCCGGCCGGCGGTGGCGGCGGTGGCGGCGGCGGGGCCGCCGACAGGAACGTCACCTTCACCGACGGCGGCGTCAGCTCGTCGATGTGCCAGAACGAGTAGGCGACCCCTACGCCCAGAAGCGCGACGTGGATGGCGACGGACAGCGCCAGCGTCAGCCGGTTGCGGCGCGGCCGTGCCTTCGTCTGCTCGCGAAAGCCCTCGAACGCCACGGCTCAGGTCTTCCCGGCGCGCGCGTCCAGCGCCTTTTTGTTCCAATCGTCCGCCCGGTCGACCGCCAGCTGCCAGGCGATGGGGTCGGTGACGAGCGCGAAGGATTTCTGCCGCCAGAGTAGCGACAGGTAGGTCATCGCCTCGGGGTAGCGGGGCCGGCGCGCCAGCGCCCGCTGGAGGTAGGCGATCCCCTCGTCGGCCAGCGCCAGGCGCGCGGCGCCCGCGATGTCGCCGGCGGCGGCCGGCGGCGCCGGGGGCGGCTGGTCCGGGTGCGCGGTCACCGACGGCCAGGGGGTGAGCTCGGCTTCCTTGTCGCCGCCGCCGTGACCGGACAGGATCTGCCAGACGAAGGTGCCGACCCCGTACTGGGCCTCGGCGTCGTCGGCGCGCAGGCCGGCGGCCTGCTTGGACCACTCCAGCGCCTGCTCCCATTTGCCCCACTTGTAATAGACGTCCTGCAGCCCGTGCACGGCGTCCAGGTCGCCCGGGTCGCGCCGGTGCCGTTCCAGGTAGGTCGTCTCCAGGTCGGCGTAGGCGCCGATGTCGAACCAGGTCTGCAGGGTCAGCTCGGTGGCCCGCGGGTCGTTGGGCGCCACCTGCGCCAGGCGCTTGAAGGCGTCGAGCGCGCAGGCCGCGGCCCTCCGGCTCTCGGGGTCGCGCCCGCCCGGCGCGATGAGCTGCCGGCAGGTGTAGCCCTTGTTCAGCCACAGGGTCGGCAGCTCGGGGACGAACGCCTCCGCCTCCTCGAAACGGGCCACCGCCTCCGCGTACTTGCCGCGCCGGTAAAGCTCGTTGGCCTCCTGAATCCGCTTGCGACCGCGGACCTGCGTGCAGGACGGCAGCAGCAGCAGCGCCGCCAGCGCGCCAGCCGCCCGTGGCGAAAGTCGAACCGAGCCGAAATGAGCGCGGCGGCGCCGGATGCAAGGAGTGGCGGCGCGCCGAATACCCGAGGTGTTGAAGCCAGCGGCGGCGCCGCAGTCGGCCCCGTCCCGCCCGTTCCGGCGAGGCGGAGACGTTCGCCACCGGCGCCTACCGCAGATCGAACACCTGCAACTCATCGCCGCCCCGAGCGAAGCTCTTGAAGCGCTTCAGCACGACCAGCGTGTCGGCGCGCGTCCGATAGGTCACGGGGCGCGGCGTGAACACCCGCCCGCGCAGCCTCACGCGCCCCTTCGACAGATCGGCCGCGTAGAGGTCCAGCATCGGGAGGTCGGGCTTTTGCCGCTTGACGGCGTCGACGTTGAGCGGGTCCACCGCCAGGCTGAACGTCAGTTGCTCGGACCCGGGGCCCTCTTCGACCAGCAGCGACTTGGGGTCATAGAGGCGGAACGGGACCGCCAGCGCAGCCGGGACCTTCTTCCCCATTGCGTCGATCACATCGACACCCGTGGCGTCTTGATTGAGCTCGGCGAACAGGGACTGGCCCGGATGCTCGCGCCGAAGCTGGCCGGTGACCTCCCAGCCCATCAGGTCGGCGATCTCGGTCTCGCCCAGGGTCTTGCCGGTCAGCGCGTCGATCACCGTCTTGTGCGGGCGGTCGCGCACGTCGGTCGCCTTGTCGTAGGCGCCGGCCCGCTCGCCCAGGATGCGCGTGTACCCGTCGAAGAACCCGATCAGGCGCACCGGAGGCGACTTCAGCTCGCCGGCGGCGTCGGTGCGGAAGACGTGGGGTTTGCCGGCCGGCGCCAGCGTCTCCAGCTTGTACGGGATCACGGTGTAGGTGGCTTCCGCCCCCCGCGCTCCCGGCTTGCGGTCGAAGGCCACCAGCAGGCCGGC
>JAICYS010000391.1 GCA_025934105.1 Myxococcota bacterium | reverse complement strand
GCCGTCTTCAAGCTGGTGCCCGAGCACTTTCCGCGCGGCACGGGCACGATCACGGGCCTGGTCGGGGCCATGGGCGGCCTCGGCGGGTTCTTTCCGCCGCTGCTCCTGGGCTTTTTGCGCGATCACCTGGGCGTGATCTGGCCCGGCTTCCTGCTGCTGGGCGCGACCGCGTTCGGGCTCTTTCTTCTCAACGAGCGGGTCTTCGTGGCCGGCGAGCGGGCGCGCCAATCGGCCGCGCTGGTGGGCCGGCGCGCGGCCGACAAACTGCGGGCGGGGTCGGTCGCCACGCTGGCCACCGCGTTCCTGGTGGCGGCGATCGTCGTCGGCTCGCGGAAGCTCGCCAACTTCGACGCCGCTCTGGTGGTCTACACCTTCGCGGTGGTGTTCGCCGGCTGGGGCACCGTCTATCACTACGCGGTCTGGCTGCAAAAGCCGCCGACGCGGCGCTACTGGGAGCGAGGGTGGCGGCTCCTGCGCGAGCAACCGGTGCTGCCGCTGCTGGCGCGGGCCGGCCGCACCGCGGTGACGCACATCTTCGCCCAGACCTTCATCGCCCGGCGCTCGCGGACCCGCTGGTGGGCGCATCAACTTATCTTCTGGGGCTGCTTGCTGGCGGTGGCGATCACGTTCCCGCTGGTGTTCGGCTGGGTGCACTTCCGGACGGCGCCCGACGATCCACAGCGCT
The DNA here is from genome assembly GCA_025934105.1 of Myxococcota bacterium. Classification (GTDB taxonomy): domain Bacteria; phylum Myxococcota_A; class Polyangia; order Fen-1088; family Fen-1088; genus JADGRB01. The sequence goes on along the minus strand of JAICYS010000391.1, from coordinate 2,757 downwards.
ACATCGCCTACCTGTTCGGCTTCCCGGCCGGGTCGTTCCCGCTCGGCACGCCGGTGGCGTGGTTCACCTTCCACGGGCTCGACGTGGCCGCGGTGCTGGTGCTGGGCGGGATCGCGCTTGCGCTTGGCCGTCGCCTGGGCGAGCGCGGCGCGCTGGCCGTGCAGACGTTCGACCGCGATTTCTTCCCGCTGGTGCTGCTGTTCGCGGTCTCGGTGACCGGCCTGGCGCTGACGGTGTCGACGATGTGGCTGCGCGCCGCGATGTACCCGTTCCTGGCGCTGGTCCACGCGGTCACGGTCATCGCGACGTTGCTGTACCTGCCGTTCGGCAAGCTCTTTCACATCGTCCAGCGTCCGGCGCAGATCGGCGTCAAGCTGTATCAGGAGGCGGGCGCCGCGCGCGGAGCGGCGGTCTGCCCCCGCTGCCGCGAGCCGTTCGCCAGCGCCATGCAGATCGCCGATCTGCGCGAGGTGCTGGGCGAGCTGGGGTTCGACTACAGCCTGCCGGACAAGGCCGGGCACTGGCAGGCGCTCTGCCCGCGTTGCAAACGGCGCAGCGTCGCCAGCGCGCAGCTCCGGTTGGCCGGCCGGCCCCGGCCCGACCTCGGGCCCGCGAACCCATCGGGAACATCTTCATGAGCCGTCCCCCCCTGCCCCCGGATGTCCTTTTGGACCGCTTCGGCCCGCACCTGGCGTACACGCCGCCGGGTGGTTGGCGCGGCCCCTCGCACGCCACCCCCGAGAAGCTGGTGAAGACCCACTGCTGCTTTTGCGGCCAGCAGTGCGGAATCCAGCTTCGCGTGCAAGGCGAGAAAGTGGTGGGTTTCGAACCCTGGGAAGAGTTCCCGTTCAATCGCGGGATGCTCTGCCCGAAGGGCGTCCGCCGCTATCTGCAAGGCAATCACCCCGACCGACTGCTGACGCCGCTGCAGCGAACGGACAGCGGCTTCGAACCGGTCTCCTGGGACGGCGCGCTGGACACGATCGCGCCGCGCTTGCGCCAGATTCAGGACCAGCACGGGCCCGACGCGGTGGCCGTGTTTGGCGGCGCTTCGCTGACGACGGAGAAGGCCTACCTGTTCGGCAAGTTCGCGCGCGTGGCGGTCGGCACGCGGCACGTCGACTACAACGGGCGGCTCTGCATGGTCTCGGCGGGGACGGCGTACAAGCTGGCCTTCGGCGTCGACCGATCTCCCAACCCGTGGGCCGACATTCCACGGGCCCAGGTGGTGATGGTCGCCGGCGCCAACGTCGGCGAGTGCGCGCCGATCACCACCGACTACCTCTGGCGGTGCCGCGACGCCGGGGGCAAGCTGATCGTCGCCGATCCGCGGATGACCCCCATCAGCCGCAACGCGGATCTCTACCTGCCCGTGCGGCCGGGGGCGGATTCGGTGCTGTTCATGGGGATGCTGCACGTGGTGCTGCGCGACGGGCTGGAGAACCGCGACTTCATCCAGGCCCACACGGTCGGGTTCGACGCCGTCGCGGCTTCGGTCGAGCGGTACGATCCGGCCACCACCGCCCGCATCACCGGCGTGCCGCCCGACGCGATCGAGCGCGCGGCGCACTGGTTCGGCGAGGCCGAGCGCGCGATGATCCTGCACGCGCGCGGCATCGAGCACCACTCGCACGGCGTCGAGAACTGCCTGGGCGTGACCAACCTGGCGCTGGCCTGCGGACAGATCGGCCGCGAGGGGGCGGGCTGCGCGATGATTACCGGCCAGGGCAACGGGCAGGGCGGGCGCGAGCACGGGCAGAAGTGCGATCAGCTCCCGGGGCAGCGCTCGATCTCCGATCCGGCCGCGCGCGAACACGTGGCGCGGGTCTGGGGAATCGAGCCCCAGCGCATCCCGCAGGCCGGCTACAGCGCGGTCGAGATCATGGAGGCGATCCATCGCGGCGAGATCAAGGCGCTGGTGGCCGCTTGCTTCAACCCGCTGGTCTCGCTGCCGGACGCCGAGTTCACCCGCGAGGCGCTCTCGAAGCTGGAGCTCTTCGTGGTGATGGACTTCTTCATGTCCGAGACGGCGCACCACGCCGACTTCGTGCTGCCGGCGACGCTGCAGGAGGAGGACGAGGGGTTGAGCTGCAACGTCGAGGGGCGGGTGATTCACATTCGGAAGGCCGTCGAGCCGCCCGGCGAGGCGCGCCCCGAGTGGCGGATCTTGGGCGATCTGGCGGCGCGGCTGGGCGAAGCGGAGCGGTTCGCCTTCCAATCGCCGCGCGAGATCCTCGACGAGCTGCGCGAAGCCTCGCGCGGCGGCATCGCCGACTACGCGGGGATCACCTACGAGCGCATCGACCGCGAGTTGGGGGTCTTCTGGCCCTGCCCGAGCGAGGACCATCCGGGGACGCCGCGCCTGTTCGAGGGCGGACGCTTCTTCCACGCCGACGGGAAGGCCCACTTCGTGGTGGTCGAGGAACGCCCGGGCGGCGATCCGCTGTCCGACGATTTCCCGCTGCACCTCACCACCGGACGCGTCGTCAGCCAGTACCTGTCCGGGACGCAGACGCGCCGGATCGGGCCGCTCGTCGACCAGTACCCCGAGCCGCGCCTCGAGCTGCACCCGCGGCTCGCCGAGCGACACGGCATCGCCGACGGAGACTGGGTCGACGTCACCACCCGGCGGGCCACCATGACCGTCCAGGCGCAGGTCGTCAAAACCATCCGCCCCGACACCGTCTTCGTCCCTTATCACTGGCCGGGCGACCGGAGCGTCAACCGCCTCACGCACCGGACGATCGATCCGCGGAG
>JAICYS010000288.1 GCA_025934105.1 Myxococcota bacterium | reverse complement strand
GGCCCTGGCGACCCTGGTGGTCAACAAGCTGCGCGGTACCTTGCAAGTGTGCGCGGTGAAGGCGCCCGGCTTCGGCGATCGGCGCAGCGAGATGTTGAAGGACATCGCGGTGCTCACCGGAGGGCAGGCGGTTACGGAAGACCTGGGCCTCAAGCTGGAGAACATCACGCTCAAGGAGCTCGGCCGCGCCAAGCGCATCACGGTCGACAAGGACAACACCACGATCGTCGAGGGGGCCGGTAAGAAGGCCGACATCGAGGGGCGGGTCAAACAGCTCCGTGTCCAGATCGAGGAAACGACGTCGGACTACGATCGCGAGAAGCTGCAGGAGCGGTTGGCCAAGCTGGTCGGCGGCGTGGCGGTCATCAAGGTCGGCGCCGCGACGGAGTCGGAGATGAAGGAGAAGAAGGCGCGGGTCGAGGACGCGCTTCACGCCACGCGGGCGGCCGTCGAAGAGGGCATCGTTCCCGGCGGCGGCGTGGCGCTCATTCGGGCGCTCTCGTCGCTGGATGGGCTCAAGTTCGACGACGACCGCCAGTACGGCGTCAAGATCATCCGCCGGGCGGTCGAAGAGCCGCTTCGCCAGATCGCCGCGAACGCGGGCGTCGACGGGGCCATCGTGGTGGACAAGGTCAAGAACGGCAAAGGCGCGTTCGGGTTCAACGCCGCGACCGAGGAGTACGAGGATCTTGTGAAGGCCGGTGTCATCGATCCGACCAAGGTCGTGCGCGCCGCCCTGCAGAACGCCGCCTCCGTCGCCGCGCTGATGCTGTCCACCGAGGCGCTCATCGCCGATCGGCCCAAGAAGAAAGCTGCCGGTGCCGACACGGATGCTGGCGGCATGGGCGGCAACGACTTCTAGATCAGCCCTTCCGGATGGATTTCGGGCGGGCGCCGCGACGCCCGGAACCATCGTGCCTCGGGCCCGTTACGCTCTCGCTGGGGTTCGCTTGCGCCAGCAGAACCCGCACAGAGTCGCCGCCGGCATGATCATCTGGCCGCAGAACGAACAGGGCACGCGCGCGGGCTGGCGTGACGCTTCTTCTTCGTAGGCGAGCAGCCGCACCGCTTCGTCCACCTGGCTTCGCGCCGCAGCCGCGTGATCCCGGACCAGCGTGGCTCCGATCGCGCCGTCGCACGCCACGATGAGAGCGTCGAGCTGGTGAAGGCCTTCCTGGGCTGCGCGTAGCTGCTGATAGGCGGCGACGCGCCCGCCGTCCCCGTCGTTCATGGGGTCCCTTGCCATCGCTCCAGCGATGGATACGTCCGCCTGAGGGCCGCGATCGCGGCCTCGACATGGTCGTTGAAAATGCTGGGTGAGGGAGCAATCCGGCCGACCTCGTGCTCGAGCTCCGTCATGGCATTCGACAACGACGCGAGATCCTCCGCAGCGACGGGTGGTGTCAGTCGGAGGGCTTCGCGACGCAAGAGGACCAAGATCTTGTTCATGGCGTGCCCTTGTCCCACCAGTGTGACCAGATCCATGCCGCGCATCAGGTCCTTCATGATGCCAATCCGTCGTTCCAGCGGCATGACGGTGAAGAGGCCGCACCCTGCCGCGACAAGCGCGACGTCGGGTTCAAGGCTCATTGTGTCTTTGCGGGCGCCGACCACTCTTGGCGCGGACCGGCTTGAGCGGCTTCTGCTCAGGCGTCAAGACCTGCCAAACGAAGACTGCGCACAAGACCAGCAATACAAAAATCCAATCGAGCCATCTCAATGCCGTGAAGCGCTCCATGGTGTCCTCCCTCGGGGTCCACCAGGTCGTGAGGCTGGCCGATGGTCTGCAGCCCATTCCGAAAGAGCTTCAGCAGATGAACCCATACTCTGCGGAACTCCCATCCGCAAGGAACGATCCGCACCGCCTACGCAATTCGTCCCGTTCCGTCGATTGAGGTGCCGCGCGCACCGCAACGGTCTCGCGCTGCGCGGCTTCCGGGGGCGAGACAGGGGATGCGCGACGAACGTTTAGTCACGCCGTCCTGGCCCTCTGCGCGGTTCGGTACCAGATGGATAGGGCGATGAGTTCAAAGCCGACGCTGACGAGACGAGGGGTGCGGGACCTCAACCAGTACGGACCGAGACCAAGCAAGGCTCGATCGGAGGCGTCCAAACCCGTGAGCGCAGACGAGCCCGATGTGATCCCGCCGATCTCCCGCCAGCGCCCCGACGCTGACCCGCCGGCGGGCGATCCCAAGCCGGAGCTGTTGCGCTGACTGGCCCCGTTCTGCTGGCGGAGGCGGACCACGCGCTGCGCACCCGTTCAGCCGAATCCGCAACTGCTGTCCCCTTTCGTGAGCATCTTTAGGGGGACGGCACGAGGGACGACATCGCCTCCACTGTCGGGAACCTGACCCGATGAGATCATCTGGCCGGGCTGAGGAGGCGCAGATGAAAACCTGGAGGCTTTGGGCAGCGACAAGCGTGATTGTGTCGGTCGTATCGTTCCCCCGCCAGGGGCAGGGGCAGGAGCCGGTTCCCGAGGAGCCCGTCCCCGGACTCAACGGGGTGCGGACCCATCGGATGGGTCGCGTCGCCGGCTCCTCCGTCGAGGGCGGCGGCATCGAGATCGCTCCCGCCGAGGTCGACGTCAGCGGCGGAAAGTCCGAGGCTCAGGTCGCCGGGCCCGCTGCGCGGGCTCTGGCGCCCACCGCCGCTGGAACCATCGACGAAGCGGAGCTCGCGTCGGAGATCGCCGCGCGATTCGAGAGGCTGGACGACTGTCGAATCGGGGTAGCTCGGACGAGGCAGGTGTTGGTGTCAGCCGTGCAAGCCGATCGGCTCACGCTCCGTTGGACCATCGTCGACACGGGCGAGGTCACGGATGCGACGGCGGTCGGGACAACCCCGGTCGACGCCGGCGTGCTCGACTGCGTGAAGAGGCAGATGACCGGCTGGCGCTTTTCGCCCCCGTCCGGCGGACCCATGCCGGTCGAGCGGGTGTTCAAGTTTCGTCCCATTCGAACAGGGGGGGACACCGAGCCGCCCGACAATTCGCCGGCCACCGGCGCGCCGAGCGGCGCGCTCGGCGGACCGTGAACGGAGAGGGGCGCAATTCCATGTGGAACCGAACGAGCAGGGTCGAGACAGCGTGGAGAGTCGGCGAATGGATGACGGTGTTCGGCGTGATGGTGTGGGCATTGGGGCGTTCAGCGATGCCGTCGCGGGCGTCGGTGACTCCACCTCGATGGAAGGGCGAAGCGCCGGCGGCGCCGGTGTTATCGCCTGACAGCGAGGACCCCGACGGCGGCGCTATCCGCGAACGTGCTCGCCGCCGCCGGCACATTGACTGAAGACGGCCGGTTGGTGTCCGAAGCGGGTCGGGTGGGACTTCGGTGAGACCACGGTCGTGTCGACGGCTGACGCTCTTCGCCCCCCAAAGGCGCTGCGCCCGCCGAGAAGGCGCCGCCCCTCGAGGTGAACCCCTCGAGCTCGCTGCAAAAACGGCCCTCCAGCCGCGTCCAGAGTAGCTCGGTGACTTCGCTCGCGTCCTCCAGGGTGCGTGCTTCGGCAACGAATGCCTCCGCTTCTTCGACGGACGATCCGCGCACGACCGCTTTGACCAGCGGAATGCGATCTTCGTCCATGGACAGCTCGCGAAACTCGACGCCGATGAGGAGCCACGTCGACGATGACGGGCGTCCCTGATCGGATTGTGCTGGTTGGATCACGGCGCGCTGGAGGTAGAAGACACCCAGAGGGCCGACGTCGATCGCAAGCGCCACCGCGCCGCGCGACGTGGTCGATCCGGCCCGCATCTCGGGCAGGCCGATCAAGACCCGCAGCAGCGGTGATTCAGTCGTGGGTGACGGTGGCCCACAGGGCCCGATTGTTCGTCGGCTTGGTCACCGCGGCAGAGGGCTCTGGGGTAATGAGCAGCTCGAAGGAATGGTAGGGCGTGGTCGTGGTCAGATCCCCGTTGAGGTCACCGTCAATTTTCAAACCACCGAGGTTGTAAAAGCCCCCATCCGCAGGACCGCCGCTGGCCGCGCCAGCCCCGGCCGGCGTCCCCACTGGATGCGCCCACACGACGTAGGTCGTGGCGTCGCGGGCCAGCCGGTCCGGCGGCGCCAGGTGCTTGACGGTGACGGTCACGGCCGTGTTGCCGTCCTTCGTGAGCTTGGTTTTCACCTCGCCCTGGGCAGCCGGAGCCTCCGGGGCCGACTGGAGGTGGACCGCGGAGCCGCCGCCGAACCAGCTGCAGCCCAACCCGATTGCCAAGAACGTCGCCGTCAGCATCGTTCGCATGACGGGAAGCTGGGTGGCCTGAGCGGTTCTTGCAAGGGCCTACCGTACGGCGAGAGCGAAACGGCGGAACTCAGGAAAACCCTGAGAGACTGACGCGTTGGATCGTTGCCAGCAGCCGCTCGAAGTCCACCGGCTTCGTGAGGTGGGCGCTGAAGCCGGCCTCCCGGCTGGCCAGGATGTCGGCTTCGGTGCCGTATCCGCTGAGTGCCACGCCCCTCAGCGCGCGATCTTTGAGCCTGCGCATCAAATCCAGCCCGGACACGTCCGGCAGCCCGATGTCGCTGATGACCAGATCGATGGTGTCGAGGTCGAGCGCCAGCGCGGCTTTGGCGGATCGCGCGATGCGCACGACGTACCCGGCGTCCTGCAAGAGCTCCTGCAGGACGTCGGCCGTATCCGGGTCGTCTTCGACCAACAGACGGCGCGGTCGATCGGCCGCGGGACCAGGCCCTGGAAGCGGCGTGTGCGCGGGCACGACCACCGGCGCGGCGGCCATTGTGTCGATCTCGATGAGGAAACGCGCTCCCCGTCCCGGGCCGGGGCTGGTGGCGGCGATGGTACCGGCGTGCAGATCCATGATCCCCTTGCAGATGGCCAGCCCCAGGCCGAGCCCTCCATTTCGCTCCGGCTTCTCGGTCCCTTGCTCGAATGCCTCGAAGAGGCGCGGAGCCGACGCCGGATCGAACCCCAGGCCATTGTCACTGACCTCGACATGCAGCCACGTGCGGCCGCCTCGGTCGTCATTCCACGAGCGGACCTCGATCCGACCGCCCTCCGGGGTGAACTTCACCGCGTTGCGCATCAGGTTCCACAGGACCTGCTTGAGGCGGACCGGATCCGCAAAGGCGATCGGGCGGTCCGCCTCCAAGAACAATCCCACCGAGATCCGCTTGCCCCGGATGTCTGCTTCCAGGGTCTCGATGACCTCGCGCACCGCCGCATGAGCGTCCGTCGGCTGGCGGTCGATGCTCATCTTGCCCTGGGTGATGCGACTGACGTCCAGAAGATCGTCGATCAGACGTGCCTCGGTCTGGACGTTGCGCCGGATCATTTCGCAGATCCCGCGCAACGCCGGGGGGACGTCGGCGCGGCTGTGGAGGGCGGTGACCGCCGCCAGCACCGGCGTGAGCGGTGTCCGCAGTTCATGACTGAGGCTGGCGATGAACTGATCCTTGGCACGCATCGACTGGCGCGCCGCCTTCTCCGCCTCCGTCAGCCGGCGGGTTTCGTCGTCCGCGCGTTCGCGCGCGCTCAGGTCGATCAGCGCGGTCGGATAGGTCCGCAGCCCCGGCCGGATCCGGCGGCTCCAGATCTGGATGGGGGTGCCGTCCAAGAGGTGCAGCTCACAGCACGAGGGCCCCGCCTCGCCGGCGCAGCGGATCAGATGCCTCGCCAAGATTTCGTGATCACCCTCGCGAACGCATCTCCGCAGCCGCGACCCGCTCAGATGTCGGCGCCGACTGCTTGGGCCCAGCAGCGCCGCCGCTGCCTGGTTGACATCCTGGACCAACCCCTGGCCGTCAAGGGTCAGGTGCGCCAGCGGCCCGTGATCATACAGCTCCGTCCAGCGGTCCAGCATCTCCTCCGCCAGACGCCGGGATTCCGTCAGCCGCGCGTTCTCGCTGCGCAGTCGTTCGACCTCCGCCGTCAGCTGGCGCTGATTCATGGTCTCCCACCTTGCGAAAAATCAGAAGGATCACACCCTGCCGCCTTCGCCCCGATTCGATCCGGTGAGCCTCCAACTCGAACTCCTGCGACCCCGCGGCGCCGGTCGGCAGGTGGATACGCAATCCCCGAAAGTCCTTCTGTTCGGGCAGGACCTCTTCCAGCAGGCGCCGCAGCTCGGGAACGTCCCATTCCTTGTCTCCGATGTCGTAGATGTAGCGGCCGACCACGGCCGGCGATTGGCCGTGGAAGGTATCGAAGAAGGCTGGGTTGGCTCGCTGAACCTTGAATGCGCTGTCGAGCAGGAGCACCGGATCGCCGATTCGCGGCATGAGCGCCTCGCCCGTGGTGAGCGCCACCTGCAGCGCCGCTGCGTTCTCCTCGGGGGCGCTGACGTCGAAGAGGACCACCAGCGCCCCGTCGATCCGATTATCGACGGTCTGATAGGGGCGGATCTGCAGGGCGAACGTTCGACCGTCTGTCCCCTCGACCTCTCGCTCGCGGATGCTGACCGTGTCGATGGTCTCCGCGATCAGCGACTCGAGATCGGGACAGACCAAGTTGGGCTTCAGGTGGCC
>JAICYS010000019.1 GCA_025934105.1 Myxococcota bacterium | reverse complement strand
TCGACGCGCCGCTGGGCGTCGATGTACTCGAACTTCACGTACTCGAAGTCGAAGTTGGTGGCGGCGAAGTCCTTCAGCTTGTCGGAGTCGATGTAGAAGACCGCCGGCGGGTAGAAGGCGGCGGTCTTCCAGCCGAACCGCCGGAGCACCGCCGCGATGGTGTCGTGCTTCTCGCCGGGGGCCAGGCGCACCATGGCCGGGAAGTACTTCGCCGTCAGCATCGACGACACCGAGAACGAGGTGTGCGGGGCCTGCGAATAGGCCCGGGTGAAGCGCACCCCTTGCCGGGCCAGCGCGTCGATGTTGGGCGTGGTGTTGCGCGGATAGCCGTAGGCGCCGATGTGATCGGCGCGGAGCGCGTCGATGGTGATGACGAGAACGTCGGCGTCGGGGCGCCGCGGGCCGTCGGGCAGCGGCGGAAGCCGGGCGCTGGGCGCGGCGGCGGTCACCACGGCGGCGCGGCCGTGGATCAACCCCGGCGCGCCCGACAGCGCCACCGAGGCCAGCGCGGTCCGCTCGGTGGCGGCGAAGCGCAACACCTGGCTGGCGCCCAGGGCGGTGCCGGAGACATAGGCCGCCACCAGCGCGCCGGCCAGCGCCAGGCCGCCCGCCCAGGACCGCGCCCGGCGCACGGCCAGCCGGAGCGCCGCCACCGCCGCCACCAGCGTCACGGCCGCCAGCGTCTGGTGGAACCAGTGGTAAAGCCGCGGCAGCACGGTGCGGTTGGCCAGCTCGGCGCCCGCCGCCACCAGCAGCAACAGCGCCACCGCCAGACCCCGCCCGCCGCCGCCGTCCAGCGCCCGCGCGTACCGGCGCGCGGCGACGAACACCGCCGCCAGCCCGGCGGCGGCCAGCAGAATCGACACCGCCTGGTGTCCCGGCAGCGAGGCCGCCAGATGTCCCGAGAACATGGCGAATGCGTCGGCCACCAGCACCGGCGCCGCCAGCAGGGCCGCCAGCCCCCCGGCCGTTCGCGCCGGGTCGCGCGTCCGCCGGGCCAGCACGCCCACCAGCGCCGCCAGCAGGCCCAGCAGCGCGCCGGCCAGCGCCATCAGGCCGGCGTCGATGCCGATCAACCGGAGCGCCTTTCCGTCGGAGAGGCCGCCGATGCCCTTCAGCACCGACCAGCCGGCGTCGAGCGCGCCGGCCGCTGCCCCGGCCGTCGCGCCGGCCGCGATCCAGGCCCACCCGCGGCCAGCCGCTCGCGATTCCGGCATCATCCCGCCTCGGCGGCGAGCGCGCCGGCGCCCGCGGCGGCCACCGCCCGCGCCAGGGCGGCGTGGGCCGGCGCCTCCAGCCGCGGATCGCGCCGCAAGACAGCCTCGGCCGCGTCGCGTGCCACGCCGAACAGCTCGCCGACCGCGCGCAGATCGTCCGCCGCCAGATCGGTCACGCCCGCTTGCTCGGTCCCCAGCAGATCGCCGAACCCGCGCTGCGCCAGGTCGGCCTCGGCCAGGGCGAACCCGTCGTCGAGCACCGCCAGCCGTTCCAGCCGCGCCATCCCCGGGCTGGCCGCCGCCAGCCCTTCCGACGCGAGCAAGAAGCAGAGGCCGGGGCGCCCGCCCCGCCCCACCCGGCCCCGAAGCTGGTGCAGCTGCGCCAGCCCCAGCCGATCGGCGTCCTCGATCAACATGACGGTGGCGTTGGGGACGTCGATGCCCAGCTCGACGACCGTCGTCGCGACCAGCACCGCGGTCTCGCCCTCGACGAAGGCGCGCAGCGCCCGCTCCTTGGCCGCGCTGGGCAGCGCGCCGTGCAACAGCCCGACCCGCGCCGGCGCCAGCACCCGAGCCAGCCGCGCATGCGCCGCCAGCGCCGTCACCGCGCCCGCGCGCCGCGCCTCCTCGCGCGCCGGGCAGACCACGAACGCCTGCGCCCCGGAGCCGATCGCGTCGCGCAGGCGCTCCCAGGCCGCCGCCCGCGCGTCGGCCCCGGCGCACACCACGGCCGGCGCCGCCCGGCGTCCGGCCGGCCGTTCGGTGAGGAAGCTCGCCTCGAGATCGCCGTGCAGCACCAGCGCCAGCGATCGCGGGATGGGCGTGGCCGACATGGCCAGCACGTGAGCCCCCGCCGCCAGCCGGGCCCGCTGCGCGACGCCGAATCGGTGCTGCTCGTCGACGACGGCCAGTCCCAGACGCATCGGGTCCAGCCCCGCCCGCAGCAGCGCGTGGGTCCCGATCAGCAGGTGAAGCGCGCCGCTGTTCCAGGCTGCGACGGTGGCGGCGCGCTCCCGGGCGGGCATGCCGCCGGTCAGCGCCGCCGCGCGCAAGCCGGCCCGCCCCGCCCAATCGCCGACGGCCGCCGCCTGCTGCTCGGCCAGGACCTCCGTCGGCACCATCATCGCCGTCTGCGCGCCCGCCGCGGCGGCCAGCGCCGCGCCCACGAACGCCACCGCCGTCTTGCCGCTGCCGGTGTCGCCAATCAGCAGCCGCCGCATGCGCCGCCCGCTGCAGAGGTCGACCGCCATCTGGTCGAGCGCGCGCGCCTGCGACGCCGTCAGCGCGAACGGCAGCGCCGCCTCGGCCCGGCGGCGGGCGGCCAGGGCCGCCTCGGCCGCCGGCACGAACGCGGGCCGCGGATCGGCCGCGCGCCGGGCCAGGAGCGCCGCCTGCGCCACGAAGGCCCGTTCGAGCAGCACCCGCCGGCGCGCCGGGCCGAGCGCCGACAGGTCGTCGCCCGGTGCGTGCAGCGCGCGCAACGCCTGGCCGACCGGCAGCAGATTCAACCGCTGCTGCGCGCTCGACGGAGCCAGATCCAGCGCCGGCGCGACGTTCAGGCCGGCCAGCGCCGCCGCGCGCACCCGCTCCAGCGTCCGCCCGGGCACGCCCGCGATCGGCGCATATCGCGGCCGGATGCCCAACCCGGTGCCGCCGCGCGCGCGCAGCGCCGCCGTCACCACCGACGGCTGCAACAGCTCGCGCCTGCCGTCGCGCGCGGTGTGCAGGGCCCCCGCCAGCGCCACCTCGGTCCCCTTCGAAAACCCGCGCGCCATGCCCGCGGGCGGCCGGAACCAGCGCGCCCGCACCGCCGCGCCGCCCTCCTCGATCGCGACGTCCAGCAGCCGCCGCGGAAACACGTGAACGCGCGCGACCACGCCCCGGACCAGCACGGTGGCGCCGTCGGGCAGCTCGGCCAGCCCGGGCAGCGGCGTCACCCGGCGCAGGTCTTCGTACCCGCGCGGCAGCCGCAGCAAGAGGTCCCGCGCGGTCCCGATGCCGGCGCCCGCCAGCCGCGCCCGCGTCACCGGGCCGGCCCCCGCCAGCGCGGCGATCGGAACCTCCAGCGAGTCAGCGCTTGAAGGTGAAGCGCAGCTCGTAGTCACAGAGGTGGAACACGTCGCCTTCTTCGATGCGCTTGTTGTCGATGCGCATCCCCTTGAAGTCGATTCCGTTGGTCGATCCGAGGTCTTTGATGAAGTACGTTCCATTCCGCCGGATGACCGCCGCGTGCTTGCGCGAGATGTTGCCGTCCTTGATGGGCAGGTCGGACGACTTGCTCCCCCGTCCGATGATGAACTGGTCCTTGTCGATCCGGTACTTTTGGTTGTCGAACACCAGATACAGCGGCGGCGGCGCCGGGGCCAGGGCGGGCTCGGCGTCGAACGCGAGCTGGGCCGCGATGTGCGGGTGCGGCGGCGGCGTGGCCGGCCCGTCCAGCATGTGCAGGCTGCTCGGCTGCGGAACCCGCTGCGAAAACCGGGAATGGGCCGGCGGCGGCATCGCGGGGGGCGGCGGGGGCAGCGGCGGCATCGCGGGCGGCCCGGCGGCCCGCCGGTAGGCCCGCGGCGCCTCCAGCGCCTGCTCGAAGGCGGGCTCGAACGCCGGCTCGGGCGAGAGCGGCGACTCGGCGGAGAGCGGCGGCTCGCCCTCCGGGGGCGGCGTGGCCTCCCCCTCGGAAAGCGCGTTGATCCCCGTCTGGTACCCGGAGAGCTGGGCGTACGCCTCCATCGCCTCGCCGATGACGTCGTCGATTTCCTTCTCTTGGTCCTCCGCCATGCGACGGAAGGTCACCCAGAGCATCTCGTTGCACTGGAACTGTCGCAGGCTTTTTCGACCGGGAAGCGCCATGGTCAGGATCTCTTCTTGACGGCCTCGGCCGCCGCGGCGGCCTCCTTGCCGACGGTGTCGCCGGCCGGGAAACCTTTGATCGTGGCGCCGTCGGACGCCAGCTTATTCAGCGCGGCCGCGTCCTCGGGGCGGCCAACCTGCGCCAGGGTCATGGCCGCCGTCACCCGCGCCAGCGGCGCCCGAGAGCCCAGGGCCCGGACCAGCACGGGCCGGACCGGCTGTCCCAGCTTCTCGATCAACTTCACCAAGAGGTCGTCGACGTCGACCCGCTTGTAGGCGGCGCCCGCCGGGAACGCCTCCAGCGCGGGGACGACCCCCTCGGCCTTGCGGGCCGTCAAGATGGCCTCGAACGCGCGGTAACGGACGATCTCTTCCCGGTCCGTCGCGATGATTCGCAGCAGGCCCTTTTCGGCCTCCAGGCCGCCGATGGTGGCCACCACCTCGAACATCTCGTCGCGCAGCTCCTTGTCGGCCTTGGGGTCGCCCGCGATCTTCAAGGCCAGCGGCAGCACCGCGGGCTCCCGCCGCTCGCGCAGCGCGCGCGTGGCGATGACCGGCGCGTCGCCCGTGCCGGTGGTCACCTGGCGCTCGAGATAGCCGACCGCCGTGGGGCCGCCGATCATGCCCAGCGCGCGGTCCAGCTTCGCCGGCGACCGGTCGGCCGCCTCGATCTGCGGCGCGCGGGCAATCAGGGCCGCGGCCCCTTGGTCGCGCGCCGCCTCGTCGCCGATCTTGCCCAGCATCTCGGCCGCCGCCGCGTACGGGATGTCGGGGGTGGCCAGCACCCGGACCAGCATCGCGCCCGAGTTGGCGCCGATGGCGGTCAACATCTTGGCCAGCGAATGGCGTCCTTGCCGCGGCTTGCCGGCCTTCATCTCGACTTCCAGCGAGGCCAAGAGCGCCTGGTCGATCCGCTGCTGGTCGTCGGCCGGCGCCCCCGCCCGCAGCGAGAACAGCGCGTCCCGGTAAGCCAGGGACTTGTCGGGCGACGGATCCTTCATGCCCGCCTCCAGCAGCGGCGCGAACGCCTTGGCGATCTCGGCCCGGTCGGCCGCCGGCGCGTTGGTCAGGATGTCGTCCACCTCGTCGGCGCGCCCGATGTCGACGAGGGCCAGCGCCGCCTCGGCGCGCAGCTTGGCCGGCACGGTGTGGTCGGCCAACGCGTCGTGCAGCCGGTCGGGCCCCTTCTGCGTCGTCTTCCAGGCCGCGATGTTCTCGGCGGTGACGCGCGTCGAACAGGCCAGTGGAGAGGCCATGGCAATCGACAGCAGCGCACAACCCCAGCGCAGCCGCGAAGAAACCAGGACGCCCTTGGGCGCGGCCATCGGGCGGATGTTAGCCACGCGCAGATCGCAGCGTCAAGGATTGCCGCACCGGGTCCGTTCGGATAACGTCGCGTTCCCCCATGGGTTTCGCGCGGCGACGGCCCGGAGGTGTTCTGTCCGCCGCGATCTCCGCCGCGATCTCCGCCGCGATCCTGGCGGCCGCCGCCCTGGCCGCCCGTCCGGCCGCGGCCTCCCCCATCGACGATCCGTTCGTGGGCGGATTTTCGTTCAGCAGCCCGACCTCGGGAGATCTGGGGGCGATCTACTGGAACCCGGCCGCGCTGGGGTTGATGCGCGGCTTCCAGGTCATGGTGGCGGGCACGGCCCGAGCGGCCTCGATCACCGTGAACCGTCCGGCGGGCGGCAACCTGATCGGCGGGTCGCTGCCCGGCGGGTCGGCCACGGCGCGCGACTTCCGGCAGCCGTTCCAGTGGCCGCCCGGGCCGGGCAGCTACGTGGCGCTGGGGTTCGGCAGCGACCGGTTCACCCTGGCGTTCGCCACGTACATGCCGTACCTGCAGCAGATCCGTTTCCCCCTGTCGCCGGCCGGCGACGAGCCGACGCGCTATCAGATGTTGGGCCTGGACCTGCGCAACCTGGCGCTGGTCCCGGCACTGGCCATCCGGTTCGGGAACGACCTGCGGATCGGGCTGGCGCCGGGGTTCATGTTCTCGACCGGCACCATCGACTTCGCCGAGGACACCGCCCTCGACGGCGGCTCGGCGGGCCTGCACGCCGACTGCAACGGCCTGCCCTGCGGGGCCGAGAACCCGGCGTCGGCGGCGCGCGTCCACGTCGACTCGGGACAGGGGCTGGGCGGCGCGCGCTTCTCGGTCACGCTGGGCGGCGGCGTCTACTGGCGGCGGCGGAACCTCGAGTTCGGCCTGTCGTACCAGAGCCGCCCGCTGGGCTCGGCGGTGACCGGCGTCGAGGTGGCGGGCAGCCAGTCCAGCGTCACGCTGCCGCCGCGGTTGGGGGGCGGCCCGGTCACCTGCGCCGGGGGTCAATCCACGCGCTGCGTGTTCGCCGACGCCAGCTATCGCCTGCCCGACCTGGTGATTGCCGGCGTCACCTGGCACGCCCGGCCCGGGCTGGAGCTGGCGCTGATCGCGCGCTGGCTCTGGCTGCACCTGCAGGATCGCATCGACATTCGCCTGGTCAGCCCGGCCCTGGACGCGACCGGGGTCCCCGCCCACATCGTGCTGCACCGGGGCTTCCGCGACGTCGTGGACCTGCGCGGCCGGGTCAGCTACTGGTGGCACGAGTGGGTGCGCGTCGGCGCCGAGCTGCGCCTCGAGACCAGCGCGGTCGACTCGGCCGACGTCGACGCCGGGGCGGTCGACGGGCTCAAGCTGGAACCGGTGCTGCTGGCCGGGGTGCGCCTGGGACGGCGGCTCTGGCTCACCGCCGGCTATGGGCTTACCATCATGCCCGCCGTGACCGCCAGCCAGTCCGTCTTCCAGCCCACGGCCGCGCAGGAGTGCGCCGACGCCAACGGTGATTTGACCCAGCCCGCCTGCCAGAAGCGCGCGGATGGCACGGCCCGCCCGACGGCGGCCGGCACGTACACCGCTTTTTGGCAGGACTTCGGCCTCACCCTCAACATGAAGTTTTGATGATCAACACCGCATCGGCAGCCGCTCTTTCAGCCATGCTCCTCATCGGATGCGCCGCCGCGGCCGGGCGCCGGACGGGTGCCGCCGGCCGCCTGCCCGGGATGCCGGCCGGCGGCGGCGGCGGCGTTCCCAGCGACGGCCTCAAGGAGATCGCCCGCGCGCCGCTGGGGGCGCTGTCGCTCAGCGAGTGGCGCCTCGACAACGGGCTCGAGGTCATCCTGCTGCCGGACCCGCACGCCACGGCGGTCAGCTACATGACCTGGTTTCGGGTCGGCTCGCGCAACGAAGACGCCGCCGCCGGCGAGACCGGCCTCGCCCATCTGTTCGAGCACCTGATGTTCATGCAGACCAAGAACGCGCCCCCCAACGCCTTCGACACCCAGATGGAGGCGGTGGGCGGCAGCTCGAACGCGATGACCTATTACGACTTCACGGCGTACGTCGACGACGTGCCGCCGGCCGAGGTGGCGACGGCCGTCCGGCTGGAAGCCGACCGCATGGTCAACCTGGACCTGCGCAAAAACCAGGTCGAGACCGAGCGCGACGTGGTGGCCGAAGAGCGGCTCTCCTCCGTCGAGGACAACGTGGACGGCATGATGGACGAGCTGATGTACCAGCAGGCGTTCAAAAAGCACCCCTATCGCTGGCCCGTCATCGGGCTCATGAAGGACATCAAGGCCTTCACCCAGGAACGGGCCGTCGCCTTTTACCGGAAGTACTACGCGCCGAACAACGCCGTCATCGTGGTGGCCGGCCGCATCGACGAGGGGCCGGTGTTGAGGCTGATCGTCGACGCCTACGGCGGCCTGGCTCCGTCGAAGAAGCTGCCCACGACCGACGTGCAGCCGGAACGCGCGCCGGTCAGCGAGGTGCGCGCCACCATCACCCGCCCGGTCCCGGCCGACCGGCTGATGATCGGCTTTCCGGCGCCGCCGCTCGGAAGCGCCGACCGCGCGGCTTACGAAGTTTTGAACGAGGTGCTGGCCGGCGGCCCGTCGTCGCGCCTCAACCGGGCGCTGGTGGTCGACCGCACCTGGGCCTCGTCGGTGCACGGCGACGTGGCGCCCACCCGCGACCCGGGCCTCTACGCCGTGTCGATCCAGATGATGAAGGGGCACACGGCCGCCGAGGCCGAGCACCTGGTCATGGAGGCGGTCGACGACCTGGTCGCCCACCCGCTGGGCTCCGCCGAGCTGGGCCGCGCGGCGGCGCGCCTCGAGACCGCGTTCTGGCAGCAGCTCGCGTCCAGCCACGGCCGCGCCGAGACCATCGGCATGTTCGAGATCGCGGCGGGCGGATTCCAGCGGCTGCTGGAGCGGGGCACCGAGTACGCCCACGTCACGCCCGCCGACGTCCAGCGCGTGGCCGCCAGCTACCTGGCCGGGGGGGCCCGGTCGGTCGTCGTCGCCCGCCCCGAAGGAGCGTCGTGAGTGGCCTGGGCGCCCTGCTGTCGGCGGCCGTGGTGACGGCCGGGGTCGCGTCGCCGGCGCCCTCCCCCGGTCCGGGCGCGGTTCGCCGGCCCGGCCCGGCCGGGTCGATCTTGATCGTCGAGGAAGACCGCAGCGTGCCGATCGTCCACGTGGTCGTCGCGTCGCGCTCCGGGTCGGCCTCGGACCCTCGGCACCGCGAAGGGCTCACCAACCTGGCGGCCGAGTGGGCGCGCCACGGCGCCGGCGGCCGCAGCCGCGCGCAGCTGGACGAAGCGCTGGACGCGCTGGGCGCGCGCCTCGACGTGCGGACCGAGCCCGACTCGACGCGCTTCGAGGGCGAGGTGCTGGCCCGCAACCTGGACGCGTTCCTGGCCCTGATCGCGGACGTCCTGATCCGCCCGGCGTTCACGCCGGCCGAGTTCACCAAGACCCGCGAAGAGGTGCTGGGGCAGATCGACGAGCAGCGCAACGACGACCGGATGCTGTGCGCGCGCTTCTTCATGCGGAACCTGTTCGGCGACCACCCGTACGGGCACCCGGCGGACGGCGTCAAGCCGGCGCTGGAGGCCGCCACCGCCGGCGAAGCGGCGGCGCACTTCCGGCGGCACTTCGTGGGCCACAACCTGATCTTCGCGTTCTCGGGCGACGTCCAGACCGACGCCCTTGCCGCGGCGCTGGGCAAGGCG
Organism: Myxococcota bacterium; assembly: GCA_025934105.1. Lineage (GTDB taxonomy): Bacteria > Myxococcota_A > Polyangia > Fen-1088 > Fen-1088 > JADGRB01. The sequence goes on along the minus strand of JAICYS010000019.1, from coordinate 30,853 downwards.
ATGCGCGGGCTGTCCGACGCGCCCGCGCCGCCCGTGAACCCGCTGGAGATGCGGGCGCCCGTGCCGCTGACCGGCTGGCGCATCCAGCTGGTCGACAAGCCCGACCGGCAGCAGAGCCAGCTCATGTTCGGCCACCCGGCGGTGCGGGCCGCCGACCCCGACTTCATCCCGCTGTCGATCGGCCTGTCGGCCTTCGGCGGGCGCGCCATGAGCTCGACGCTGATGGACGAAGTCCGCCGCAAGCGCGGGCTGGCCTATGGCGCCTATCTGATGCTGGAAGAGCGGCGCGCCACGGGCGGCGCCATCGGCTGGGTGTTCTCCGGCACCGACAAGACCGTCGGCATGATGAAGCTGGTGTTAAAGCTTTACGTGAACTTCATGGAGAAAGGCCTCGACGCGCAACAGGTCGCCTTCTTCCAGAAGTTCCTGGCCGGCTCGCACGCCGCCGAGCTGGACGCGCCCGAGCACCGCCTCGGCGAGCGCGTCACGAACGAGATCACCGGGCTGCCGCCCGACTTCCTCGAGACCTTCGCGGCGCGGGTGGCGGCCACCACGCCGGACGAGGTCAACGCCGCCATCAAGCGGCATGTCCATGCGCGCGATCTGGCCATCACCATGGTGGCGACGGCCGCCACCATGAAGAAGCTGCTCATCGACGCCAAGGTCCAGGAGAGCGCGATCGACGTGGTGCCGTACGACAGCTATTGACGCGGGCCGCGTGCTACCTTGCCGCTCGTGACGGCACCATCAGACAGGGACCCCGCCACGGTTCCTTCGACCTCCCCTGACGACGGCGGTCGGCAACGCCCGGCGCCGCCGGCGCGCGTGCTTGCCGAGGGGAAATACCTCGCGCTCATCTCCGACGGCGGGTGGGAGTACGTCACCCGGCCCCACGTGACCGGAGTCGTGGTCATCGTGGCCCTGACCGACGATCGCAAGCTGGTGCTGGTCGAACAGCCCCGCACCGCCGTCCACAACCGCGTCGTCGAGCTGCCGGCCGGCCTGGTGGGGGACGTCGACGCCCACGAATCGCTGGCGGACGCCGCCCGCCGCGAGCTCATCGAGGAGACCGGCTTTCAGCCCGGCGAGATCCGCCGGCTGGCCGAGGGCCCGGTGGCGGTGGGCGTCAGCGACGAGGTGGTGTCGTTCTTCGAGGCGCGCCGGCTCGAACGGGTGGGCCCGGGCGGCGGCGACGACAGCGAGGACATCACCGTCCACGAGGTCCCGCTGGGCGAGCTGCGGCGGTTCCTGGCCGGCAAGCAGGCCGAGGGACGCGCCGTCGACCCGAAGATCTACGCCGGCCTGTTCCTGGCGGGCGTGGAGGTGCCGCGATGAGCGGCACCCCGATCGGACCGCTGGGGTTCATCCCGCGCGGCGCTTCCCCCGGCAACGCCACCTGGGAGTACAAGGTCCAGCGCGAGCACTTCAACCCCAACGGGGTGCTGCACGGCGGGGTGGTCATGGCGCTCATGGACACGGCCATGGGCCACGCGGTGGCGGCGCTGGTGGCGCCCGACGGCATGTTCAACGCCGCCGCCCAGATGAGCGTCAATTTCCTGGAGCCAATCACCGCCGGCACGGTCACGGCCCGCGCCGAGGTGCGCCGCTGCGGCAAGCGGCTGGCCGTCGTCGAGGCGACGGCCACCGACGATCGGGGCGCCGTGCTGGCCATCGCCACCGCCACCCACGCGCTGCTCAAGCGGCGCTCAGAGCCGCCCGCGACCGAGCCGGATCGTTCGTGATGACGGCGTCGACTCCCATGCGCCGGCAGGCCGCCAGCGCCGCCGGGTCGTCGACGGTCCAGACGCTGACCAGGTAGCCCCGGCGCTTCCAGGCGGCCACCCGCGCCGGGTCGCACAGGACGAACTCGGGGTGCAGCGCGAACGGCGAAATCACCGGCGCCAGCCAGGCCCGCCGCAGCGGCAACAGCGAGGCCCGCTCGAACAGCAGGCCGGCGCGCACCTCCCGGACGTGCCGCGTCCAGACCCAGACCGCCCAGGGATTGAACGACGAGACGAGCACGCGCGGACCCACGCCGAGCCGCCGCACCACCGCCGCGACCGCCTCGACCAGCGCCGAGGTCCCCCGCGGATCGATCTCGTTCACCTTCAACTCGACGTTCACCAGCAGGTCCGGCCCACAGGCGTCGAACACCTCCTCGAGCAGGGGGATCCGCCCGCCGCCGTCGAGCGGCAGCTCGCGCAGCGTCCGGTAGGGCATGGCGGCGATCCGCTCCGGACGGCCTGCCAGCCGCCTCAGATCGTCGTCGTGGAAGACCACCACCTCGCCGCTGGCGCACAGCATGACGTCCAGCTCGACCCCGTCCGCCCCGGCCGCCCGCGCCTCGCGAAAGGCCGGCAGCGTGTTTTCGGTGGCCCGGGCGCTGGCCCCCCGGTGCCCGAGGACGAGGGGCAGGTCCCCGGGACGGCGTGACTGCCACACACGAAAAGCGTACCACCCCCGACCGAACCCCAACACGGGGCATGTTTGGGATTACACTAAGGCCAATGCGCGTTCTTGGAGCTCGGCTGGGCGCCGCGGTCCTGGTCGCCGTCTCCCTGTTTGGCGCCGGGTGCGCGCACCGGGGAGGCGTTCCAGCGCCGGCCGGTCCGGCCCAGGCCATCACGGGCGAAGCGACCCGCATTGGCGCCGTCAAATACGAAGACGATTTCCTCGAGGCCCGGCTGGTCTATCAAGCCCTGCCCGCGGCGGCACCCGAGCGGGTCGCGCTGCGGGCGAAGCTGCTCCACTACCTGCTGGATCCGGTGCTGGCGCTGAAGGTCGACGAGATCCGCCGCGAAACGCGCGAGCTCGAGAGCGACGACATCTACGACACCGTGTTCGCGTCGTTCCGCGACGCGCTGGGGCTGTTCGATCCGTCGGAGCTGTGGGCCTCGCCGCCGCGCCTCTCGCCGTCGGAGATCGCCATGCTGCGGCCGGTGGCGGAGATGGTGCTGGCCCTGTTCTCCCCGCGCGGCGGTGACCAGCAAGCCGCCCTGGCCCTGGCGGCGCTGACCACCATCGAGCCGAACCAGCCCGACTGGTCCGAGCGGCTGGACGAGGTGACCCAGTGGGCCGACGCGGAGGGCGAGTTCGACGAGGAGAACGGTCCCCGCCACGCCGGCGGCTCCGCCGACGTGCTGGAGAGCGCGCTCGGCGACTGGCCGGCCCCCGCGGTGGTGAAGCGGCTGGACGCTCTTTACGTGAAGCGCCAGAAGCGGCTGTCCTCGGCGATGCGCCAGCCGCCGCGCAACGACTCGGCCCGGCGGGCGCTCGGCGAGCTGTTGCTGTCCCACGGCGAGGAGATCCAGCGGGCCGTCACCAGCATGGCGGCCATCTACCTGCGCGCCGGCCGCATCCAGGACGCGGCCGCCCGCACCGCCGCGATGGCCGGCAGCGACGGCGACGATCCCGAGCTGCGGGGCCTGTTGACCGCGGCGGCCAAGCCCGGCGCGTCCGCCGCCGACGACCTGGCGCTGGCCCGGCGCTTCCTGCCGCGGGTCGACTTCCTGGGCGGCACGGCCAGCGACAGCCCGGATCCCGTGGTCGCATACCGGGTGCTGGAGGCCGGCCTGGCCGCGCACCCGAGCGATCCCGAGCTGCTGGTCCTGTCGGGGCACGTGGCCCGCCTGCTGTCCTCGTACTTCCTGGCCATCCGCCGCCTCGAGGAGGCGGAAGCCGTGCTGGAATCCAACCCGGCCGCCCGCGAGCTGCAGGGCCGGATCTCCGCCGAGCTGATCGAGCTCTACTTCGTCCGCCTGCGGCTGCGGCTGGATCCGGAACGCGACAGCCCCGCCTACGCCGAGGCCGACGACCTCAAGCGCCGGTCGGCCGAGACGCGGCGCCGCTTCTCGACCACCGAGATGAAGGTTCGCGACGCCGACATCGACTTCGAGGTGGCGCGCAGCTACGTCAACGCTGGCCTCATCGATCGCGCCGAGCCGCTGTTCCTGCGCGCCCGCGACGAGGGCGAGCCGACCGCCGAGGTGACCGTCGAGCTGGCCAACCTGGCGCTCAAGCGCGGCGATCCGGCGCGGGCCGCGCGCATCGTGAAAGAGGGGATCGATGCCCTGCGCCGCAAGGGGACCGGGCAAGACACCATCGGCTCCGTCGAAGGGCGCGCCCGCCTCGACCGGCTGCTGGGCGACGCCTTCGACGCCGCCGGCGACCGCGACGGCGCGTCGACGGCCTGGCGGGGGGCGCTCATCGGCTGGGAACGGCTGATGATCGAGCACCTGCGGCGCAAGGACGTGACCGACGCCGCCGAGGCCACCGTGGAGGTCGGCAAGCTGCTGTACCTGCTTGGCCGGCGCAACGAAGCCCTGCAGCGGTTCGACGACGCCATCGAGGAGGACGACGACCGCGACCAGACGTACATCGACGTGGTCGCCTTCCTGGTGCAGGCCGGCGAAACGGACGCCGCGCTCGGCATCTATCACCGCGGGCTGGCCCGGCCCGGGCGATCGGTCTCCGAGTACGTGAAGATCTACACGTCGCTGTGGGTGCTGGATCTCACCCGGCGCACGAACCACGCGCCGGACGCGAAGGCCGAGAGCTACCTGCGCTCGCTGGACCAGCGGCACGGGGAGCTGCGCCCGCATCGGGGAGCGGCCTGGTCGCGCATGCTGGGCCGTTACGGCGTGGGGCTGGTGTCGTACGATCAGCTGCTGGCGGCGGCCAACACGCCCGGCAAGCGCGCGGAGGCCTATTTCTACGAATCGATGCGCCGCCTGGACGACGGCAAGGCCGACGACGCGCACCAGCTCTGGCAGAAGGTGGTCGAGACCAAGATGTTCTCGTTCTTCGAGTTCGAGATGGCCTCCCGCTACCTCCGCACCGGCGCCCCGTCGGGTCCGCCCAACACCGCGCCGACGCCCGCGTCCGAATCGATCTGATCCGGCGGACGCCGCGGCCGGCTACGGCCGCAGCTCCCAGCGGTCGACCAGCGCCCGCGGGTCGCCGCCGGCGGCGGTGAAGTCGGCCAGCAGGTCGTCGGCGGGCGACCGGCCGTCCTCGGCGCGGGCGCGCAGCGGCTCCAGCAAAGGGCGATCGCCGGCGCCGTCCGCCAGGCGGGACAGGCCGCCGTCGGCGATCCGGCACAGCTCGACGGCCAGGTCGCGCACGCTGCGGGCGCCGAAGCGCGCCGCCAGGCCCGCCCGCGCGACGTCACGCCGCAACGCCTCGCGCTCGGCGAACGGGTGCTTGTCGACCAGCGCCCAGGCCGCCGCCCGCGCGGACGGGTCCTCGAGGATGCCGCGCCAGAGCGCGCCCAGCCCGCGCGCCATCGGCATCGGCCCGGCGTCGGCGCCGCGCACCTCGACGTAGCGCTTGAGGCGCACCTCGGGGAACAGCGTCGAGAGGTGAACCTCCCAGTCGTCGATGGTCGGGGTGAGCCCCTGCCACCCCTCGGCGATGAACCGCCGGAACGGCAGCGCGTGGGCCGGCCGATAGACGCCGTCGCGCACGACGAAAAACATCGGGACGTCCAGCGCCCACTCGACGTAGTCGCGGAAGGTGAACCCCGGCTCGAACACGAACGGCAGCAGCCCGCAGCGGTCGGCGTCGGTCTCGAGCCAGATGGCGGCCCGCGTGCTCTGATATCCGGTCGGCCGCCCCTCCAGGATCGGCGAGGCGGCGTAAAGGGCCGTGATGATGGACGTGACGCCGTAGGCGGTCCGGATCTTGTCGAGCGCGTCGGCCTCGCTCGAGTAGTCGAAGTTGGCCTGGACCGTGGCCGTCATCTTCATCATCGAGTGGGCCAGGCGGCTGTCGCGTCCGTGCCGCGGGAAATACTCGCGCATGACGACGTACCGGCGCTTGGGCAACCAGGTCACGTCGTCCAGCTTGCCGAACGGACGGGCGCCCACCCCGATGAACCGAATGCCCAGCGGGCGCGCGAGGTCGGCGACCTCGTGGACGTGGGCGTCGAGCGCGACGGCGCACTCCGCCGCGGTGGGCAGCGCGCCCCCGGAGAGCTCCAGTTGGCCGCCCGGCTCCATCGTGATCCGATCGCCGTCGCGCGCCAGCGCGATGATGTGACCATCCTCACGGCTGGCGCTGAACCCGCGCTGCGCGAATCGCTCGAGCACCGCCGAGAGGCCACGCTCGCCGTCGTAGGGGACCGGGCTGCCGTCGTCGCGGACCGCGATCTTCTCCTGCTCGATGCCGATCCGGAACCGCGGCCGCTCTTTGGCACCCGACTGGAAGTACTCCACCAGTTGGGCAGGGGTCAGGGGAAGGACGGCCTCGCGGCCGGGGGGACGAATTGTGGGGCTCGACATGAAGGGTCGCCGCGATCTGTTCGCCAGACGATGCGAAGCGGCGCGAATCGAAGTTGCCGAAGGCTAGCCAGGTGGCCCCGAACCGTCAAATGACCTTTTACTGGCCGGGGGGGGGCCGCACCGGGTAAATTGCTGATGGGTCAGAACCTACGCAAGCACTGACTTTCATTCTCTTCCAAACCGAGCTCTCGTTTCCGGCCCCTGTTGTTCTAGCCTTGTGACCTCCCGCCGTATACTGGAGGGCACCGTTCCCCTCCCTTTCCATGATGCAGCCGCCCAACCTCCTCGTCGTCGACCCGGACCCCCGAGGTCTGGAGACCCTGACCTTCGGGTTCGAGCGCGAAGGATGCACGGTCACCGGAACGGGCGACCCGCGCCGCGCCGAGCTGCTGGCCCGGAGCGCCAACCCCGGCCTGGCCATCGTGGCGCTCCGGAATCCCGAAACGCCGTCGCTGGAGGCGATCGCCGGGCTGCGTGAGATCGCCGGCAGCCTGCCGGTGCTGGCCCTGGGCCCGTCCGGGCTGCGCGACCAGGCGGTGACCGCCGGCGCGACCGATTTCCTGACGCTGCCCATCTTCTTGCGGGACGCCATCAGCGTCGGCCGCCTCAGCGTGCACGCCAGCGAGGCGGCTCGAAGGAACAGCCAGAAGAGCCCGGACAAGCACGGCGCGCCCGCGGCGGCCCCCGACGGGGACGGCGAGATCCAGATGCGCCTCTCCGAGCACTACGGCCTGTTTTACCTCTTGCGGGCCATGGCGGCCTGCGGGCGGTCGGGGGTGCTCCAGCTGGCGCGCGGCAACCGGCGCGCCGAGATGCGCATTCACGAGGGGACTCTGGTGGCGGTCAGCGTGGGGGCCATGCAGGGCCTGCCGGCGCTCCACCACCTGCTGCTCTGGGAGGAGGCGGCCGTCTCCCTGCTGCGCCGGCCGGTTCCGAAGCGCAGCCAGCTTCATCTCTCGTCGCAAGAGCTGCTGGACGAGTGCGAGCGCTTCCTGCGCGACTTCGCGCACGCCGCCAAGGATCTGGGGCCGCCGCGCACGATCTACGTGCCGGTGGCCGGGCCGGCCCCCGAGGTGAAAGGTCTTCAGCCCAGTCAGTTGACGCCGCTGCTGCGGCTGTTCGACGGGCGCCGCGGGCTGTCCGACGTCATCGAGGAGAGTCCGTTCCGCATCTTCGACACGGTCCGCATGATCCGCCGGCTGCGCGAGTCGAACGCGCTGGTGAATCGCCCCGACGGCCCGCGCGAGCGGCCGGCCACCGGCCCCTTCCGCCCGCTGCACGCCGGTCCGAACGGCGCCCCGAAGTCGATGCTCGAGCAGTGGGCCATGGTTCCCGACCAGCGCGGGATCGTCGGCGACCGCCGCAGCACCAGCCGGCGGCTGCGGCCGCTTGGCCCGGCGCCGGCGCCGATCCCGGCCCCCATTCCGCTCGTCGCCCGGAAGTCGGCCACCGGCCCCAACCGGGTGACCTCGGGCGAGATTCCGGTGGCCGCGCGCCGGCCGACCCCGGCCGCCGCCAGCCTGCTGGCCGTCGCGCCGTCGGTGCAGGTGGCGCTGGAGCCGGTCGCGGAGCCGCCGCCGCCGGTGGTACCGCCGGCCGAGACCGCCGAACCGCCCGCCCCCGTGCGGGCGCGGAGCGGCAGCGGGCGCCAAGCGTCGCTGGAGGCGCCGGTTCCGATCGGCCGGCGCTCGGGAAGCGGGCGGCAGGTCCCGCTGGAGGATGCGCCCAAGGCGGACCCTTCGCCGCGCCTGCGCCGGACGACGACGCCCGTCCCGCAGGCCAGCGGCGACGCGTTCGACGCCATCGAAGCCGACTTCTTTGCCCGCGAGGCCGACCTCTACAAGCGCGAGGCCATCGAGAGCTTCGACGACCTCGACCCGGTCAGCGGCGCGGACCCGCGGCGCAAGCGCCCGCGCAAGAAGCCGTGACGGCGCCCGGGCGGCGGATGTCGCCGCTCAGCTCGCCCAGTGCATTTCGATGCGGCCGATCGGGCTCTCGAACCGCAGCGTGATCGAGCCGGAACGGACGCCCACGAAGTCGCTGTCGCTGGGCACGCGGAAACGGATGCTGTAGGTCTTGGTGAACGGCGTCTTGGCCGGAAAGAACTGGCGCTCGTAGGCGTCGGGGAGCTTCTCGACGCGTACCCGCTCGGCCGGCAGCTCGTGGCCGAGCGCGTCCAGCAACGTGACCCGCCAGGGGCTGCTCGCCTTTTCGAGGTCGTTCCACTCCCAGCGCGCGCTCTGGGCGGTGATGTGGAACTCGTAGCTCTCGCGATAAGCGTCGTGCTGCGAGGCGCGCAGCTTGTCCCGGTCGGCGTCGGACAGACTGTAGATCGACGCGTAGAGCGCGATGTACGCCTCACGAAAGTCCCAGCTCTTGTAGGTCGCCCAGACCTCCAGCGACTTGTCGACGCCCTGCTCGGCGTAATCGTGCCGCGTCCAACGGTGGTAGACGCCCTCGTAATCGCGCGGCAGGTAATCGCGCGGAGTGTCCGAGAAGTCGACGCGCACCTGCTTGTGCAGCGCGCACCCGCCCATGAGCAGCAGCCCCAGCGCCAGCAGCCGCCGCGAATGGCGAGCGGCCGTCATGCCACGAAGTCGCGGCGGCGGAACAGCGTGACCAGCGGAGCTTCTTTCTCCAGCGTCTCGCGGCCGCCCTCTTCGCGGTCGACCAGGCCCAGGATGATCGCCACCTTGAGGCCGTGCTCGCGCACGCGGGCGATGGCCTTCAGCGCCGAACCGCCGGTCGTGACCACGTCCTCCAGGATCGCCACCGGCATCCCCGGGCGCAGCGACTTGGTTCCTTCGATCCAGGCCGCCGTGCCGTGCCCCTTGGCTTCCTTGCGCACGTAGAACGCGGGCAGCGGCCGCCCGGCCACGTAGCTGAGGGTGGAGACCGCCGAAGCCAGCGGGTCGGCGCCCATGGTGACGCCGCCGATGGCCTCGACCTCGGGCGCTCGCGTGGTCAGGATCCGGGTGAACAGGCTGGCGACCAGGAAGTGCCCCTCGGCCGTCAGCACCGTCTGCTTGCAGTCGATGTAGAAGTTGCTCTTCTGGCCCGAGGCCAGCGTGACCTCGCGCTGCTCGTAGGAGAGGCGGCGCAACAGGGTCAACAGCCGCTGCCGATTCTCCTCGAACAGCTCCGCTCCGATGTCCATGCGCGCGAGTCTTACAGACCTTCGAGCGGGTTGTCGCTGATCTCGTGCTTGCCGGGGGCGCGGATCTTGTTGGCGGAGCTCGAGGACTCGCTGTTGCTGTTCTTGCCGGAGGTGGCGTTGCGCTTGCTGCGCGCCGCCACCGCCGCACGGGTCGCCTCCTCGCGGATGCGCGCGCGCTCGGCGTCGCTGGTGGCGTGGGCCAGCTTGTCGTCCATCTCTTTCTTGATGGCGTCGATCTGGCTCTTGTACTCGGCCTCGGCCTTGATGGCGGCCGCGGCCAGCTGCGCCTTCTGCTGCTCGACCAGCGCCAGCTGCGCGCTCTTGGCGGCCATCTCGGCCTGGTGCTGCTGGTACATCTTGTAGCCCAGCCCGCCGGCGATCGCGATGATGATCAGCGACGCGCCCACCACCGCCTTGACCGGCGAGTTCTTGGCGCGGGCCTGCACCTCCAGCCGCATGCGCTCTTGCTGGATCTTCATGTCGGCCTCGACGCGGGCGCGCCGCTCGGCCTCTTCAAGGCGCAGCTGCTCTTCGCGCAGCCGCGCGCTCTTCTCTTCTTCCACCCGGCGGATCCGCTCTTCCTCTTCGCGCCGGCGCCGCTCTTCTTCCTCGCGGGCCGCCAGCTCGGCGGCCTCCTTGGCCGCGCGCTCGGCCTCGCGTCGCGCCGCCAGCTCGTCCTGTTCGCGGCGCTGCCGGTCGTCTTCGATCCGACGCAGCTCCTTCAGCGAAAACAGAACGGAATTCTCACGCCGATCGGACATGGCTCTCCCCTGCTAACACGATTTGTTCAGCAACTCAAACGACCCCGGCACCCATCGCCGGGGGCCGCGCATCACTTGAACGAAGCCAGCAGCTTGTCGATCGCGGCGTTGTCGCGGGTCGACTTCGGGCCCGTCTTCTTGTCGTCCCCCGCCTTGCTGGCCACCGCGGTGCCCGCGCCCTTGCCCTTGCCCTTGGCGAGGGCCTTGCCGTGGTGATGGTGATGCTTGCCGCTCGGCTTGTCGGCCTCCGCCAGCTTCACCTTCTCGGCGGCGGCAGCCGCCTTGGCGGCGGCGACCTTGGCGTCTTCGGCCTTTTTGGCCGCCGCCTTGGCGGCGAGCGCGGCGGCCGCTTCGGCCTTGACCTTCTCTTCAGCCGCCTTCTGTTCGGCCACATGGGCCGCGATGATGGCGTCGCGCTGGGCGACGGCGGCGGCCTGCTCGGACCGCCGGTGCATGATGGCGATGCCCAGGATCGCCGTGGTGCCCAGCAGCGCCACGCCGATCACGGCCACGATCTTGATGACCGGGTGCGTGGTCTCCGACGGAATCTCGAACCTCGGGACCACCACTTTCTCGCTCATTGCCTTGCGCTCCTTTTGGAACTTCGTCGAAAATCAGCAGAAATTCACGATATCGACGAGCCCTGATTGTAAGTGTTGGAAAATTCACATGCAACCGAATCCAGCCCGCCGACTGGCGTTCGGGAGTCGGCCGCAGGCGCGCGAGCGCTGCGCGCTTTGCGCGACGGCCGGCGCGCGGTAAGGTGGCGCCGCCGCGCGCGCCGGCGCCCGGTGAGATGCCTCATTACGTCGACCTCCACGCCCACTACCTCCCTGCCCTCGACGACGGCGCCACCGATCCCGCGATGTCGCTGCAGATGCTGCGCGCCATCGCGGCGCTCGGATTTTCCGAGCTGTTCGCCACGCCGCACCAGCGCGCCGGCATGTTCATGCCCGAGCGCGCGGCCATCGACCGGGCGTTCGAGGCGGCGCAGGCTCAGGCGGTCGAGGTGGACCTGACCGCCAAGCTCGGCCTGGGCGCCGAGAACTTTTGGGATGCGGTCCTGCTGCAACGGCTGCGCGACCGAACCGTCCCCTCGTACGGCGGGGGGCCGGCCTTTCTCTTCGAGATTCCCAACCAGCTGATGCCGCCCAACCTCGAGAACGAACTGTTCGACCTGCGCGTCGGCGGGATGCTGCCGGTGATGGCGCACCCCGAACGGTACGCGGCCATCCAGCGCGACATTTCCCTGGCGGAGAAGCTCGGCCGCCACGCGGCGCTGATGGTCGACCTCGGCGCGCTCGACGGCGCGCACGGCAAGGCCGAGATGAAGACGGCGCGGCGGCTGGTGCTGGAGGGCCTGGCCACGGCGGCGGCGTCGGACATCCACCGCCCGGCCGACCAGACCTCCGTCGCCGCGGGCATGGCCTGGATTCGCAAGCAGCGCGGACCGGCGGCGCTCGATCGCCTGCTAGACCAAAACCCGCGCCGCCTGCTGTCCGGCGACCTGCCCGAGGCGGGAGAAGCCTGAGAAACGACGCGCGATGAGCCGTAAGCTGATCATTCAAGGGGTGCTGTCGCTGATCGTGTGCGGCGTGTGCGTGGTCTACGCCGTCCACGGGATGGACGGCCATGCCGTGCTGCACGCGCTCGGATCGCTGGGGCCGCGGGCCGTCCTCCTTTACCTGGGGACGCTGATCATCACGCACCTGTTCCGCACGCTGCGCTGGGAGTATTTGCTGCGCGCGCTCGGCACCTCCCTGCCATTCAAGCGCCTCTTGCCGATCTCGTCGGCCGGGTTCATGGCCATCCTGGCGCTGCCGGTGCGACTGGGCGAGTTCGTCCGGCCCTATCTGGTCGCGCGCGAGCGGCACGTCCGGATGAGCACGATGGTCGGCGCCGTGGCGGTCGAGCGCATCGTCGACGGGCTGCTGATCTCGATCCTGTTCTTCGGCGCCTACCTGGCGTCGGCGGGCGATCTGTTCACGCGCGAGCTGCGCGCCGCCGCCTGGCTGTCGCTGTTCGGCTTCCTGACGCTGACCGTGTTCCTGGTGCTGGCGCAGATCTGGACGGACCGGACCATCGCGGTGACGCTGCGGTTGACGCTGCTGACCTGGCTGGCGCCGGCGCGGGCCGAGCAGGCCGGGGACAAGCTGCGATCGCTGATCTCGGGGTTCCGCGCCCTGGCCGACCGCCGGAATTTCTCGATCTTCTTGGCCCAGTCGGTGGTGTACTGGGCGTCGAACGGCCTCGGGATGTGGATCCTCGCCCGGCAGATGCATCTGCCGATCTCGCTGGGCGCGGCCTTCGTGATCATGGCCTTCACGGGCGTGGTCCTGACCCTGCCCAATTCGCCCGGGCTGGTCGGTCAATTCCACGCCGCGATCAAGCTGGGGCTGATGGCCTACCTGCCGGCCACCGTCGTGAACTCGAGCGGCATGGCCTACGCCATCGTCCTGCACGGCATCCAGACGCTGTGGTACATCGCCGCCGGCCTGGCGTCGCTGCCGGCCCTGTCGCGCTCGGGCGCGCACGTGTCGCTGTCGGAAGCGGTGCGCGGATCCAGCCGCGCCGCCGAAGCCGAAGAGGCTTAAAAGCCTCAAAAGACGGAAGGCCGCCCGGACCGTAGCCCCGTCTGGCCGGACCGCGGCCGCGCATCCCCGGCGCCCGTCAGGGCGTGAGCTCGAGGATGGGGGCGCCCTCCTCGATGGGCTGCCCCTCCTTGGCGAGGATGGCGCTCACCTTCCCGGCGCCCGGCGACTCGACGGGCATCTCCATCTTCATCGACTCCAAAATCGCGACGGTCTGCCCTTCGCTGACCGAATCGCCGAGCTGGACGGTGATCTTCCAGACGGTGCCGGTGATGTGCGCGTTCACGCTGATCGCCATGGCGCCGCAGCGTAGGAACGTCGGCCTCCGCCGTCAAGCCGGCCGCGGCAGCGACGCGCGCATGTGGAACGCCAGCTGCTCGTCGGAGTAGCGATGCTCGGGGCCGCGGATGCAGGCCAGCCGGGCCGGGCAGGACAGCCGGCAGGCGGCGTCGGCTCGCCGGTGGGCGTGACAGGCGCCGACCTCGAACCCGGTCCGCGCGACGGCCCGCCCCGGGCAAGCCGCCACGCAGGGGGCCGCGCACCCCGCGCAGCCGTCGCCGGGAGCGGCGGCCGCCGGCAGCGGGCGATCGAGGACGATCAACACCCGGTACGCCCACCAGGGGCCGAAGACCGGGTGGATCTGCAGCGCCAGCGGACCCGGCCCGCCCAGGCCGGCGGCGCGCCCGAGCCGCTGGAACGGAATGACCGGATCCCGGTCGAAGGGATGGGCGATCGCGAACCGCGCCGCGCCACCGGCCAGCGCACCGGCGACCGCCTCGGCGACGGCGCGCGCGGTGTAGCGATCCAGCGGGTCGGGTCGGCCGTCGCGCGCTTCCCCCGCCGCGACGAACCGATCGAAGAACCCGCGGCCGCCGGCGCCGGCCACCAGCGCGCCGGCCGCGCCGGCCAGCAAGGACGACAGGCGCAGCGGGGCCGCCACCCGATCGAAGGCTGGCGCGTCGAGCGGCAGAAGGACGTTCAGCCCCAGCCCGTCCAGCGCGGCGGACAGGCGGGCCAGCTCGAACGTCGGCGCCGAGATCGTCGGAGGCCTACCGCAGCTGGAACGGGTACGGCGTGGTCAGGCCCTCCGACGGCGGGAAGTTGGCCGACTTGACCGCCTTCTCGACGCAGGTGCCGGTCGGCGTCCCGGCGAACTTGCCGGTCACGGTGGCCGAGCTGACCTTGCCGCTCCTGCCGATGACGACGTTCACCATCGCCATGCCGCCCTGCTTGTACTGGTTGTAGCAGGCCTGGACCTTGGGCTTGACGGAGTTCATGCCCGCGACGACCGAGCCTTTGGACAGCGGTCCGGCCGGCGCGGCGGTCGCCTTGCTGTCGTCGTCGGCGACGCGCTTGCCACCGCCGCGGCTGCGGACCGCGCCGTCGAGCAGGTCGTCCAGCGAGCCCTTGACGGGCTTCTTCTCGGCCGGCGCGGCGGCCACGGCCGACGCCGAACCACCCCCGCCCTTTTCAGCCCGCTTGGACTCCCTGCTCGATTCCTTGCCGGCCTCGTGCTCGTGCCGGCCGCGGTGATGCTCGGAACGCTCCGACTTGGCGCCGGCCTCGGCGCTCCCCTCGCGCGGCGGCAGTTTGTCGTCGGCGATGGTGCTCGGCTTGGCCGGCTCGGCCGGGGCTGCCTTGGAGGCGGCGGCGGGAGGCGGCGCCGCCGCCGGGACCGACTGCACCGTCTCGACCAAAACCGGCGGCTTGGCGGCCAGGACCTTCCAGGCCATGAAGCCGATCCCGGCCAGCGCCAGCAGCATCAGCGCGCCGGCGGCGTACAGCCACTTGGGCGGACCGCTGCTGGACGGCAGCGGCAGCAGCACCGGCGCGGCCGGCGAGAAGGACCCGAAGGCCGGCAGGTCGTCGGGCGGCGGGCCGCCGGCCGGGCCAGAATTGACCCGCTCGGCGGTGCCGAGGGTGCTGGCCGCCATCGCCCGGATGTCGATCAGGCCCGAGCCCTCCGGCGTGGCGTTGGTGCCGACCACCGGCTTGGGCGCCGCGCTGGGCATGGCCAGCGACTGCAAGTTCGACAGCGAGAACAGGACCGAGTTCTCGTGCCGCTGTCCGGTCAGGTTCTCGACCCGGCCGCCGTCATGTCCGGCCGCGGGAACGCCCGACGAGGGCCAGCGCGACTCTTCGGCCGAAGGCGCCGACGACCCGAACAGGTCGCCGCCCCGCGCCGGCGCCGCGGCCGGTGAAGCGAACACGTCGCCGCCGCCGCCGAACAGCGACGGGCTGGACCCCGACTGCCGGTGCGACCGATCGGCGCCGTTCGTCCCGGTCGCCACCGCGCCCGAGAAGAGCTCGCCGCCGCCGGCCGCCGCCGCGGCCGCCACCTCGTCACCGGCCACCAGGCCGGCGAATTCGGGGACGGCGGACAGCTTCACCCAGTCGGCGAAGCCTTCCTTCCAGGTGTAGGTGTCGGCTTTGATCTCGCCGCGCTCGATCTTCGTCCGCACGTCGGCGTCGGTGAGCGGTCCCACCTGCTCGCCGTCGACCACGACGTGCCAGCCCCCCTCCGCCGCCGGCGCCGCCGCCTCCGGGGCCGATTCACCACCGCGCACCACGATGATGTGGCTGCACTTCTTGCAACGGATCTTGAAGACCTTGCCGCGGACCTTTTCGTCGGCGATCGAGTACTTGGTCCCGCACGAGTCACAAACGATCTTCATCAACGCCTCGATTCAGGGGGAGCAGGCCGGAATCCGAAATCCGAAAAGGGCAACATTATATTGAGCCGGCGGGCCCGCGCAAGCGGGGGGAGGCCGGTTTCCCAGGCAATTCCGCGTATTAGCCGCGATTTCCAGCATCGGACGCTTCAGCTGGCACTGAAGGGATCCTGGGTGACGATGGTCTGGAGGCGGCCGGCGCCCCACGAAGTCGCCCAGACGGGAATGCCGGTCAGCGCGCTGACGCGCTCGACGAAGCCGGCAGCGGCGGGTGGGATGGAGGACCCCGCCAGTTCAGGCCAGCCGGGGAGCTCCTCGAAGATCGGCTCCGCGGCCGCCAGATCGTCCAGATCCACCGGCATTTCGTCCAGCGTCTTGCCGCCCAGGCGATATCCGACGCACAGGCGCACCCGATCGAGCCCCGCCATCACGTCCAGCTTGGTCAGCGCGATCGCCTCGATCCCCGACAGCCGGATCGCCAGTCGGACCGCCGCCACGTCCATCCAGCCGCAGCGCCGCGGCCGGCCGGTGACCGACCCGAATTCATTGCCGCGCTTCCGCAGGAGCTCGCCGACCTCTTCGTTGAGCTCGGTCGGAAAGGGCCCCGCGCCCACCCGGGTCGCGTACCCCTTGGCCACGCCCAGCACGCGGTCGATCTTGGTCGGGCCGATGCCCAGCCCGGCGCAGGCGCCGCCGGCGGTGGTCGAGGACGACGTCACGAACGGGTACGTGCCGTGATCGATGTCCAGCATCACCCCTTGCGCCCCTTCGAAAAGGACGTTGTCGCGCCGGACGACGGCGTCGTGCACGATCCGCGAGGCGTCGCCGACGAAGGGCCGGAGCTCCTCGCCCAGCGCCAGGTACTTCTTGGTGACCTCGGCGACGCTGGGCGCGCTGCCGCCCAGCTCGCGGATGTAGGGCGCCAGCGCGGTGGTCAGCGCCTCGACGCGCGCCCGGAACCGGTCGGGCCGCAAGAGGTCCCCGACCCGCACGCCCACCCGGGCCGCCTTGCTCTCGTAGCTCGGCCCGATCCCCTTCTTGGTGGTCCCGATTCCCCCCGGCCTCTCCTCGCGCAGGCGGTCGATCTCCAGATGGTGCGGCAGCGTCAAGTGCGCCCGCTCGGCCACCACCAGGTCGCGTCCGGCCGCGATGAAGCCTTGCGCCTTGAACGTGCGGATCTCGTCGACCAGCACGGCGGGATCGATGACCATCCCCTCGCCCAGCACGCAGGTGACGCCCTCGCGCAGCACGCCCGACGGGATCAACCGGGTCACGTACTTCTTGCCGTCGACCACCAGCGTGTGCCCGGCGTTGGCGCCCCCCGCCCAGCGCACGACCAGCCGCGCCTTCTCGGTCAGAAGGTCGACGATCTTGCCCTTGCCCTCGTCACCCCACTGCACGCCGACGACGATCACGACTGCCATGTTCAGTTCCTGCCTTTGCTCATCTGAGTGGGAGACGCCGCCGCGTCCAGCGCGCCGGCCACGGCTTCGACGTCGACCGCGAAGCCGACCGCCGGGCTGGGACGGCCGTAGCGCCCCAGAAGATCGTCGTAGCGGCCGCCGCGCAGAACCGCGTCGGAGGCGCCGCGCACGAATGCCTGAAAGCGCACGCCGGTGTAGTAGTCGAACCCGCGCACCTCGCCCAGATCGACGTGCAGCCGCGCTTCGACCCGGCGCGCCTCCACCGCCGCGACGATGGCCGCCAGCTCGCGCAGCGCCCGCCGCACGCCGGCCGAGGGCGCCTTCTTTTCGGCCACCTGCAGCACCGACGGCGCGCCCGACAGCTCGGGCAGCAAGCGCGCCAGTTCGACCGCCGGGCGCGACCCGCGGGCCGATCGCAGCACGCTGGCCAGCCCGGTGCCGTCGCGCTTGGCGATGCAGCGGCGCGCTTCTTCCAGGGCCGCCTCGGGCAGCTCCAGCGCCGCCAGCAGCTCGCGCGCGAGGCCGAGGTGCCCGAGGTCGATCGTGATGCGCGACAGGCCGGCCGCGGTCAGCGCCGCGACGCCGAGGGCGATCACCTCGGCGTCCCCTTCCGGGCCGGCCAGGCCGGCCAGCTCGACGCCCGCCTGGCTGAGCTCGCGCTGCCCGCGCGCCGCGCGATCCAGCCGCACGACGGTCCCCTCGTAGCAGAGGCGGACCGGCTCCTTCGCGTCCCGGTAGCGGGTGGCGATGAGCCGCGCGATCTGCGGCGTGATGTCGGGCCGGAGCGCGACCACCTGGCCCGAGCTCGGCTCGACGAAGCGAACCGTCGCCGCGCGCGCCGCCGCGCCCAGCCCCAGCGCCAGCACCTCTTCGTACTCGAAGGCCGGCGTCAGGACCCGCTCGAAACCGGCCTGGTCGAACGTCCGCATCACCGTCTCGATGACGTTCAAGCGCACGGCGGCGGCCGCCGGCGCGTGATCGCGCATCCCGGCGGGCAGCCGCAGGCTGACAGCGCGCGGGGATGCGTCGATCTCGAGGCCGTCGCGCTGCTTCTTGCCCGCCGCGCGTTTCACCGAATTACTTGACCGCGTTGCGGACGACGCCGTCCTTGAGGAAGCCGACGAACACCTCCGCCAGCTCGATCGCCACCTTCTCCTGCGCCTCCTTGGTCGAGGCGCCCAGGTGCGGAACGGCGATCAGGTTCTCCTCGGCAAACAGCGGAGACGGCTCCGGCGGCTCCTTGGCGAAAACGTCCAGCGCCGCGCCGCCCAGCTGGCCGGCCTTCAGCGCCTCCAGCACGGCGTTCTCGTCGACGATGCCGCCGCGCGCGCAGTTGATGAGGCAGGCGCCCTTCTTCATCCGGGCGATGTTGGCCGCCCCGAACAGCCCCTTGGTGTCGTTGGTCAGCGGCACGTGCAGCGTGATGAAGTCCGACTTCGTGATGACGTCGTCCAGCGAGGCCTGCTTGACGCCGGCCGGCAGCTCCTTGGGGGGGAACGGGTCGTAGCCGATCACGTTCATCTTGAGGCCGACGGCCCGCTCGGCCGCCTGCCGCCCGATGTTGCCGAGGCCGATCACGCCCAGCGTCTTGCCGGCGATCTCGGTCCCCATGTACTTCTTCTTCTCCCAGATCCCCTGGCGCATGCTCTGCGCGGCCTGCGGGATCTTGCGCGCCAGCGCGAACATCAGGCCGATGGCCAGCTCGGCGGCGGCCGCCGCGTTCCCCTGCGGCGTGTTGATGACCAGGATCCCCTTCTCGGTGGCGGCCTTGACGTCGATGTTGTCGACGCCCACGCCGGCCCGGCCGATGATCTTCAGCTTGCCCGGGTTGGCCAGCGTGTCCGCCTTGATCTTGCTGGCCGAGCGCACGCCCACGCCGTGGTACTGGCCGATGACGGCGGCCAGCTCTTCCGGCTTCATTCCGGTCTTCACGTCGACGGAGAAGCCCGCCCCGCTCAGGATTTCGACCGCCTTCTTCGACATGTCGTCGGCGATGAGAACTCGAATTGGCTCGGCCATGGCTGTGTGCTCCTCGGAGTGGTGACGGGTTGATGAGCTACGTGCGTCGGGTCTCGGCGAACGTCGCCTGAGCGGCGGCAACGCCCGCGCCGGGCCGGATGCCGAAGCCCAGGTCGGAGAGCGTCATCTCGAGTCCCGAGATGGCGGTGATGATGTCGAACTCGCTGAAAAAGCCGACGTGCGCGATACGGACGATCTTCCCCTTCAGGTGATCCTGGCCGCCGGCGATGGTGATGCCGTAGCGGGTCTGCATCTGCCGGACGACCGCCGTGCCGTCGACGCCCGGGGGCATGCGGATGCCGGTCACCGAATTGACCGGCGACGACGACAGCAGGTCCAGCCCCAGGCCGCCGGCCGCGGCGCGCGTGGCCTTGGCCAGCCGCTCGTGGCGCATGTAGACGCCTTCCAGCGTCTCTTCCCGGATCATGCGCAGCGACTCGCGCAGGCCCACCACCAGCGACACGGCGGGCGTGAAGGCGGTCTCGCCCTTTTGCTGGCTGCGACGCTCGGCGCGAAGGTCCAGGTAAAAACGCGGCAGGTTGCAGCGCTCGGCGGCCTTCCAGCCCTTTTCGGAGACGGCCACGCCGCACAGCCCGGGCGGCAGCATCAGCGCCTTCTGCGAGCCGATGCAGACCACGTCCAGGCCCCAGCGATCGACCGGGACGTCGTACACGCCGATGGCGGTGATGGCGTCGACGCACAGGATGACGTCGTCGCGCTCGCGAACCACCCTGCCGATCGCCTCGACGTCGTGCCGGGTGGCGGTCGACGTCTCGCAGGCGGTCGCGTAGACGGCGCGGACGCCCGAGTTCTTCTCCAGCGCCTCCGCCACCGCCTTGGCGTCGACGCTCTTGCCCCACTCGACGTCGATGAAGACGCACTCGATGCCGTACGCCTGGCAGATGCGGCCCCAGCGCTCGCCGAACTTGCCGCCCCGGATGACGATCGCCTTGTCGCCCGTGCGCATGAAGTTCGACACCGCCGCGTCCATGGCCGCGGTGCCCGACCCGGTCATGATCAACGGAAGCTGGTCGGTCCGCAGGAGCCACTTCAGCCCCTCTTGCACCTCCCGCAGGCATTCCGTGAAGGCCGGCGACCGGTGGTAAAGCATCGGTCGCGCCATGGCCAGCAGCACCCGCTCGGGAACGGGCGTCGGACCGGCGGTCAGCAAGTACTCCTTCATCGTGTCCTTTGCCCTGTAGCGGCGGCCCGAGTTCTAATACAACTTGAATACCAGATCCACCGATGTCCCTCGCCCAGTTCGCCGACGCCAGCTTCGCTTATCCCGGCAACGAGATCCTCGACGGCGCCTCGCTGCTGATTCGTCCCGGCGATCGTCTGGCGCTGGTCGGACCAAACGGGACCGGCAAGTCGACGGCGCTGCGCCTCCTGGCCGGGGACCTGCAACCGGACAGCGGCGACGTGCGCGTGCTGGGCCGCGCCACGGTGGCCTACCTGCGGCAGTCGCAGGAGCTGTCCGGCGCCGGCACGGTGCTGGAGTCCTTGCTGCAGCCGTTCGCCGACCTGCAGAAGATCCACGACGAGCTCCTGGCCCTGGAGGCGCGGCTGGCCGAGGGCGATCCGGGCGACCTGGCCCGCTACGGCGAGCTGCAAGAGCGCTATCAACGCGGCGGCGGGTACGAGCTGGAGGCGCGCGTCAAACGGCTGACCGCCGACGTCGGCTTCACGGAGGCCGATCTGGGCCGCTCGGTGGACACCCTGTCGGGTGGCGAACGGGGGCGGCTGGAGCTGGCCAAGGTGCTGGTGCGCCAGCCGGACCTCCTGCTGATGGACGAGCCGACCAACCACCTGGACCTGGCCGCCATCGAGCGGCTGGAGGCGTACCTGTCCGAGTACCAGGGGGCCTTCATCCTGGTGTCGCACGACCGCGCCTTCATCCGGGCGGTCTGCAACGAGATCGTCGAGCTGGAGAACGGCAAGCTGACCCGGTACCCGTACCGCTACGACCGGTACGTGGTCGAGCGAGCCGCGCGGCTGGAACGGGCCGAGGTGGAGTACCGGCGCCAGAAAGAGCACGTCGAGAAGACCGAGGACTTCATCCGCCGCAACCTGGCCGGCCAGAAGACCAAGCAGGCGCAGAGCCGCCGCAAGATGCTGGAGAAGCTGGAACGCCTGGAACGCCCCGACGACAACTGGGAACACGCGGGGAAGATCGGCCTCGCCTTCCAGACCGGCGGCGAGCTGGGCAGCAAGGAGACCATCCGCGCGCCCAAGCTGACCGTCGGTTATCCGGGCGCGCCCTACGGCCCGATCCTGCGCGACGTGACGGTCAACATCTACCGCGGCGACAAGGTCGGCATCGTCGGACCGAACGGCGCGGGCAAGTCGACGTTGTTGAAGACGCTGATCGGCGAGCTGGCGCCGCTCGACGGAAAGGTCGAGATCGGCTCGGGTGTCCGCATCGGCTACTTCGACCAGAAGCTGTCCACGCTGAACGAGGCGCTGACGCTGATGGACGAGATCCGGTCGGTGCGCGCCGATCTGTCACCCGAGGTCGTCCGCCAGTACCTGGCCAAGTTCCGCTTCTTCGGCGACGACCCGTTCCGCACCGTGCGCGGCCTGTCGGGCGGCGAGCGCAGCCGCCTGGCGATGGCGAAGATCATGCTGTTCCCGCGCAACGTCCTGGTGCTGGACGAGCCGACGAACCACCTCGACATCCCGGCGCGCGAGACGCTGGAAGAGGCGCTGTCGGCCTACGAGGGCACGTTGATCACCGTCAGCCACGACCGCTACTTTCTGGATCGCATCTGCACGCGCCTGCTGGTGATCGAGGGGACGCACGTCGAGTCGCATCTCGGCAACTACAGCGACTGGCGCGCGCGCCAGAAGGAGGCGGCGCACGCCGCGCCCCCGCCGCCGGTTGCGCCACCGCCCGGCGAAAAATCGGCCGACAAGCTGCCCCAGCGGCAAGCCGCTGCGACGCGCGAAGCCGACAAGCAGCGCGAGCGCGAACAGCGGCGCCTGGCGCGGCGCGTGGAGACACTGGAGGCGGATGTAAGCAAGCTGGAAGCAGAACTGGCCGGCGTGCGCGCGGAGCTGGCCGGCGATCACGCCGGCGACTGGCAGAAGCTGCACGCGCTGGCCGATCGCGAGCGCGAGCTGGACGCGCTGCTGGCGCGCCGGATGGCGGAGTGGGAAGAAGCGAGCGCGGCCGCCGACATCATCAATCGCGACGCCTGAAGGCGGCCCGGGCTCCCGCGACGGACGCCGCTCGCCGACGCCCGGCGAACTGCGCGCGCTCAATACCGCCCCGGCTTCCACCGATTGACATTCAGGAAACCTGCGCGCCCCGCGTTCCCCGGTTTGCAGCATTGCATCGCCGCGGCCGAGGCCTACTTTGATCGTGTAAACTGAAGAGGTTGTCTCTCCGGGAGGTATCCGGATGCGGTTCGCTGGACTCGTCGCTCTCGCTGTCGCTGTCGCTGCCGGCGGTTGCGCGGTTCATCCGACGCCTCCGGTGAAGGCGCCGGCCCGGGCGCAGGCCAGTGAGGTGTCGGGGGTGTGGGACGGCATGAGCCAGACCACCATCCAGGGCGGCCTGGGCGCCGGTGACACGAAGATCGAGAAGCAGGAGTGGCACCTCACGCAGGCCGGCGACGCGATCAGCGGCTATTACATCGCGGCGCTGACCTTCGTGTCGGGTGACGGGCGGCCGTACGTGTGCAACCGCCAGCCGCAGTTCTCCGCCACGCAGCGGTTCGACGTGTCGGGGCGCGTGAAAGGCGGCGTCATCGAGATCGACGAGCTCGAGCAGCAGCTCGCCTCGCAGGCGGGCCGCTGCGACCCGGGCGCGCGGCGGCTGGCGCGCTATCGCGGGCGGCTCGACGGCGACGTGCTGATCCTGACCAACATCCTCGCCAACAGCGGCCCGCGCCAGATGCTCTATCGCATCCGGCATCCCGAATCGCTCGACGGCCTGGTGGCCCAGGCCTCGCCGGCGGCCGACCGCCGGGCCGACGACAAGCCCGACCTGACGCTGCCCGAGCCGTCCGGCCCGTCGCAGACCCTGGCTTCCAGCAGCCCGCCGGCCGACGTCAGCGGCATGTGGGTCTGGGAGCACAGCGGGATGGTGCCCGGCGGAGACGAGAAGCAGGAGCGCGAGGAGTGGCACGTCAGCCAGGACGGCTCGAAGCTCACCGGTTACTACGACCGGATCGTGCACCAGGTCTCGACCGACGGGCAGGCTTATCGATGCAGCATGGCGCTCGACTTCCAGATCGTGACCCGGTACCAGTTCCGGGGCGAGGTCAGCGGCAACCGCGTGATGATCTACGAGAGCTCCTTCGAGGTGCTCAACCCGAACGCCTGCGACAACGGCAAGCGGCGGCTCGACGCGTACGAAGGCCAGGCCCTGCCCGACGAGCTGCGCCTGGTCTGGGGCGTCGGCGGCCAGATCCTGCGCCGCCCGCGCCCCGACGTGCCCACGCAGCGGTTCTAGTGCACCGCCGTCGGCTCGCGGGTCGGGCGTGCCCGGGCCGTCAGAGCTTCGGCCTGTAGAGGCCGCCATCGCGGCCGTCGGCTCGCACCGCCAGGCCGAGGGCTTCGAGCCGGGCGAGCGCGCTGGTGGCCTCGTCGGTCGTCAGGCCGCCCGCCGCCGCCAGGGTCTGGGCCGTTGCCTCGCCGGCCCGCCGCAACCGCTCGAGCACCGTCGTCTCGCGCTCGACGAGGCCGGGAAGAAGCCGCTGTTCGCGCCGGTCGCCCGCCAATTGGGCCTCGGTCCTCACCTTGGGCACGCCGGTCAGGATCCCTTCATAACCCGCCAGCGCCTCGCCAAGGACCAGCCCGTGAGAGGTGATGGTGTAACGGCGCATCTCGGAGTGATAGGCGCTGCGGCGCATCTTGACGATGACCAGCACCTTCTCCAGCCGTCCTTCGAGTTCGATGAACCGCAAGAAGACGATGTTCTGCGAGAGGAACGAGATGGTGTGCGGACTGAACGAGAGATGCTGAAAGCTCTCCGCCACCTCGACGGTCATCAAGATCGTGACCCCGCCGCCGCTCAGCCCCGTGACCATGCGGTAGAGCGACTCCTGAAAATCCTCGCGGAAGGTCGGCGCCAGCGCGATCTCGAAGCCGTTGAGCGAGTCGATGACCAGACGCCGCGCGCCCACCTCGGCAACCGCTTGCTGGATCTCCTGCAGGATCTCGTCCGCCGACAGGTCGAGCGTCCGGAGGTAGACCACCCGCAAGTCGCCCGCCGCGACCATCTCGGCCAGGTTGAATCCCAGCTCGCGCGCCCGGTCGACGTAGTCTTGCGGGTGTTCCTCGAAGAGGGCCAGCACCGCGCGCTCGCCGTTCTTGACGCCCTCGCTGACGAACTGCGTGCAAAGCACGGTCTTTCCGGTCCCGGACGGACCACTCACCAGTGTGGCGTCCCCCGCCGGAATCCCGCCGCCCATCATCTGGTCCAGCTCGGCGACGCCAATGGTGAGCCGGTCTCGCGCGAGCTTGCGGCGGTCGGAGGCCAGGCGCGATTGGATGCGCGGGAACACCTGCGCCCCGTCGACGCCCAGCCGGAAGGTGTGCAGCCCGGGCATCGGCGCGGTCCCGCGCATCTTCATCACCTGCAGCTTGCGGACGATCGAGTTGCGATCGCGGTTCTGCGACAGCCACAGGATGCCGTCGGCGATCGTGAACACCGGGTTGTCCTTGATCTCGTCTTCCTGATACTCGCCGACCAGGAAGGTCGTGGCCTGCCAGCTCGTGAGGTGGAGGGCCAGCCGCTGCAGGAAGGTCTGCAGATCCAGTCCCTGCTCCGAGCGGTGCCGGTGCTCGCGCACGACCGCCCGAAACGAATCGACGACCACCATGGCGGGATGGCTGGCGTTCACCTCCGCGATGATGGCCTCCAGCACCTTGCCCAGATCCCCGTCGACGACGATGGGGCTGAGGTCGATGAACCGGATGGCCGCGCCGATCTTGTCGGCGTCGAAGAACGTCAGCTGTTGCTGGTAGCGAAGCATCTTGAGCGCCGGCTCGCCCAGCACCGTGAAGTAGATGGCCGGCCGCTCGGGCGAGGCGTTGGCGAACATCAACTGATGCACCAGCGTCGTTTTGCCCGCGCCCGGCGCGCCCGCGACCAGATTGAACGAATACTCCGGAAGCCCACCGCCCAACACTTCGTCGAGACCCCCGACGCCGGTGGCGAGTTTGTTGATCGTTGGTCCTACTTTACTCATCCGACGTCTCCTCTTGATCGTCGTCGCTCGCGTGCGTCGTGAACTCCAGATCGGGCCATCCGCGCTGAAGGGCGCGCCGGGTCAGGTCCTCCCCGATGAACGTCACCAGCAACGAAATGACCGATGCCACCACGGCGATGGCGGCCTCGCGCACCTCTGCCGGCTCCGGCGGCTGCGTTCCCGGTCCGGAACCGGCCAGCGCAACGCGGCCGCCCTCGGCAGACGGAACCGCCTCCAGGCAACGGGCGCCTGGCTGGGCCAGCGCCAGGCTGCGGCCAAGCAGCGCCGCATACCCGCTGGCGCCGATGAGCGGCACCGTCACGCTCCGCAACCGCTCGAGCACCTGATTGGCAGCACGGATCCCGCCGTCGAGGTCATCGGGACCCTGGGCACCGTCCAGCACCAGGCGCCGCGCCAGGAGCCGTTCAGAGAGGGCGGCCAATGAAGACACAACTATCAGGCGTCAACTCGATCGCGCAAGCGTCTTGAGTCCGGTATCGTTTCGCGGGTCAAATCGGACGTGTACATCGGCTGCCCCTGGGGATTGGGCGGGGAGACAAACGCGCTTGCCAAACCCGGATGAGACTGGGACCTCCAGCGATCTGAAGGACGCGAACGAGAAGCTGCTGGTCGCCGCGCTTCGCGAACACGAAAACGCCGATCGCTCGGCTCACCTGGCCGTGGAGCTGCAGGCCGCCCTGCGGCGCGAAGCCCTCTTGTCCGAGGTCAGCCTGACGCTGGCGTCCGCGCTGAACGACGACGTGCTGGCCAGACTGCCCCGGATGCTGGTGCCGACGCTGGCCGACTGGTGCGCCATCGAGATGCTGGACGCCGAGGGCACGCCCGAGCAGCTCGCCATGGCACACGTCACCAGCCAAAACGCGGCGCCCCGGATGCGGACGGCCGCGGACCTGGACCAGCACCGGACAGGCGACAGCATCCGCGCCGCCGTTCTGGCCTCCCGCCGGGCGGTCCTTCGCGAGGAGCTGCGGGCGCCGGGGACGACCGCACGGCCGAAAAAGGACGACGTTCGTTCCTGCCTATGCGTCCCGGTCGTGGTCCGCGGGGAGCTCTCCGCGCTGCTATGGGCGGCGACCTCGGTCTCGAATCGCCGGCTGGGCGCCGCCGAGCTGGAATTCGGCAAGCAGGTGGCGCTCCGGGCGGCGCTCACGCTCGACAACGCGCGCCTTTACGAAGAGGCGCGGCTGGCCTCTCGCATGCGCGACGACGTGCTGGCCAGCGTCTCACATGACCTGGGCGGGTTGGTGGCGGGCATCAAGCTGCGGGCAGACGCCGCGCTGAACTGGCCGGGAGAGCTCCCCGCCGAACAGGTGCGGAACGCCCTCGGACGGATCGCGGAAGCCGCCGAGCGGATGCGACACCTCGTCATCGAGCTGTCCGACCTGGCCAGCGTGCACGCCGGCCGACTGGTGCTGCGCCGGCGGACCGTCGACGCGCGGATGCTGATCGAGAAGTCCTGCGAGATGGCGGAACCTCTCGCGTCGGCCAAGTCGCTTCGCCTGGTTTGCGACCTGCCGGACCGGCCGCTCCTGGTCTACTGCGACGCCGAGCGGGTGTTCCGGGTCCTCGGCAACCTCCTGGGGAACGCGATCAAGTTCACGCCGGCCGGAGGCACCATCCGGATGTCGACGGACCGGCGCGGCCGAACCATCGCCGTCACGGTTTCGGACGAAGGACCCGGGATCCCCGCAGACGAGATCGACGAGGTCTTTCAGCCCTATCGCCGCGGCCGGGACGTCGCGCTGCCCGGCAAGGGCCTGGGCCTGTACATCTCGCGCGCGCTCGTCGAAGCGCACGGCGGGTCGCTGACCGTGGAGTCCACGCCCGGCCGCGGCTGCACCTTTCGTTTCACGCTGCCGGCCGACGACGGCGGCCGCGACCAGAGCGGCTGACGGAACGCGCAGGGGCGCGCCCGACCGGCCCTACCCCTTCTTGGCCTTCAGCTCTTTGTCGATGACGGCCTTGAAGGCGTCGATCGGCTGCGCGCCCACGATGCGCGTGCCGTTGACGAAGAACGTGGGCGTGCCGGTGACGCCCACGGCGGCGCCTTCGCGGTCCTCGGCGTCGACCTTGTCCCTGAACTTGCCGGAGTCCAGCGCGGCGCGGAACTTGGTCATGTCGAGGCCCAGCTCCTGGGCGTACTTCTCCAGCGACGCCCGGTCCAGCGCCTGCTGGTTGGCGAACAGCTTGTCGTGCATCTGCCAGAACTTGCCCTGCTCGTGCGCGGCCAGCGCCGCCTCGGCGGCCAGGTGAGCCTTGTCGTGGAAGGGCAGCGGGAACTGCTTGAAGACGATCCGCACCTTCCCGCCGTACTCGCTCTCGATCTGGCGGACCACCGGCACGGCGCGGCCGCAAAACGGGCACTGGAAGTCGCTGAACGCGACCACCGTGACCGGCGCGGAGGCGGGCCCCTTCGCGGGCGCGTCGCCCACCTTGACGTCGTACTTGTCGTTGCTGTCGCCGGCCGCCGCCGCGGGCGCGCTGGGCGGCGGCGCCGCCGCCGCCGCGGTCTCGATGCGCTTGGTGTAGACGTCCTTGAGCGGCGTCCCCTTCTTGATCAGCGCGTCAGCCGCTTTGATCTCCTCGTCGATGATCTTTTCGAACGCCGACTGCTCCTGGGCGCCGACGATCTGCCGTCCGTCGATGAAGAAGGTGGGCGTTCCGGTGGCACCCACCTGCCCGGCGACCTTCTGATCTTGTTCGACCTCGGCCTTGATCTTGGGGTCGTCCCAGTCCTTCTTCAGCTTGGCGACGTTCAGGCCCACCTCGCCCGCGTACTTCTCGATGTCGGCGCGGGTGAGCGCCGTGTTGTTCTCGTACATCTTGTCGTGCAGCTTCCAGGCCTTGTCGGCGCCCTGCCGGGCGGCGGCCTGGAACGCGGTGGCCGCGTCCATCGCGTGGTCGTGGAACGGCAGCGGCTGGTTCATCCAGACCAGCGCGACGTCCTTGCCGTACTTGTCGAGCAGGGCCTTCACCGTCGGCTCGGCGCGCTTGCAGAACGGGCACTGAAAGTCGCTGAACTCGACGATCGTGACCTTGCTGGCCTTGGGGCCGCGACGCAGGTCGTGCGCGAACGGGACGACCTTTTGGTTCCCGCCCGAGGGCGCGTTGTCGTTGTTCGACGGCGCGACCGGCTTCTGCTTTTCGTCGATGGCGGCCAGGATCTCGCCCAGCCCCTTGCCCTGCTTGGCCATGTCGATGGCCAGGCGCGCCAGGTTGGGGCTGCGCGGGCAGTTGGGATCCTTCTTCAGGCAGCCGGCGATCTTCCCCATGCCGCAGCCGCACTCGCAGTCGCGCTCGTTCAGCGCCTGCAGGGCGGTCACCTTCTGCGCCGGGGTCAGCCCGGCGAAGCTGACGCCGGTGACCGAGGCCAGATCGGCTTCCTTCGTCCACCCCGCGGGGAAGTCCTTTTCGGACTTGTAGATCTTGGCCGGCATCTTGGTGCCGGCGGGAACGGTCTCGCTGGGCTTGTCGGCGGCGGCGCTCTCGGCGGCGGTGGTGCCGCCGGAGCCCCTGGCAGCTGTTTCGCGGCCAACCAGAAACCCGACGGCGAGCCCCGTGACGAGCGGCCAGATCGCGGCGGTCCAGGCGGGTGCGGGCGACGTTCGCGGATTGTCCTGCGGCATGACCGCCGCTTATAGCACTTCCCTCTAGGTTACTCGTCGTCGTCGGCTCGCCCGGCACGCCGCGAGCGATCGCCGTCGAAGTCCAGCTCGCCCGCGAACACGTCGTCCATCATCTGATCGACGGACTCGAAGTAACCGTCGCGTCGCAGCTCCTCGCGCTCGAACTCTTCGAAGGTGCGGTAGGTCTTCTGGTCGACGAAGCGGCTCATGCTCATTCTCCTTGGCTTGTCGGCGATTGACCGACATGTAGGTGTTACTATTACCCAGCCATACATGCCGTCAACTTTCCTTCCATCGCGCCACTTCTGGAGCCGGGCTTTGCCGGCGCGCGGGCCTCGCGGGACGTTCCAGAAACCTCGCAGGACTCGAGGCCGATCATTTCGAGATTGGCCCGCCCCGGGTTAGCGTGCTTAATACCCGGGCAGCCCGGAAACACAGGATGGGAAGGGTCATCGCGGTTGCAAACCAGAAGGGCGGCGTCGGGAAGACCACGACGGCCGTCAACCTGGCGGCCTCCCTGGCTGCGGCCGAAAAGCGCGTGCTGCTGGTCGACATCGACCCTCAGGGAAACGCCAGTTCGGGCCTGGGCCACGTCCGCGACCAGACCAGCGGGCCCAGCGTCTACGATCTTTTGCTGGGGCAAGCGACCCTCGACGAAACGGTGCGCAAGACCGAGCTCCCTCACCTGGAGCTGGTCCCGGCCGACGGCGATCTGGCCGGCGCCGAGATCGAGCTGGTGCCGGTGGCCGACCGCGAGCGACAGCTCCGCGGGCCCGTGCGCGCCGCCGCCGAACGCTACGACTTCGTCCTCATCGACACGCCCCCGTCGCTGGGCCTGCTGACGCTGAACGCGCTCTGCGCCGCGGATGCCGTGCTGGTGCCCCTGCAGTGCGAGTACTACGCGCTCGAGGGGCTGTCCGCCCTCCAGCGGACCATCCAGCTGGTCGGCGAGGCGCTGAACCCCGGGCTGGAGATCGAAGGCATCGTCCTCTGCATGGTCGATTCGCGGCAGAACCTGACCGAACAGGTCGCCGGCGAGGTGCGCACGCACTTCGGTCCGAAGGTCTTTGCGACCACCATCCCCCGCAACGTGCGCCTGTCGGAGGCGCCCTCGTTCGGAAAGCCGATCTTGCTGTACGACATCGCGTCCAAGGGAGCCAAGAGCTATCTCGATCTCGCCCGCGAGCTGCTGGCGCGCAGCGGACAGGACCGGCGGCTGGCCGCGGCGGTGTCCCGGTGAGCGCCCCCAAGCGGAACGCCCTCGGCCGGGGCCTGGCCGCGCTGATCCCGGGCGCGCCGGCCCCGTCGTCGGCGCCGGCGCTGGTTCCGGCGGCCGCGCCCGTCCCGCGCGACGGCGCCCGGACCATCTCCATCGAGGACATCCACCCGTCGCCGGGCCAGCCGCGCCATCACTTCGACGAATCCCGGCTGGAGGAGCTGGCCGCCTCGATCCGCGTGCAGGGGATCATCCAGCCGCTCATCGTGCGCGCCCGCCCCGACGGCGGCTTCGAGCTGATCGCCGGCGAGCGGCGCTGGCGGGCGGCACAACGGGCGGGGTTGCACGAGGTCCCCGCGGTCGTCCGCGACGTGGCCCCGACGCGGGCCTTCGAGATGGCCCTGGTCGAAAACCTGCAGCGCGAGGACCTGAACCCGCTGGAAGAAGCGGCTGGTTACCAGCGCCTCATGACCGAGTTCGGCTACACCCAGGAGCAGCTCTCCGAGCGGGTGGGCAAGGACCGCAGCACGGTCGCCAACTCGTTGCGCCTGCTGCGGCTGCCCGAACCGGTGCGCGCGTTGCTGGCCGAGCGGCGGCTGTCGATGGGCCACGCCCGGGCGCTGCTGGGACTCGAGTCGGCGCCCGATATGGAACGCCTGGCGCGGCGGATCGTCTCCGCCGAGCTCTCGGTCCGGCGCGTCGAGGAGATGGTGCGCAAGGCGCGGCAGGAGACGGCCGCCCCGGCGCGCGTCGCGCCCTCCCCTGCCCGTCCGTCGACCAGCGCGCGCGATCTGGCCCTGCGCCTGACCCGCGCGCTCGGCACGCGGGTCGAGATCGTCGAGGCCGGTCCGGACCGGGGGCAGATCGCGATCACGTATCATTCGC
>JAICYS010000231.1 GCA_025934105.1 Myxococcota bacterium | reverse complement strand
GCCCCGCCCGGGGGCGACGAGATCGACGACGAGATCGTGTTCGAGGACGAAGAAGACGACGACCAGGCCGGCGGCCGCCTGGGCGTGGTCGTGCATCTTCCGCAACGACCGGCGCCGCTGCTGGCGCGCGCGGGCCTGCCGGTCGCGCCAGAGCCGGTTCCCGAGTGGCAGGCGCGGCTTTTTCCACCCGAGTCGCCGTTGCTGGCGCGTTCGGCGGCACCGCCGGCGCCGCCGCGGGATCTCCTCTATGTCGTCGAGGTCGACCGCAGCCTCCATGCCGGCGAGCTGACGATCTCGCTGCGCACGCGGACGGCGAAGAAGACCGGCGGGTTCACGAAAGACAAGCCGGCGACGATCTCCGTCACAGCGCTGGCGGCCGTCACGGACGAGCACGACCGTCGCGCGCTGCCGTTGTTCAACGCCGCCGCGTCGTTGGACGGGAGCGGTGGGTTCGGCTCGTACGTTCACACGTCGGCGGGCCTGTATTTCGAGCGCCGCCTCCCGAACGAGGCGCGGATTCCGCCGCTGCTGGGGACCGATTTGCTGCCGATGCTCGCGCAATCGCGCCGGCTGTTCGTCCGGCCGAATCCGGTCGCCGACCTCCTGCCGGCCGGCTACGATCCCGGCCCTTGGGAGTTCGTCGTCCGGCTGGCGCGGGATGGCGAGCGGAAGGCGGTGGTGGTCGGCGAGGTGCGACGCGGCGCCGAGAGCTGGCCGGTGTCGGAACCGCTGCTGGTGACCTCGTCGGGATGGGTGGTCTTCGCCGATCGCGTCTGCCGATTGAGCCACTTTGGCGCCTTCCGGTTGCTGGCCGCGCTTCGCTCGGGTGGGCCGGTCGCGTTGCGGGGCGCGGAGGAGACCGCCTTCCTCGAGCGGCTGTACGCGCAACCGGCGTTGCCGCGGCTCGATCTGCCGCCGGACCGTACGTTGCAGGAGGTGACCGGCAGCCCGGTGCCGTGCCTGGCGATCGGCGCTCCGGCCGCGCCGACCCCGTGGGCGCAGCGTGGCTCAGAACGGCCGACGGCAAGGCTGTCGTTCCGTTACGACGGCGTATCGGTCGAACCCGCCGATCCACGCGGCGCGATCGCGCGCGTGCAAGAGCGCCGCTTGCTTCGTCGCGATCGCGAGGCGGAGGCGGCGGCGGTCACCTCGTTGATCGAGGCGGGGTTTTCGCGCGGGCCGATCGGTCGGTCGGGGGGCGATCCCGGCTACGACATCGCGCCGCAACGGTTGCCGGCGGCGGTCCAGCGGTTGGTCGGGACGGGCTGGGTGATCGAGGCGGAAGGCCGTCCGTATCGCAGGGCCGGCCGCTTCGCCCTGTCCGTCACGAGCGGCGTCGACTGGTTCGATCTGTCGGCCGACATCGACTTCGACGGCGTGTCCGCCAGTCTGCCCGAGGTGCTGGCCGCGTTGCGCCGAGGCGAATCCACGATCCTGCTCGGCGACGGGACCTTCGGTGTGCTGCCCGAGGAGTGGTTGAAACGATATGCGGGGCTGGCGGGGCTGGGACAACCGGAGGGAGCCCATATCCGCTTCGGACGGCTGCAGGTGGGTTTGCTGGACGCGCTTTTGGCCAGTGAGCCGGAGGTGTCGTTCGACGCGCGCTTCGCCAAGGCGCGCGACGAGCTGAATCGCTTCGCGGGCCTCCGACCGGCTGCCGCGCCGGCCGCCTTTCGCGGCAAGCTGCGGCCCTACCAGGAGGTCGGCCTCGGCTGGTTTGCGTTCTTGCGGCGATTCGGGTTTGGCGGGTGCCTGGCCGACGACATGGGCCTCGGAAAGACCATCCAGGTGCTGGCCATGCTGGCCGGCCGCGTGCGCCAGGGGCGGCCCTCGATCGCGATCGTGCCGAAGTCGCTGGTCTGGAACTGGCAGCAGGAGGCGGCGCGATTTGCGCCCAAGCTGCGCCTGCTGGCGCACGTGGGGCCGGAGCGTGCGAGCAGCGCGCGTCAGGTCCGCGAGCGGCTGCAAGGCGTTCACCTGCTGCTCACCACCTACGGCGTGCTTCGCAAAGATGCGCCGTTCCTGCGCGAGATCGAAGCCGACTACCTGATCCTCGACGAAGCGCAGGCCATCAAGAACGGAGACTCCGAGTCGGCCAAGGCGGTCCGTTTGCTTCGCGGCGAGCATCGCCTGGCGCTGTCGGGGACGCCGATCGAGAACCATCTGGGCGAGCTCTGGTCGCTGATCGAGTTCCTTAACCCGGGCATGCTGGGCGGCGCGCGTGCCTTCGCCGGCCTCGCTGGAAGCAAGCGCCCGGACCCCGACGCGCTGGCGGCCGTTGCGCGGGCGTTGCGTCCGTTCGTCCTGCGCCGCACGAAGGAGGACGTCGCGCCGGAGCTGCCCGCCAAGCAGGAAGAGACGATCCGGTGCGAGATGGAGCCCGATCAGCGGCGTCTGTATGACGAGCTCCGCCTCCACTATCGCGCCAACCTGCTGAAGCGAATCGATCGCGACGGCCTGGCCAAAGCCAAGATCCAGGTGCTGGAAGCGTTACTCCGGCTGCGCCAGGTCGCCTGCCACCCCGGGCTGGTCGACGGGAAGCGTGCCATTCGCAGCAGCGGCAAGCTCGACGTCCTGCTGGCGCGCCTGGAAGAGGTCCGGCGCGAAGGCCACAAGGCCCTGGTGTTTTCACAGTTCACCAGCTTCCTGGCGCTGGTTCGCGCGCGCCTCGATGCCGCCAAGGTGGCCTACGAGTACCTGGACGGCGACACGCAGGATCGCGCGGCGCGGGTGACCCGCTTCCAGACGGACGCCGCCTGCCCGCTATTCTTGCTGAGCCTGAAAGCCGGTGGCGTGGGACTGAACCTCACCGCCGCCGACTACGTCTTCATCCTGGACCCCTGGTGGAACCCCGCCGTCGAGGCGCAAGCCGTCGATCGCGCCCACCGCATCGGCCAGACCAAGCGCGTCTTCGTCTACCGCCTGCTTTGTCGCGACAGCATCGAAGAGAAGGTGGCCGCCTTGCAGCAGAGCAAGCGCGAGCTGGTCTCGTCGATCCTCGACACGCAGGGTGGGCTGATGAAGACCCTCGACCGAGAGACGTTGGAGATGCTGCTCGGGTAGCTGGCTCGAGTCACGAGTTACTTCTTCGCGCGGCCATACGCGGGCCTCAGCTTTTTGATCGCTTTATCTATCGCGGCCCGAACGCGCAGGTCGTCGATGATTTCCACGCAATACGGCAGGGGAACCGGCGCGGCGTGCATCGGATCGCTCTCTCGACGTGCCATCGCCATCGGCTTCTGCGCGACATCCGCGTCGATGGCCTCCGCGACCTTCCGAAAATCCTCGATGTCGCCGTGCGAGCGTTGCACGATTCCGTCCGCCCACAACGCGCCCCTGATCTCTGAGGTACGGCTCCTTCTGCTTCAGAAGACAGCTCGCGACCGCGTAACCCTCCACGTCGCGCTGAACCGCGCTGCGCGCCTGCGCAACGTGACCCGCCAGCGTGAGCCAAACTAACGCGGCGGCCAGGGGCACGCTTCGTCGTCGCGAAGGCCAGGGGTGCCCGTCTAAAGCAGTGGCCAGAACTCCGCGCGCGTGGTGTGAATGTTCGGAGGCGAAACGTAGGTGGCGTAGTTGTCATGTGCTGGCTCCCGGTACGTCAGGCCGTTCCAGAGGGCGATGTGCCCAGTCGCGTTGTTCCAGTTGACGGTGAACGCGATGATGCCTCTCTTGCCCTTGAACGCGCTGTCGTATACCGGTCAGATCGCTCGCTGAACTGGTGACTTCAATTGCAGCCGATGCGGCCGGAGCTCATCACGAGATCGTCGATCCAGACGTCGTTCTTTTCGCTGCTGAAGCTCTCCCAGCCGACCTGGACGTAGTCGAAAAGACCGCTCATCCATGTTGCCGGTTCGGCGCTGTGGCCCCAGTCAGACCCCTGGGTGAGTGTGAAGACCGATGTACCGTCTGACCAGGCGTTCAGCGCGTTGTAGGCGGCCGTCCCGTCGAACTCGACCTCGATGCAGTGCCAGGCGTTCGCCGAGATGATCGGCGGCATGTTCCATTTTGCCTGCGGCGGCGCGAGGTTGTCGTCGGACGCCAGGCTGACACCGACGGCGCCCTTCATCTGGCCAAACCGGAGCTCGGTATGCGACGGGTCGCTGCTGATCCCCACCAGGCTCTCGTGGTTGTCGCTCGTGCTGTCCATCCCGAGCTGGTGGGTCATGTAGAAGTACGCGCGAACGAAGAAGTGCTTGGTGCCGGTCGGCAGCTGCCGCTCGAGGAACACCATGCTGCCGTCGCTCGCAACGTGCAGGGCCAGCTTGCTGCTGTTGTGGGTGTGCGTGGCATCCGCGACCGCACTCAGGCTCCCCATCGGATTGGTCGCGTTGTGGTTGTACGCGATCAGGTTGTCCCAGCCGGTCGGCTGCTTGCCGGAGGTGTCGGACTCGAAATCGTCGCTGAAGAACACGCCGGCTCCCGAGCTGCCGCCGCTGCCAGTGGGCGTCGTTCCGCCGCTACCGCTGGTGGCGCCGCCGGCGCCGCCGGATCCCGTGCTGCCACCCGAAGCGCGATTGCCGGCCGCGCCACCCGACGCGGAGCTGCCGCCGGAGCCGGTGGTGCCGCCGGAGGCGTGGTTGCCGCCGGAGCCCGTGCTTCCGCCGGAGGCGGTGACGCCGCCGGCGCCGGTGCTGCCGCCCGATGAACCGGTGCTGCCGCCCGAAGAGCCGGTGGTGCCGCCAGAGGATCCGGTGCTGCCGCCGGAATTGCTGCTGCCGCCGGTGGCGGTGCCGCCGGAGCCGTTCGTCGATCCGCCGCTTCCCCCCGACCCGCCGCCCACGCTGGCGCTGCCGCAGGCGGCGGCGAGCAAACCGAGGGTCAAGGTAAGCGCGAGGGGGCTAAGATTGCGCATAGGCGACGAATTTAGCTCAAAAAGAAAACGCGGGAACCCCCAAAGGGAGTCCCCGCGTTTTGCGTCGCGGCGTGGCGCCGCGGTGCGGCCTGACCTAGGTCTCTTGCTTGACGACCCAGACCTTGACGGTGGCGTTGACGCCGCGGCCGACCTTGATCGGCACCTCGGTGAGGCCCAGGACCTTGATGGGCTCGTCGAGCAGGATCTTCTTCGGGTCGACGTTGACGCCCCGGCCCTTCAGGGCCTCGGCGACATCGCGGGTGGTGACGGATCCGTAGAGGCGGTCCTCCTCGCCGGTGGCGACCGCGATCGACACCGAGACCTGCGACAGCTTGTCGGCCTCGGACTGTGCCTCCTTGGCCAGCTTGGCGGTGCGCGCAGCGATCACGCGCTTTTCGTGCTCGACGCGCTTGATGTCACCGGCGGTCGCCTTGATGGCCAGTCCGCGCGGCAAGAGGTAGTTGCGCGCGTACCCCGGCTTGACGTTCACCACCTCGCCCGACTTGCCGAGGTTGTCCATGTCGTCTCTGAGGATGATTTGCATGGCTCAGACTCCCGTGACCGCGAACGGCATCAGCGCGATCATCCGCGCGCGGTTCACCGCCGTGGCGATGGCGCGCTGGTGCTTGGCGCAGTTCCCCGTCAGCCGCCGCGGAACCAGCTTGCCGCGATCGGTGATGAAGTACTTCAGCAGTCCGGCGTCCTTGTAGTCGATCTTGATGTTCTCGTCCGCGCAGAACTTGCACGGCTTGCGGCGGCCGACCGGGCGCTTCTTGTCGTCGCCCCGTCCACCGCGATCGCCCTTGCCTTCGAGTGCGTCGTTGGCGGCCATGATTCAGCCCTCCCCCCGGCCGCGGCCCGGCTCGTCGACGCCGCCGAACACGGCCTCTTCGAAGTCGAACGCACCTTCTTCGTCCTCGAACGGCGAGCGCACCTCGGCCTGGCCGGTGGCGATGGCTTCTTCGTCCGGTCCCGGCGTCGACGCCTTGGTGAAGGATTCGTCGGTCACCTCGGACGTGCGGCCCGCGGCCTCGACGTTCTCGGCGATCTTGACCGAGTAGTAGCGGATGACGGCGTCGGTGAGGCGCAGGTTACGCTCGACCTCTTCGACCAGCCCGGCGGTTCCCAGGTACGAGAAGAAGAGGTAGATGCCCTTCAGCTGCTTTTTGACCTCGTAGGCGAGCTTGCGCTTGCCCCAGTTGTCGACCTTCAGCAGGCGGCCGCCGCCGGCCTCGATGATGCCGCGGATCTTCTGGTTGACCTGGCCGATCGCGTCGGTCGTGGCGTCCGGGCGCAGGATGTAGATGGTCTCGTACTCGCGCATCCGCCCCGCCATGTCGCGGGACGAAACGCGGCGCGCGGGGGCATTCCCCGTCGACGCGGAGCCGGCGCGCGAGGCCGGCTCGATTCCAGTGGTGCTCATGTCTGTCTCCTTGTGGACGTTTTCAATTGGCCCGTGTCGCCACGGGCAAGGAGGAGCGGCCGTTCGTGACCATCACGCCGGTCGCTCACCTGCTTACGACGATTTGGCTTTTCCGTTGAATTTGTTCATCGCGGCCGTCACGCCGCTCTTCAGGATCGCTTCCACCGCGTCGGCGGCGGTGTCGATCAGCGCCGGCAGCTCCTTGGCCTCCGCGCGCGAGAAGTCGCTGAGCAGGTAGTCGGCGGGGTCCTGCCGGCCCGGCGCCGGGCGGCCCACGCCGACCCTCACCCGCGCGAACCCGGCGTCGCCCAGATCGGCCAGCATCGAACGCACGCCGTTGTGGCCGCCGTGACCGCCGCCGGTGCCCAGCTTCAGGCGCCCGAAGGGCAGGTCCAGCTCGTCGTGCACGACCACGACGTCGGCCACTGGAATCTTCCAGAAGCCGGCCACGCGCGCCACCGACTGACCGCTGACGTTCATGAACTCCATGGGCTTGCAGAGAAGGACGCGCGCGCCGGCCAGCGTGACCTCCGACAGCTCGGCGCCGAACTTCACGCGCGGCGACGAGCCGCCCGCGCGGGCGCCGAGCGCATCGACCACCATGAATCCCAGGTTGTGGCGATTGTCCCGGTATTCCGGTCCAGGATTGCCCAACCCGACCACGAGGTGCATGCGCGGCGTCCGCAGCCGGCCGTGCGAGGCGTCGGGTTACTTTCCCTTCTTCTCCCCCTCTTTGGCCGCGCCGGCCGCCGCCGGGGCCGCCTTGCCGCCTGCCGCCGCCGCGCCCGCGGCCGGAGCCGCTGCCGCCGCGCCTTCGGCCGGGACCGCGCCCTCGACCGGGGCCGCCGCTGCTTCCTCGGCCTTCTCGGCCTTCGGCGCCACGACCGACGCGATGGCGTCACGCGGATCCAGCAGCGCGCGCACGCCTTCGCCCAGCTTCAGGTCGCTGACGTGGAGCGCGTCGCCGATCTCCAGCGCGGTCACGTCGGCTTCCAGCTTGGTCGGGATGGCCGCCGGCTTGGCGGCGACCGAGATCGAGTGGAGGCTCTGGTGCAGGTTGCCGCCGTTGGTGGTGCCGACCGCCTTGCCGATCAACACCAGCGGGACGGTGACGTGCACCTCCTCATTCAGATCGACGCGCAGGAAGTCGACGTGCACCAGGCGGCGCGACAGCGGGTTCACCTGCGCCTCGCGCACCATGGCCGTGACCTCTTCCGATTGGCCGTCGCGCGCGATGGCCAGCTTGAGGACGGTGTTGCGCTTCTTGTCCTTGTCCAGCGACGTCAGCAGCTCTTTTTCGTCGAAGGTCACGGGGACCGGCTCCTGCTTGCGCCCGTAGACCACGCCCGGAACCTTGCCGGCCGCGCGGACCTTGCGCGAGCCGCCCTTGCCGACACCGGCCCTGACCTCGACGTTGACCTTTGCGAAATCCATGACTCCCGTTTCCTTTTCGTCGTTCTTTGGTTCGAGTTGCGTTCAGATGAACAGCGAGCTGATCGAGTCGCCGTGATGAATCCGTTTCACTGCCTCCCCGAGCAGGCGCGCGACGGGCAGCACCTTGATCTTCGGGCAGGCCTTGACGTCGGGCCGCACCGGCACCGTGTCGGTGATGATGAGCTCTTCGAGCGGCGAGGCCATGATCCGCTCGATGGCCGGCGGTGAGAGCACGCCGTGGCTGGCGCAGGCGTACACCGCGCGCGCCCCCTGGGCCTTGACCGCCTGGGCCGCGGCGCAGAGGGTGCCCGCCGTGTCGACCATGTCGTCGACGATGATGGCGTCGCGCCCCTTCACGTCGCCGATGATGTTGACGACCTCGCTGACGTTGGGCGCGGGCCGCCGCTTGTCGATGATGGCCAGGCTGGTCCCGAGCCGCTTCGAGTAGGCGCGGGCCCGCTCGACGCCGCCCGCGTCCGGCGACACGATGACCGCGTCGCCCGAGAAGCGCAGCCGCAGGTCGTCCATCAGCACCGGCATGGCGTACAGATGATCGACCGGGATGTTGAAGAAGCCCTGGATCTGACCGGCGTGCAGATCGATCGACAGCACCCGGTTCACGCCGGCCGCGGTCAGCAGGTCGGCCACCAGCCGCGCCGAGATGGGCGTGCGGGGCTTGCTCTTGCGGTCCT
>JAICYS010000393.1 GCA_025934105.1 Myxococcota bacterium | reverse complement strand
GGCGCCGCCGGAGCCGGCGGCGCGCAGGAGGTCGTCATCAGCATCGACTTCGTCGGTGGCAGCGCCGCTGGCGGCGGCGGGGTCGTCGCGGCCCCCAGCATGAGCTCGACGGAGAGCGCGGGCGTGAAGTCGGTCCCGAACTGGAACAGCGCCGTCGCGGTGATGGGAACCCTGACGGACGTGCGGGATTCCACCGGCACGAGCACCGGGTCGACGGTGACCTGGAACTCGCCCGTCGCCGGCTCGAATCCGGGCGAATGGGTCAACGGCTATGCCGACAGTCCTGGCGACACGCGAATGATGAACGGTTATCTGGATCCGACGGCGCCCGCCTCGCCCGCGACGGTCGCGGTCAGCGGCCTGCCCGCCTCCATCGCCGCCGGGTACGACGTCTACGTCTACGCGTTGGGCGACATCCCCAGCAGCAGCACCAGGACCTATCAGTACGCGATCGGCTCGGCCAGCCTGACCATCTCGCAGACCGGCCCGTCACCGGCCGCGTTCCCGGGCTTCGTGGAGGCAACGCCGGGCGGAACCGGCGATTACGTGGTGTTTCGCAACGTCAAGGGCGCCAGCTTCAAGTTGACGGCCACCCCGGGAAGCGGCGCGCAGACGCGAGCGCCCGTGAACGGCCTCCAGATCGTCTGGCCGCCCGGGTCCTGAGAGGCAGCGCCGGCGCGGTCGAGCGGGCTGAGTCGATCGACCGTCTCGCGGGCAGCCACCGTCACGCGCACACCAGCCAGCACGGCCACGTTCGGCAGCGCCGGGACAATGGCGGTGGGCCGGCATCGAACCTGGCCGGACCCGCGACACCGGTGGGCCCGAACCCCGGTCATGCCGACGAGGGGCCCGGTCCAAGGGATCGATGCACGTCGGCGGCCGCGCGCAACTCTGCCGGCCTGGGCCCGGGAGGCCCGCCGGCGGGCCGGCGCGCCGTCGACGGGTGCCCATTTGCCGCGTACCACTTTGTCGCCCGGCGGCCCTTCTAACAACGGATGTTCCTCGCCTGGAGCGCTGACCTGCGTCACCTGTCGATGGCGAACGTCCGCCGCGGCCATTCGCGCGCGTCTCACTCCAAAGGCACCGGTTCGCGCTTCCAGGCCGCGCACCGCCCCGCCGATCTGTCGAACTTCGAATCGGTTTACACCGCCTGGTTCACGGACGTCTTGCGCTGGATCCGGGCGTTCGGCGTCCCGGCCGCCGATCAGGACGACGTCCTGCAGGACGTGTTCCTCGTCGTGCACCGCCGGTTGGCCCACTTCGACGGCCGGAACGTGGCCGGCTGGCTCTACCGGATCACGGCGCATCAGGTCCGCGATCGGGCCCGCTTGCGCTGGGTCCGGACGGTGCTTCGCCGCAGCGTCCCGGTCTCGAACAGCCTGGAGGCGCCCGACCCGACGCCGCTCATGACGCTGGAGCGGCGGGAAAACTGCGCGCTCCTCGACAGGCTGCTCTCGCATCTGAGCGAGCCGCTGCGCGTGACGTTCGTTCTGTTCGAGGTGGAAGGCTACACCGGCGAGGAGATCGCCGAGCTTCAACGCGTTCCGGTCAATACGGTGCGGGCGCGCATCCACCGCGCGCGGAAGAGACTGCTCGAGCTCCTGATCGCGGACCGCGCTCGAGAGAAGGCGGGACGAGGCTCTCAGTGAAGCGCCTCGCGCGGTGCTCGTCCGCGGGACGCGCGGCGGTCACGGCGATTGGTAGGCGCCCACGTCGGGCGCGCCGGCGATCGCGTCGCCCCAGAAGTCCAGGCCGGCGTCGAGCGATGAGGCGCGGGCCGATCGATCGCGGCGGCGGGCGGCGTCCACGGGCCGCCTGAGCTCTCGATCGCGAGGCGATGGCGCCGTCAGCCTCGCCTCCGGTCAACCGCCGCCGCCCCCGCTCTGGCCGCGGCCGGTTCTCGACGGTGAGGATTGAGGACGGCGCGGTGGCCGTTGAGGGCGCCGTTCACCGGTTCGACAGGTCGAAGTCGTCCACGGTCACCTGCCCGCCCCCGCTGCTGACACCGACCGTGCACTGACCTCCGCTCACCACCACCCCTGACAGCGTCGAGCTGGTGAACGATCCGGCGCCGGCGATCGCGGTCATGGCGTCGGTCCCGCCGCAGCCTTTCGCGTACAGCTGGGCGCCGGACCCGCTGGCCTTGGCCCACACCGACAGCTTGTACGTCCCGTCGGGGATGCCGCTCACCTGCTGTTGCAGGCTGCCGTTCGCGCCGACCTGCCAGGACCACTTGCCCGTGTGGCCGCCTTTGACGTTGCTGCCGCTCGTCGCCTTCCATCCCGTCGGGACCGTCACTGCGACCCGATCCGCTTCGAACGAGGGATTGAGGACGAAGTCGTTGCCCGGCGCGACGGCCCACGTCCCCGCCTTCGCGTCGATCGACCAGCGGTTGAGCGATTGAAAGCGCGGCGTCTTGCCGGTGAACGAGATCGGCATCCATTGGTTGAAGCCCAAGCCGTTGCCGGCGAAGTCGCTCCAGCGGTCGCCCGCGAAGATGATGAACGAGCCGGCCGTCCCCTTGACGCTGACGAAGAAGCCCGTCTGCGTCACATGGCTGTAGTCCGCCTGGGTTCCGTCCAGGACGAACTCGGCCGACCAGGGCCCGTTCACGCTGGAGGACGACACGCAGTAGGTCTGCGACGAGTTCCACCCGTGGAGATCCGACGAGCAGAAATAATAGTTGCCGTCGTACTTGAACATGCAGTTGCCTTCGCGCCCGCCCCCCGAGTAAACGGGAATGGCGGCCTCGACGGCCAGGAAGTCGGACGCCCGCAGCGGCGACAGGTAGCGGTTGGAACGGCCGCTGCTGCTGGAGCTGACCAGGTAAGCGGCTCCGTCGTCGTCCTGAAACATCGTCTGGTCGCCGGTCGAGCCGTTGGCGATGCCCGGCAGGTTGGTCTGGACGTGGTTGTAAACGAACGTCCCGTTTGGCGTGTCGGCGGTCGCGAAGTAGAGCCCGCCGCCCCCTTGCGCGACCAGGACGTATTTCTTGGTGGCCGCGTGGTAAACGACGCCCAGGCGCCCGAACCATCCACCCGTGTTGGCGGGCTTCGAGAGGGTCTCGAATTTCCAGTTGACCAGGTCCGTCGACGAGTAGGTCGTGATCCCCTGGACCGATTCGTCGCTGTTCGATCCCTTCGACGGGTCGGCCGCGTACGTCACGGCGCCGCCGTACTTGACGCCGTACCAGTAGTAGGTGTCGCCCACCTGAAGCACCCCGCCGCCCTGCGAGTAGATGGGGGTTCCGGAGGTGTCCTTGTAGAAGACGTCGTTGACGATCACGTTGCCGCTGCCCGCGGACCCGCCGGTGGCGCTGCCGCCGCTGCCACCTGCGCCGCCGGACGCGCGACCGGCGCTCCCGGCCATCGCGCCGCCAGCTCCCATCGCGCCGCCGGTCCCCGGTCCCCCGCCGGTGGCGT
>JAICYS010000269.1 GCA_025934105.1 Myxococcota bacterium | reverse complement strand
TGGCCTTCGTGAACGGCGTGCCGTCGCAGCACTTCTGCACCAGGACGGGGCTCGCGGTGTCCACGTACTTCGTGAACGACAGATCCTGCACGTTGACCTTGCCGGCGCCGCTGCCGGTGCCGGTGTGGGTCGTCCCGGACTGGGTCAGGCCCCAGCTCCAGGAGATGACCTCGATCGCGCCCTTGAACTTGGTGTCCGCCGATTCGCCGTTCACCTTGTCAATC
Source organism: Myxococcota bacterium (assembly GCA_025934105.1). GTDB lineage: Bacteria > Myxococcota_A > Polyangia > Fen-1088 > Fen-1088 > JADGRB01. The sequence continues at coordinate 6,926 of JAICYS010000269.1, read as the reverse complement.
TGCATGAAAATATCGACCGCCATGACCCGTTCTCCTTATTGCTTCGTTGCGTTGTGAGTTGCGACTCGTCTGGTTTGACGAATTGCGAACCGGGTTATTCCCCGCTCCCCTGAGTTATCCGGCCTTGGCTGACGGAAGTTTCGAGGTCAACCGAAGCGAGACGGTCAAACCTTCCAGCTGGTAGTGCGGCCGGAGGAAAAACTTCGAAGTGTAGTACCCGGGGTTCCCCTCGACCTCTTCGACCACCACCTCGGCGTCGGCCAGCGGCTTGCGCGCCTTGATCTCCTCGGTCGAGTGCTCGGGATCGCCGTCGACGTACTGCATGATCCAGTCCTGCAGCCAGCGCTGCATGGCGGCCCGCTCTTTGAAGGATCCGATCTTGTCCCGGACGATGCACTTGAGGTAATGCGCGAATCGGCAGGTCGCGAACAAATATGGAAGCCGCGCCGCCAGGTTGGCGTTGGCCGTCGCGTCGGGGTCGTCGTACACGGCCGGCTTTTGCAGGGACTGCGCGCCGATGAAGGCCGCGAAGTCGGAGTTTTTCTTGTGAATCAGCGGCATGAAGCCGTTTTTCGCCAGCTCGGCCTCGCGCCGGTCGGAGATGGCGATCTCCGTCGGGCACTTCATGTCCACCCCGCCGTCGTCCGTCGGGAAGGTGTGGGTGGGAAGCCCCTCGACCGCGCCGCCCGACTCGATGCCCCGGATGCGCGAGCACCAGCCGTAGGTCTTGAACGAGCGGTTGATGTTGACGGCCATCGCGTAGGCCGCGTTCGCCCAGGTGTACTTGTCGCTGTTGGCGCCGGCCGTGTCCTCTTCGAAGTCGAACTCCTCGACCGGATTGGTCTTCGCGCCATAAGGTTGACGCGCCAGGAAGCGCGGCAGCGCCAGGCCCAGGTACTTGGCGTCGTCCGACTCGCGCAGCGAGCGCCAGGCGGCGAAGTCGGGCGTCGTGAAGATCTTGGTCAGATCGCGCGGGTTCGACAGCTCCTGCCAGGACTCCATCCCCAGCAGCGAAGGCGCCGCGCCCGAGATGAACGGCGCGTGGATGGCCGCCGAGATCTTGGCCATCTCGCCCAGCAGCTCGACGTCGGGCGGCGAGTGATCGAACTGGAAGTCGCCGACGATCGAACCGTACGGCTCGCCGCCCAGCTGGCCGAACTCTTCCTCGTAGAGCCGCTTGAAGATCGGGCTCTGGTCCCAGTTGGTCCCCTTGTACTTTTTGAGGGTCTTGTGCAGGTCCTTCTTCGAGATGTTGAGCACCCGGATCTTCAACATCTCGTCGGTCTCGGTGTTGTTGACCAGGTAGTGCAGCCCGCGCCACGCGCTCTCCAGCTGCTGGAAGTTCGCGTGGTGCATGATCGCGTTGACCTGGTCGGTCAGCTTCTTGTCGATCGCGGCGATCATCGCGTTGATCGATTCGACCACGTCCGAGCCGATCAGCGTGGTCTTGTCCAGCGCCTGCTGGGCCAGGGTGCGAACGGCCGCCTCGACCTCGTCCTTGGCCCGTTCCGATTGCGGTTTGAACTGCTTTTGCAGGAGCGAGGCGAACTGGTTGGCGTCCGCGGTGACGACCTCGCCCTGCGCCTTGGTCTGTTCGGTCTCGGCCATGGGTTACTTGTCCTTGTTTTCTTCAGCCGCAGCCGGGGCATCCGCCGGCTTGGGATTGGCGGCCAGCGTCTTGAGCAGGCTCGGATCGCGCATGACCTTGCCGATCAGCTCCTCGGCCCCGCTCTTGCCGTCCATGTACGTCACCAGGTTGGCGAGCTGCTGGCGTGCCTGCAGGAGCTCGCTGAGGGCGCCCACCTTTCGGGCGATGGCCGCCGGCGAGAAGTCGTCCATGCTCTCGAACGTGATGTCGACGTTCAGGTTCCCTTCGCCGGTCAGCGTGTTCGGGACCTGCATGGCGACGCGCGGCTTCATCGCCTTGAGGCGATCGTCGAAGTTATCGACGGAGATCTCGAGGAACTTCCGGTCGGCGACCTGCGGCAGCGGCTCGGCCGGCTGCCCGGACAGATCCGACATGACGCCCATCACGAACGGGAGCTGAACTTTCTTCTGGGCCCCGTAAAGCTCGACGTCGTACTCGATCTGAACCCGCGGTGCCCGGTTGCGCGCGATGAACTTTTGGCTGCTCATGTGACCGCCTGCCTCCTAAATGAGAAAACTCGGCCCCGTTGTGGTGGTTATTCCGTTGGTTGGCCGGTCAAAACCTCGACCTGCCGCACGGCGTCCGGCACCAGCTCCTTGACGATGTCGAGGAAGCTCATGGTGACCAGCCGCTTGCACCGTTCGATGAAAAGGGGAATCGGGCTGGATGGCTCGTGCCGGGTGTAGTACGCCGCGATCTTGTCCAACGTCCGAAGAACGTCTTCGCGCGAGCCAATTTCCCCGGGAAGCGCAGAAATCGTCTGCGGAGTCGCCGGATTGCCCGCCGCCGCCCCGTCCGCCGCGGAAATCGCGCTGGCCGCCGCCGGCGAGCGCCGGGCCAGCGTCGTCTTGAGGAAGCTGGCGATCTTCTGGACCACCGTGGTCAGCGCGCCCCAGCCGCCGATCCCGCCCGGGCCGACGTGCTCGGACAGCGCGGCATCCAGGCTGCCCAGCGCCGCCAGGCAAGCCGCTGCCGCCATGGCGTCCTTTTGCAGCTCCTGAACGTCGCAATCCAGCGCCGCCGCGTCGATGGCCGCCGTCGAGGGCGCGCTGCCGTCGCCCGCCGAGGCACCGCCGGCGGCGGCCGCCGCCTCGACGTCCTTGTACGCGTAGCGTCCCAGCGTCCGCGACGAAATCAGCGGGGTGGCCCGCAGCGCCGACAGCAGGTCCGGCGCAGCCAGTGTCGCCAGGATGTTGAGCCGCATCGTGGGATCGTTGTCATCGTCGGGATCCAGCCGCGGGTAGACCCCGTCCCAGCAGGCCTGAATCAAGCGGTCGATGACGGTCAGCCCCTCGGCGAACCCGGCCAGACCGTCGGTCCGAAGCAGCGCCTTCGCCAGGTGGACGGCCACCCGCAGATCCTTGGTGCGGGCAAAAAGGTCGGTCGCCTGGCGGCCCACCGACTTCCAGTCGGGCGGCTCGGCGGGGATGATCGTGGAACCAATTTGCTGCTCGGGCTTGCCTTGAGCAGCTTTGTCCAGCGTCGTGAACGCCGGGTCGTATTCGAGATCGGCTCCGCAGGGATCCGTTCCCGCCACCGGATTGAGGAGCGTTTCGATGTCCGCGACCGCCATGATGACCCTAAAAGCGCGTGCTTATTAGCTATCACCGCGCCCGGGTTGTCAATGTGGCTGGGGTCGCGGGCGCTGGCCGGCGCCCCGCCGCCAGCAAGAGCCGGGCCACGACGGCGTGCGCCGCATCGGTTATCATGCGAACGGGCAGCCGATCCTGCCCGCTTCGACCATGCCCCTCGAGGTCACCGTCAAGGATCCCACCTCTCCCTCGCAGCGGACGCTGACGTTCTCGAAGTCCCCTGTCCGGATCGGCCGCAATCAGCTGAACGACATCCCGCTGGAGGATCCGTTCGTCTCGGAGTGGCACGGCCTCATCCACTTCGGCCCCGACAGCGTCGACTACTACGATCTCGGCTCGACCAACGGTACGATCTTGGACGGCAAGCGGTTGGCCAAGAACGTCCCGGCCCCCCTCAGCGAGCGCTCGCGCATCCACCTCGGCCGGATCGAGCTGACGGTCGCGAACCGGCGGGTGGCCAGCGAGACCGGACCGCGCAAGACCATGGCCTGGGGCCGCACCGACGGGACCGACCCGTTCGCGCCCGCGCGCCCGCCGGCCTCGGGCATCCCGCGCTTCGGCGAGCCGGTGCGCTCGCCCTCGGGCGCCCACGCCGTCCTCGAGAAGGCCCCCGGCGAGCCGGCGCCCGAGGCCGAGGCGCTGCTCCGGCGGCAGAAGATCCTCGAGGCCTTCAGCGAAGCCTTCGTCGGGCTCCGAAAGGGCTACGAGCAGTTCGGCGCCGAGGTGGGCGTGCGGACCATCAATGGGCGCACCCCGCTCCACCGGGCGCGCTCCAGCCGCGAGATCCTCGATCACCTGCTGTCGCCGCAGGTGGACGTCGGGACGGTGAGCCACGACCTCATCGCGATCTTCGCGGACTTCGGCATTCACCACATCGCGATGATGGAGGCGGTCACCGAGGGGGTGCGGGCGCTGCTGCAGTCGCTCGACCCGCGCGCCAACGATCTGGACGTGGGGGGCCGGCTGTTCTCGGCGGCCAAGGCCAAGGGGCAGTGGAAGGCCTATCTCGAGCGCTTCGATCAGACGCTGACCGACGACCAGGAGCTGCACGCCGCGATCTTCGGCGCCGAGTTCGCCCACGCCTACGCGCGCGTCACGCAGGGCGACGGCAAGCGCGAGCCCGACGAGGAGTGAGCGCGGCGGTCAGCGCCGGATGGCCTTCGTCCCGCGGACCGTGGCCAGGTTGCCGACGCTGGCCGACTTGAACACGTACATGCCGCCGCCGAGGTCGATGGTCTCGCCGTCGACCAGCGTCTGCCGCCGCGCGACCGGCTGACCCTCGATGCGCACCGCGCCGCCGAGCGGCGCGATCGCGAACTCCTCGTCGGTCGAGACGATCTCGGCGTGTTCGGGGGCCAGCGCCGGATCGTCGGTGATGCGCAGCGAGCAGGTGGCGCCGCCGCCGATCACGGTGCGCTCGGCCGCCAGGCGCAGGGTTTCGCCGCGCCGCCCGGGTCCGCCGGCCCGCACCAACCATCCGACCGCCACCCCGCGCGAGGCGTTTTCGCCCGTGCGCAAGGCGTCCTGAACGGCCACCGCCACGCCGCGGGCGCGCGGCGTCCCCAGCGGCGGATGCAGGCGCGCCGCGCCCCGCAGCGCCTCGGCCAGCCGATCGAGGTCCAGCCCCACGAACGCGGCGCGCTCTTCGGCGGTGGCGTGCGCGTTCACCTTCTCGGCGGCCTGCTCGGGCGGCAGGTGGCTGGCGACCGCCTCGGCCAGCACGGTGGCCAGTCCCTCGCCCAACCCGGCCCCGTCGCCCGACCGCTCGGCGAGGAGCTCGCGGATCTCCTGCATCCGCTTGCGGCCCGGGCGGGTCCGCAGGTAGGGGTAGCGCGGATCGACCAGCATCCCGTCGTCCATGCCGGCCATGAGCGCCGGCGCGTCGGGAAACCGCCGGACCAGCTCCTCGGCGGCGCGCTCGGGCGAGGCGCCGCGCCGGATGAGGTCGTGGGCCGCGCCCACGATCGCCTCCGCGCTGACGGCCGGCCCGGCGCGTCCCCGGCGGCGCACCATCGCCAGCGTCATCCCGGCCGCGGTCAGACCGGCGGCCAGGATCAGCCCGAACATCGCCCAGCGCGCGCCGCCCGGACCGACGGAGACACTGCCCGCCTCGACGGTCATTTCTTCGCCGTCGGGCGCGGTCAGGCGCGCCGCCACCCGATGCGCGCCGCTGAACAGATGCCAGGTCCAGGGGACCTCCAGCTCGACCCGCTGCAGGTCGGCCATGGCCTGGCCCAGCGACTCCAGGGTGTTCTCGAGGTCCTCGACCTGGTCGCGCGCGCTCAGAAAGCCGCCGGCGGCGGCGTGCAGATCGCGCAGATTCGCGGCCGCCTGCGGCGCGTCGGCCTCGGGGCGATAGCGGGCCACCAGCAGGGTGATGCCTGCCCGCCGCAGCTGCGACCCCAGCTCGGCGAAGTTCCCCGGCGCCTCCCCCCGCGGGTCGGCGAAGTCCCGCCCGTCGGTGACCAGCAGCAGCACCTTGAGGGCGGCGGGATCGGCGGCCAGGTCGGTGACGTTCAGCTTGACCGCGTCGATCAGGTTGGGCCGATAACCGTCCAGGTAAGGCACCTCGTCGAGGCGGCTGATGTCGCCGGCGGTCAGACGGGCCCGACCCTGCCGCAAGCGGCCGTAGACGGTCGGGTACACGACGGTCCGCGACGGGATCCGCTGGAAGAAGGCGTGGATTCCGTCCAGCACCGCCGGCGGCACGCCGTCGATCCAGAGGTACACCAGGCCGACCGCGGCCGGCGGGCGAAAGCTGGTGCTCGCCTCGGCCGAGGCGGCCGCCCAGTCGGACAGCGACTGCACCGCGGCCGGCGTGGCCGGCTGTCCGTCGACGGAGACGGTCAGGTTGGCGGTCTTCAGCGACCGGCCGCTCTCCTCGATCCCGCCCACCAGGAAATGAACCCGGGCCCCGTCATCGTCGGCGACAGGGCGCGTGCTCACGATGGTGGGCGCGGCGGCGGCCGTCGCCGCGTAAAGCGCGATCCCGATCGCGCCGGGGGCGACCAGGGACAGGTTCATGACGGGCGCGCGCCACCGCCGGGCAGCCAGAGCGAGCGAAACACCAGTTCGGTGGCGCCGACCTTCACCACGTCGCCGTCGCCGAGGCGCATCACCTCGCCCGGCAGCAGCCGGCGCGAGTTCACGAAGGTCCCGTTGGCCGAGGGGGCGCTCTCGCGGTCCCGGATCTCGAACGCCTCGTCGCGGCGGCCGGTCTGGGGCCGGCTCAGGACGGCGTGCCCGCTGGACATGAAGGTGTCGGCGAACTCGACCACCCCGGGCGTGCTGGGCGGCATGGTCCCGGCGCGGGTCAGGATCGACCGCCGCTGGGTCAGCTCGATCAGGGCCCCGCGCCGCTGGTTGTCGACGGAGCTGACCACCACCAGCCAACCCAGGCTCATCCCCTCCGCCGCCAGCAGCTGCGAGGGCGCAGCCGCCAGCTGGCCGGGCGCCATGAACAGCGTCTTCGGCGCGACCAGGTTGGGGCGGCAGCGGCCGCAGGTCGTCCCCCACCCCGCCAGCATCGGCTCGCCGCAATTCGGGCAGGGGACCTCGTGCGGAGTGGCCGCCGACGCCATCTCCGACGGCGCCGCGGCCGAGGCCCGAGCTTCGGAGCGTGGCCCACCGGCCCCCGGCGCGCGCGCCGCCCGCGGCTTCGCGGGTCGCCGCGGCCCCGCCGCTCC
>JAICYS010000351.1 GCA_025934105.1 Myxococcota bacterium | reverse complement strand
CGGCGTGGCCGGCCGCGCCCGCCGCGCCGCCTTGGCCGCCGCTCGCGTGACCCGCTGCGCCGGCGCTGCCGCCACTGCCGGTCGTCCCCCCGGCGCCGGTCGTGAGCGCGCCGCCACCAGCGCCGCCGCCGGCTGCCGGACCACCGGTGCCACCTTGGCCCGGGGTTCCCGTGCCGGCGCTGCCGCCGGTGCCCGTCGCGGTCCCCCCGTGACCGCCGGTGCCCGTCGCCGTCGGCGACGAACCGCACGCGGCCTGTAGCGTGAACGCCAGGAACAACGCCGCTACCAGCCTCCCCGTTCGCCAGCCGTCCCGCTGAATCATCGACGCCCGTCCTTTCGCGTGGTGAGGCTGAGCGAAGCAAGCGTGTCATCGGGACTTCGGCCGGTCAAGTCGCGCACGACGTCACGTTCGAAGCCGACGCCAACCTGAACAGCGGCGGGTGGGCGCTGCCCCCGTCGGCCGTGATGTAGAGGCTCGAACGCCGGAGAGCAGCGAGCCAGGCCGCCCAGCCCACCGGGCGGGCCGCCGTCGTTCGACGGATCCGCGGCGGGGTCAGCGCGCCCGCATCATCTGGTAGCTCTTCCAGCGCGCGCGCTTGAACCGGATGCTGGCGTCGTGGTCGCGGGGCTTGTAAGGCGTTCCCCGGGCCAGAAACCGGGTCCCGGGCGCGCCCTGGAAGGTCACCTGCACGCTGACCGGCGTGCGCGGCCGGAACGCCTTGTCGACGTTGTAGGCAACGGCGGTGGTCGCGTTGCTGACCGCCTGCTGCTGGCCGAAGTGAACCAGGCCGGAGACGCCCCCGCCCAGGAACGACTGGGCGGCGCCCGAGGCGATCTTGAGGCCCAGATCCGTCTGCGCCTGCAGCAGCATGTTGTCCTCGGCGGCCAGCGCCTGGGGTCCCAGCCGCTCGCGCATGCTGCCGAGCACGCCGCGGGTGTATCCGAGCTGCGAGATGACGAAGGCCTCGCTCCCCTGGTCGGCCCAGGCCATCGCGTCCTGCAGCCCCTCGGCGGCCTCGGACCGGCCGGCGAGCTCCAGCGCCCAGGCGTCGCCGGCCCCCGCCGCCGCCTGATAGACGGGCCCGCAGCCGACGCCGAAGCGCCCGCGCCGCGCCATGTCCGAGTAGGCAATGCCCATCGGCAGCGGGCCGCCCGCGCCGCCGCGGAAGCGGAAGACCGCGTAGCGCTCGGTCCCGTGCGGGACGCTGCCGAACTGCACGTGGACCTGGTTGCCGGTGACCACGTAGTCGTAGCCGATCACCTCCTCCAGCTCCAGGCCCGGCTGCAGCGTCAGCGCGATGTCCGTCGAGCGGGCGGCGCTCCGCAGGATCGCGCCCGCCTCCTGCTGGAAGATGCCGGCCATGTCGGCCGGGCTGTCGACGTAGTAATAGTTGCCGCCCGAGGCGTCGGCGATTCCTTGCATGAGCAGCTCGTCGTGCTCCATGCCGAAGCCGATGGTGGTGACGGCCACGCCCCGTTCGGCGGCGCGCGAGGCGATGCGGGTCAGCTCGCCGGTGTCGGTGATGCCGATGTTGGGCTGCCCGTCGGAAAACAGGACGATCTGGTTGATCTGCCAGGGTTGAAAGGCGCTGAAGACCTGGGCCAGCCCGGCCAGCAGGCCGCCCGAAAAGTTGGTGCCGCCGCCGTCGGCCAGCGCTCGAAGCGCGGCGATGGAGAGGTTTCGCGTGTTCGGGTCGATGGCCACCGGCGGCACGGCCAGGTAAACGCCGTCCGAGAACGCCACGATCGACAGCCGATCGCCGTCGCGCAGCTGGCCCACGAACGTTTCGGCGGCCAGCAGCATGTTTCGGAACGGATCGCCGTGCATCGACCCGGATCGATCGAGCACCAGCGCCACGTTGAGGGGCGCCAGCGGCGCGGCCCGCGGGCGGCCGCGCACGCTGACCGCCGCGTAGAGCTGCCCGGTCGACAGGCGCGGCCCGACGCCGCAGGCGACGTCCACCGCCGCGGTTCGCGGATCGTCGGCCTGGGGCACGGGCCACTCGGGTTGGGGCGCCGTCGAGAAGACCTGCGCCTCCGAGAGGCCGTCGAGGCCGGGCGTCACCGGCAGTTGGATGAACATCGTGCATCCCGACGCGACGGCCGCCAGGCCGGTCAGCATCAGGCAGGTCCAGGGCGAAAAGAGGGCGGCGCGCGTCTTCATCGAGCCGAGGATATCCGAACTCCCGCCGGCCGGGGCGTGCGCCCCGGCCAACCGGGCCATGGCGACGCCGTCAGGGGAGCTCGACGGCCGTCAGCGAGCGCGGGTCGACGGCGACGGTGAAGGTCGAGCCGTGCACCGCCATTCGGCTCTCGACGATCGCCGCGCTGTTGGCCCCGTAGCGGAACACAGCGGCCGAACCGTGGGCCGACGCGCCCGCCAGCGAGACGGTGACGCTGTAGCGCACGGCGGGATCTTTGTTGACGAGGAGCAGGTTGATGTTGCCGTTCGCGCTTCGGACCGCGTGCACGCCGACCAGCGGGTTCGACGACGAAGCCGGGACAATGGCGTCCTGCGGGCGATGCCCCAGCTTCGCGAGCATTTGAAGCCCGTAGTAACTGGGGAAGGGCGTGTTGACCGGAGGTTCGGCGGCGCCGGCCGCCGTCGTCTCGCCGACCGACAGGACGCCGTAATCGCCGAAGTCGGCGCTGCCCTGGAGAGCCGGATCGACGTTCCCGTCGAAGGGGCTGTTGTGCAGCGCCCACCAGTCGACGTTGGCGGCGCCGTTTTCGAACCAGGTCAGCGCCTCGTCGGCCAGGAACAGCGCATTGACGATGCTGGTGGTCTGCTTGCCCGGGTTGTACGAGACCGAGTTGGTCTCGGTGACCATGATCTGCACGGCGCTGGCGTGGTTGCCGCAATACTGGGCCAGTTCGGATTTCAACGCCGCCATCATTGTCGGGATGCTGGGCGTGTAGCTGACGCCGGTGCTCTCGCCCTCTTCGGGCGACGCCAGCAGGGCGGCGTCTGATTCGCCGGTCGGCCCCTGCGGATACCAATGGACGACCACGAAGTCGACAGCGCCACAGGCGATGGGCAGGACCGTGTCGTTCCAGGGCCGCGGCGACGACGCGCTGGTCTGGCCGTCGGGCCAGTTGCCCGGCGCCGTCAGCACCGCCCCGACCTGGATGGACGGATCGACGGCCTTCATCGCGGCGCTGTAGCTGACCACGCCCTGCGCGTAGGTCGCCGGATCGTGCGCCTTGTGATTGACCTCCCAGGTCGCGCCGTACGTTCCGTCGCCGTAAAGCTCGTTCCCGATTTCCCAGTAACGAATGCCGTAGGCGTGGCTTTTGCCGCAGCCGGTGGCGTAGGTCGGCAGGGGGCTGTGGTCGCGCGCCGTGCCGCGGTTGGCGTAACGGACCCAGTCCGCCGCCTCCTGTTCGGTGCCCGAGCCGTAATTGACGGTGATCATCGCCTGCGAGCCCGTCGCGGTGACGACCGACATGAAGGCGTCGAAGTTGGCGCTGGCGACGGTGCCGCCCTGGGCGGGATCGTCGGGCGTGTTCGAGAGCCAGTGATAGTTGTCGGACGTGGAGCCGCCCGGATATCGGACGATCTGGACGCCGGTCGCGTCGAGCAGTGCCGGCGTCCCGCGGTCCACCAGGTCGCCGTCCCACGCGGCGCCGTTCAGGCCGAGCGCGATGGGCGAGAAGTGGCCGAGCGGGCTGGCCGCGGCGATCGTCGCCGAACTCGGCGTCCCGCCCGGCGGCGTGCCGGCGCCCGGCCCCGATGACAGCGCGCCGATATCCAGCGGGGTGGGGGCCGCGTCCGGAGTCTCCCCGCACCCAATCCCCATCGCTGCTGCCAACGAAACCACGGTCAACGCGGATGCCCCTCGACGGTCCATGCTCTCCTCCTTCGCCAAAACCTGCGGCAGTGTAACGGGCCAGTTCGAAAAAGCGAGACACGAATTGTTCGAAATCGAGCAAATTGTGTCCTGCCGCCCGCGCGACCTGCCCGAGCCGCGTCGCCAGCCGGGGCGCGCGTCTCAATGCAGTTCGGTCAAGCGGACAGCGGCCGACCAGCCGGCCCGATAACCGGACCGGCGTTTACTGGGTAGATGGGGACCCGGAAGAGCAGGCCCGGCGCGGCCAGCGGCGCGGATCGTCGGCCGGCAATCAGGCGGACCGCAAACAGAACTGGATTGCCGCTCGGCCGCCTGCGGGCGGCACGTCGTCGGGCATGGTTCGCTGGCACTCACCGTTGCCTGGAGGCAACGCCCTCGTAGGCCGCCTGGGGGCGGCACGTCGTCGGGCATGGTTCGCTGGCGCTCACCGTTGCCTGGAGGCAACGCCCTCGTAGGCCGCCTGGGGGCGGCACGTCGTCGGGCATGGTTCGCTGGCGCTCACCGTTGCCTGGAGGCAACGCCCGCCTAATCTTCCGGGCCGCCGCCCAGGGGTCCGGCGCCGTCGACCACGAT
>JAICYS010000357.1 GCA_025934105.1 Myxococcota bacterium | reverse complement strand
TTGTAACGAAATCCGATGGTTTTTAAATGCGATCTTTTCTTGGCAGCTCTCCTCGTGAGCCTGGCCGGCTGCGGATCTTCCGCCTCTCGGCAGGCCGCCGGCACCGGTGGTTCGCCCGGAGCCGGGGGGAACTCGGGCAGCCCGGACGCGGGTGGCGGCGGTGCCGGCGATCCGTTCGTCCTCGCCTGGCAGGACGACTTCGACACGCTGGACACCTCGGCCTGGCAGCTCCAGTCGTTCACCTTCGGCGGGAACGAAGCCCAGTTCACGCCGCAAAACGCGTCGGTTGCGAACGGCGTCCTCACCATCAGCCTGACGGCGAATCCGAACAGCACGGCCGAACCGTACTGGGGCGTCGAGATGCGTTCGGCCAAGACGCTGACCTACGGGAAGGTCTCGGCGCGGATGCGCTTCGCGACCGGGTCGGGCGTCGTCTCCGGGCTCGTGCTCTTCTACACGCCCTATCCGAACTGCAACTGGAACGAGATCGACATCGAGCACCTGGGCGGCTCGAGCGACACGTCACAGCTCAACTGCCAGGTCTACCTGGGGACGCCGACTCCAAACTGCACGACGTCGGTCTCGCCGACCCAGGATCCCAAGGTCGTCGACCTGGGCGTGAACGCGGAGACAGACTTCCACCAGTACGACATCGAATGGACGCCGGCCGGCGTCAGCACCTTCATTGACGGGAAGCTTCTTCGGACCTGGTCGGCGCACGCGGATCTGCTCAACCTGCCGGAAACGATCCTGTTGACGATCTGGGCATCCAGCGCCGCGTCCTGGGCCGGACCCTTGACGGCGACTTCGGCTCCGACCAGCGCGGACGTCGACTGGATCAAGGTGTACGACTGGACGGGGCACACCCCGGCCGGCGGCTGAGACGAGTGCCGGAGCCGGTCGCCTCGGCCCCTCGGCGAGGCGACCTCGAGCCCCGTCGACTCGAAGGCGACCTCCTCGAGGAGATTGGCCGGGGGAAGATCCGGCCTGGGGGGACCTGTCCGCGTCGCGGGAAAGGCAAGCTCGATCGGCAAACTGAAGCTCCCGTCGCGCGCACCCCCCCGACGGTGTTCGGCAACGAAGCCGCGCGGCTGACCGAGCTGCCCGAGCCACGCGCGCCGCCGCCGGTCGCGGGCCCGGCTCAGCGCCCGCCGGCCCCCCGGACGGGTGATTTGGGCGGTCGCGCCTCAGGGGCCTTCCCAAAAACAACATCCGACGTCGAGGAAGTGGTACCGTTCCCTACGGTGCCCCCCACCTTCTCCCCGTGCACCGGGTTTCGCCGAGATCTGGAGGCGCGCGTGGCGGGCTATTTCGCGGCCACCGGCCGCTCGCGCCAGGGGGCCTGGAACCTGCACGCGAAGGCGATCGTCCTGCTGCTCTGGATGGCCGCCGCTTACGTCGGGCTGGTCTGGTGGGCGACCGCCTGGTGGCAAGTGGTGCCGCTGGCGATTCTTCTGGCGCTGGCCATGGCCGGCGTCGGCTTCAACATCCAGCACGACGGCAACCACGGGGCGTATTCGCGCCACGGCGCGGTCAACAAGCTGGCCGCGCTCTCGCTCAACCTGTTGGGGGGCGACGCCTACTTCTGGCACTACAAACACAACATCGCGCATCACAGCTACCCGAACATCGTCGGCGCGGACGACGACATCCGGCTGGGCGCGGCCGCGCGGCTGTCGCCTCACCAGCCGCATCACTGGTTTCATCGGTTCCAGCACGTCTACATCTGGGGCCTTTACGCGCTGCTGGCGCTGAACTGGCAATTGAGGGGCGACTTCCGTTCGATGATCAAGCCCGGCGTCGCCGAAACGCGCCTGTCGCGCCCGCGCGGCTGGGACCTGCTCTGGTTCTGGGCCGGCAAGGCGAGCTTCCTGACGCTGGCGTTCGTGATTCCCTTGCTGCGGCACCGGTTCGTAGACGTCCTCGGCACCTACCTCCTCAGCATGTCGGTGCTGGGGCTGACGCTGGCCACCGTCTTTCAGCTCGCCCACTGCATCGAAGAGGCGCAGTTCCGCCACCCCGCCGCCGGGAGCCGGCGGATCGACCGAGACTTCGCCGCCCACCAGGTCGAGACCTCCGTCGACTTCGCGCGCGACAACCACCTGCTGACCTGGTACCTGGGCGGCCTCAACTACCAGGTCGAACACCACCTCTTCCCGAAGACCTGCCACATTCACTATCCGAACATCTCGCGAATCGTCGAGGAGACCTGCCGGGCGCACGGGATCGCGCACCGCTCCCACGCCACCATGCGCGGCGCGCTGGGGTCGCACATCCGGTGGCTCAAGCGGATGGGCCGCCGCGCCGACGCGGGCGGCGTTCAGCCCGCCTGAAATCGGAAGTCGAAGCCGACGCGGGGCGGTCGCGAATCGGGGTCGCGGCGATAGCGCGAAAAACGGCCCGGAAGGACTTGCCCTGCGCGTCCGTCCGTGGGACGAGTGCGCATGGCCGCTGCTGAGACCCTGGTTCGCGAGCTCTTCGATCACGCCGGCATCAAGATCGGGGGCAGCGGTCCCGGAGACATTCAGGTGCACGACCCCCGGTTCTACGGGCGCGTGATCCGCGAGGCGTCGATCGGCTTCGGCGAATCCTACATGGACGGCTGGTGGGAGACCGACGCGCTGGACGTCCTGCTGGAGAAGATCATGCGCGCCGGCCTGCGCGAGAAGATCACCGGCAGCCTGCGCATGAAGGTCCTGACCGCCAAGGCGCTGCTGATGAACCTGCAATCGAAGGCGCGGTCCGGCCGGTCGGTCGAGGCGCACTACGACATCGGCAACGACCTTTACACGAAGATGCTCGATCCGCGGATGGTCTACACCTGCGCGTACTGGAAGAACGCCACCACGCTGGCCGAGGCGCAGGAGGCCAAGCTGGATCTGGTCTGCCGCAAGCTCGGCTTGCAAAAGGGGATGCGGGTCCTGGACCTCGGCTGTGGGTGGGGCGGCTTCGCGGGCTTCGCCGCCGAGCGATACGGCTGCTCGGTCGTGGGCGTGACTCTGTCCAAGGACCAGCACGCGCTGGGGCGCGAGATGTGGAAGCATCTGGACGTGGACCTGCGGCTCTGCGATTACCGGGACGTCACCGGCAAGTTCGATCGCGTCTCGTCGATCGGGATGATGGAGCACGTCGGGCCGAAGAATCACCGGCACGTGATGGAGGTCGTGCACCGCAGCCTGGTGGATGACGGCATCGCGATGATTCACACCATCGCCAACAACCGCAGCCGCCTTCACGGGACGCCCTTCGTCGAGAAATACATCTTCCCGAACGCGGTGGCCCCTTCGATCGCCCAGTTGGGCCGCGCCATCGAAGGGCTGTTCGTGCTCGAGGATCTGCAGAACATCGGCCCCGACTACGACCGAACGTTGATGGCCTGGTGGGCAAACTTCGACGCCGCCTATCCCGAGCTGAAGGCCAAGTACGACCAGCGTTTTTACCGGATGTGGAAGTTCTACCTGCTGGCCGCCGCCGCGGCGTCGCGCTCCCGCGACGGCCAGCTCTATCACCTGGTCCTGACCAAGGTCGGCCGCCGGCAGCCGGACTGCCGCGCCAGCTGACCGCCGGCCGGATCCGCCATTCAGCGACGGAGGCACGCATGACCGGCAAGACCTCGGCGAAGGGTCGGACCGAGGTGACCGCGTACGAGCCGGTCACCTACGAAGCGCCGCCGGACGGTCCAAGGCTGAACGAGGTTCAGCTCACCGAAACGTTCACGGGAGACTTGGAAGGCGAGGGGACCGCGCGCGTGCTGCAGGCGCAGTGGCCGGACGGTTCGGTCAGGTACTGCACGATCGAGCGCGTCGCCGGGACGCTGGCGGGACGAACCGGGACGTTTCTGCTCCAGGTCGACGGCGCGGTGCAAGGCACACACAACACCGGCGCCTGGTCGGTGGTCGCCGGCTCCGGAACCGGCGGCCTGCGGGGGCTTCGGGGCGACGGCGGGTTCGAGGCCGAGCACGGCCGGCACGGGTCCTGGAGGCTGAACTACTGGTTCGATTGACCGGCGCGGCACGCGCGTGGCGGCGGTTTCCGTCGCAACGGTCGCCCGGCCGTCCCGAGCCCGCGCGGCACGCCCGGCTGAGCGGGTCAGGTCAGTTGCAGACGGCCGGGCAATTGGGACCTTGAAGGATGTACGCGCAAAAGCCGCAGGCCGCGGGACCGCAACAGAACTGGTCGGCGTTGCAGGTGTGCCCGCCGCAGGGACCCGTGCCGCCGGCGCCCCCGCTGCCGCCGGTGCCGGCGTGGCCGGCCGCGCCCGCCGCGCCG
>JAICYS010000042.1 GCA_025934105.1 Myxococcota bacterium | reverse complement strand
GCGACGCTGGCGAAGGCCGATGAGCTCGGCACACTCAGGTACGCCGTCATCGCTCACGGCGGCGGCAGCGCGCTGGACGGCGGTAAGGCGATCGCCGCGCTGGCCGCCAATCCCGGCGACGCGCTGGATTACCTGGAGGTGGTGGGCCGCGGCCGCCCGCTGGACCGGCCGCCGCTCCCGTTCTTCGCGGTGCCGACGACGGCCGGCACCGGGTCGGAGGTGACGCGCAACGCGGTGCTGGCGGTGCCCGAGGCGGGCGTGAAGGCCAGCCTGCGCAGCGCGCTCATGCTGCCGCGCCTGGCCGCCGTCGATCCCGACCTGCTGGCGCCCTTGCCGCCTCACGTGATCGCGTCCAGCGGACTCGATGCGCTGTCGCAGGTGATCGAGCCGTTCCTGTCGATCCGCGCCAACCCCGTCACCGACGCCCTGGCGCGCGACGGGATCGCGCGCTCGGCGCGCGCGCTGCGGCCGGCGTACGCGGGCCAGCTGGCGCGCGATCCCGCGCTGCGCGAGGACCTGGCGCTGGCCAGCCTGACCGGGGGGCTGTGCCTGGCCAACGCCGGGCTGGGCGCCGTGCACGGCTTTGCGGCGCCGGCCGGCGGACTGTTCGGCGCGCCTCACGGCGCCGTCTGCGCGGCGCTGCTGCCGCACGTCCTCGACGTGAACCTTCGCGCGCTGCGGGCGCGCGCGCCCGCGCACCCGGCGCTGCCGCGATTCGACGAACTGGCGGCGCTGCTGACGGGCGCCGCCGGCGGCGACGTGGTGGCCGAGGACGGCGTGACGTTCGTGGCGGCGCTGGTCCGCGATCTGGGCGTGCCCGGCCTGGGCAGCCACGGCATGCGCGCGGCGGACATTCCGGCGCTGGTCGGCAAGGCCAAACAGGCCAGCAGCATGAAGGGAAACCCGCTGCCGCTGACCGACGGCGAGCTGACCGAGATCGCGGAGCGGGCGCTCTAGCGAAAGTCGGACGGGGAGACTTTCGCCACGGGCTGCTGGCCTAGACTGGCTCCGGACGAGGGCTACTTCAGCGGGATCAGCAGGGTGGTCACGGAATAGGCCGGGAGAGTGACGGTGAAGCTCCACTGGTCGATGGGGATCGGGGTCAGCGCGGCGAGGTTCTCGGTTCGCGACGTGCGCGAGGCGGCGACCTGCCTGCCCACGGTGTCGAGCGGCGTCAGGTCGAACGTGAAGCTCTCGGCGGCCGACGTGTCGCCGTTGCGGACCACGACGGCGATGGATTGCCCGTCGGGCGCCAGCGCGGCGACCATGTCCGGGCCGCTCAGCGCCAGCATCACCGCGCCGGGGCGGATGAACCGGCTGAAGCCGGCCTGCACGTAGAACCGCTTGAGGGGCGTCCAGCTCTGCTGGGTGTCGTTCAGCGTGACGCTGGCCCAGTTCTGGCTGGGGTCGCCGAACTGCCAGTCGATCCAGGCGTTGGGCTGCAGGTCGCGCAGGTCGCTGAGGATCCGCCCGGCCATGAACAGCGCGGCGTCGGTGGTGTCGCTCAGCGTGACGCTGAGCGGGCCGGTCTCGGACTGCCAGAGCCGCTTGCCGTCCTTGGTCGCCAGCGCGCGCAAGCCGGCCCGCGACGTCGAGCTGCCGCCGTACGTGTGGGTGTTCATCTGCGATAGGGCGGCCAGCGTGGTGGCGTCGAAGCTCTGGAGGTTCTTCACCGCGTCGTCGACGCTGTTTTCGTCCGAGGCGCTGACCGTCGTGTCGGCCAGCCCCTTCGCGCTCAAGCTGGCGGCCACCGCCTTGACGATCTGCTGCTGGTTGGCGACGTCGAAGTGGCAGCCCTCCTGGTCGCCGTTCGCCTTCCACCAGCTCGCGATCGGCTCGTTCAGCGGCTCCAGCGTGCGGAAGGTGATCCCCCAGCTGTCATGGAAGTGGCGGACCACCTCGGTCAGGTAATCCGCGAACGTGGTGACCGAATCGTCCTTCAGGTTGTTCGAGCCGTCGGTGTTCCCCGACGCGCAGCCGCTCTTGGTCATCCAGTAGGGCGGCGAGTTTGCGAACGCTTCCAGGATCGCGCTCGACCCGGCGCGCGTGACGATCTGCTGCAAGAGGGCGCGCTGGTTGGCGTCGGCGGTCCAGTCCCAGGTCCCCTTCGACGGCTCGTATCCCGGGATGTCGGCCCACTGCCGCATGTGGTGGTGGCTGGGATCGTCGCCGCCGCCGACGTTGTAGCGGAACACCGTGTAGCCCAGGCCGGCGGTGGGATCGACCAGGGCGCCGACGACGGCGTCGCGGGCGGCGGCGCTCCAGCTTCCGACGTGGTTCGCCCACCAGCACAGGCTGGTTCCCCACCCTTCGAAGGTTTGCCGCCGAGCGGTGGGATCGACCTTGACCAGCGTGGCGCCGGGCGCCGGGGTCACCCGAGCTTTGGCGCCGGCGGCTCCGCCCTGCCCGCTGCCGGCGGTGCCGCCGGGTCCGCTGCCGGCGGTGCCGCCGTGGCCGCTGCCGGTAATGCCGCCGTGCCCGCTGCCGGCCGCTCCGCCTTGCTGATGGCCGGCGGCGCCCCCCGCGCCCGCACCGCCGGCCTGTCCCCCGCTGGGGCCGCCGGGCGAGCTTCCCGCCGCGCCACCCGACCCTGGCGTGCCCCCGCTCGCGCCCCCGCCGGCGGCACCGGGGCCGCCCGCTCCCGAACTGCAGGCAGCCAGGCCGACCGCGGCGACGAGGACGGCGGCCACGGACAGCGCACGGCTCATCACTTCCATAGGGGAACCGAGGGTCCCAATTGTGCACCTCTCCACCACCCGGTGCTTATCGAAATGGGCCCGGAGTACACTGGCGCGATGGGAGCCGCGCCCCGGAAGCTGAATCTCAAAGCCGCCCCGTGGAAGATCGCCAATCTCGCCGCATTGAAACGGGACGGCCGCCTTCACTTGCCCGACCTGCAGCGCGGGTTCGTCTGGTCGGCGGACCGCGTCCGGGCGCTTTACGACTCGCTCTATCGCTCGTATCCCGTCGGCGCGCTCTTGCTGTGGGAACCGAAATGGGAGGGCGAGGCGCCGTTCGCGACGCGCGCCTGGGACATCTGCCCGCCCGACGAGGTCACCTTCCGCGGCGCGCCGGAGCCGCCCCGCCCCGTGCTTCCGGGGTCGCTGTTCGTGCTGGACGGGCAACAACGCCTGACCTCCATCTTCCGGCTGGTGTTTCGCAGCCGGCTCCGCAACAAGACCACGCCCGACCCGGACCTGCTGGTGGCGCTGTCGCCCGGTGAAGAGTGGGTCGAGAGCCCGTTCCATCTGCGCTCGAAGACGCTGCAGCGCCGGATGCGCGACGGCCTGCTGGTGCCGGCGGAGGTGCTGTTCGAAGGCATTCGCGGCGGCAACGAGAGCCTGGCCGTGCAGCGGGCGCTGGGCGAATGGCTGACCGCCGGCGACGAGCTGTTCTTCGAGGCGCTGGACCGCGCCAACGCGATCCGCACGTCCGTCCTTCAGGCCGAAGTGATCGCCTACGAGATCGACGCCGACGCGGGCGACGACAACGTCATCGAGATCTTCGCGCGCCTCAATCAGCAGGGCGTGCGCCTGCGGCCGGGAGACCTGGCGGCGGCGCGCCTGACCGGGCAGATGACCAACTTCCGGGCGCGCGCCCGCGAGGTGCTGCTGCTGCCGGAGCTGCGCGGGTTCTCGGCGCCCGAAGGGGTGGAAGAGGGGAACCGCAGCGGCGCGCTGGTCGACACCGACCTGCTGATCCGGGCGGCGCTGTTCCTGGGCGGCGGCGGCGTGCGCTATCGCGACACCGAAACGCGCAAGCTGCAGAGCCGTTATCAGGACATCGAGGCGAACTGGGACGCAGCCGTGGCGGCCTTCAAGAGCGCGGTGGCGCTGTTCCGCAACGCCGGTCTCCCCAGCGGCGACTGGCTGCCGTATCGCTATCTCCTGTTTCCGCCGGCCATCGCGGCGGCGCGCGGCCATGATCTGGACGAGCGCTGGACCGGCTGGGCGCTGGCCGCCAGCCTCTGGCGCCACTACGCCGGCGAGGTGGAGACCAAGCTGGCCAAGGACGCGGCGCTGGCCGAGCGCGGCGACGTCGACGGCCTCATCGAGCAGGTCAAGCTGCGCGCCAAGCGCCCCGACAGCGCGGTCCCCGAGGACGACGATCTCCTGCACAACATCGTCGGCGAGAGCGCGATCCTGTTCGCGATGCTGGCCTATTTTTCGCGGGTCAACGCCCATTCGTTCCCCAGCGGCAAGCTGCTGAGCGGCGCGCAGGAGCCGCTGGAGGTCCACCAGATTTTTCCCCGCACCAGCCTCGACCGTTATCCCGAACGCGACAACGAGTACGTTCCGGACCGCATCGGAAACCTGACCTTGCTGGTCCGTTCCGACAGCGAGCACATCGGCGACACCGCGCCGGACGTCTACTTGCGCATCATCGAACCGGTCGATCGGTCGGCGCACCTGATCCCGGCCACCACCAGCCTCTGGTCAATCGGCAGCTACAAGACGTTTTGCGAACAGCGCGAGCGCGCCGTGGCGGCGATGCTGCGGGACCTGCTGCACGGCTACGGCGTGAGCTGAGCGCCCACGCGGCGCAGGCCGCGGTGCAGCCACTCGTCGGCGGCCTGCTTCACCCAGGGCGGCAGGTACGGGCGCGCCAGGACGCCCGCGCCGGCCAGCAGCGCCAGCACCACCGCCGAGCGGATGGCCAGCCTCCTCACCCAGCGCCGGAACCGGCGGGGGGCTGGCGGCGGCGCCTCCCCGGCGGCCGGGTCGGGTTCACGTTCCCTGAGCGTACCCGGCGGCACGCGCGTCATGGCTGCCAGGCGCGCGGCCCGGGCCGGCGCCGCCACCGTCGGCACGGCGTGGACGGCGTGCGTGGCCGCCGTCGTGGGGCGCGGCGGACGTTCCGACGCGGTCGCCGCCGGATCGTCCGTCACCTCGACGATCGTCACCGGCTCGAGGTCCAGGTCGCGCGTGATGCCGGGCGCGTCCTTGGGATCGACGGCCTCGCCTCCGTCGTGCGCGGCCGAGCGCACGCCGTCGCGCGCCGTCAGCGCCTCCAGCCAGCGCTTCAACGCCGCCGGCCCGCTCGGCTGCCCCAGCTTGCCGCAGATGGCGTCGATGCGATCGGCCATCTGCTGGGCGGTCTGCCACCGCGTGTTCCGGTTGACGCGCAGCGCCCGCGCGATCAGCCGTTCCACGTCCGGATTGAAGTCGCGCACGAACGACGAGGGCTTTTCGTAGCGCCCCTTGCGCACCTGCATGATGACGTCCAGGTCGCTCGCCCCGTCGAACGGCTTCTTCCCGGTCGTCAGCAGGTACAGCACCGTCCCGACGGAGAACAGATCCGACCGGTGGTCCAGTTCCTCGCCGGCGGCCTGCTCGGGTGACATGTACGCGAACTTGCCCTTGATGACGCCGGTGGCCGACTTCTCGCGCTTGCCGAACGCCGCCTTCGCGATCCCGAAGTCCGCCAGCTTGACCTCGCCCTCGGCGCTGAGGAGGACGTTTTGCGGCGTGACGTCGCGGTGCACGATCCCCAGCGGCCGCCCGTTGCGCGTGCGCGAGTGGACGTAGGCCAGCGCCCGGCAGAGCGCGCCGACGATGCCCAGGGCCAGCGGCAGCGGCAACTTCAACTTCGCCTTCTGCGCCCGCCGGCGCACCTGCTCGAGGCTCCAGCCGTCGACGAACTCCAGCACCAGGAAGTACTCGCTGCCCGAGTGCCGCAGATCCAGCACCTGCACCAGGTTTCCGTGATTCAGCGTCGAGGCGATGTGCGCCTCGTCGAGCAGCATGCGGACGAAGCTCGGCTCGGCGGCCAGGGTGGGCAGGATCCGCTTGAGCACCACCTGCTTTTGGAAGCCCTCTACCCCGAACTGCAGGGCCAGGAAGATCTCCGCCATGCCACCGCTGGCGATCTTCCGCAGCACGCGGTATCGCGCAGCGTCGGCCATCGCCGGGAGAATACACCAACGCATTCCGCGGCAAGTCTCCACGCGCGGCGGCGGGCGCGCCGCGATCGCATCCGCGACGCCGTGGGTCAGCCGGCCGCGATTCCTGAGGCGCGCGGCGGCGTGGACTTGCGGCGCGCGCAAGCGGTCTACGCCGTCCGGGCTGCCGCTCTGGCCGGCATCGTGGATGGGCGCCTCGAGCCGTCGGATCGCCACTGGTGACGGCCCGCGACCGGCGCGCGGCGGGAAACGCCGCCCACCGGCCCGGTTCGAGCCACGCCGCCCTTCAACCGCTTGGAGATGACCCGAAGCCGCGTCGAAACAGCGCATCCGCCGGCGTCCGCGCCAGCACGGCCACCGGCGGCTGCGCGCCAGGCTCTGCTGCCTCGAGCTCCGCCCGCAGGCCGGCCTCGCAGACTCCCAGCACCGTCTCCAACGCTTCGACGGCCCGGGGGCGCCGCCCGTCGTGGTCGCCTCCGGCCATCCAGACGTTCACCAGATAGCCGACCTCGCGGACGCGCGCCAGGAACCGCTGCTGATCGCGCTGCCGCAATTCGTTCATTGCCTGCTCGAACAGCGGCGCGACGCCCCGGGTCCGACCGGCCAGCGCCCGGACCTCGGGTGGCGCGGCGCGGGCGCCCGTCTCCCGGTCGTTTCGGGCCGCCGCCTCCAGCGCCGGCTCCGGCTGTGGGAGCGCGCGAAAATAGGCGCGGGTGATCGCGTCCCGCTCGGAGCTGGCGCCGCCCCGTCGCGCCAGCTCCAGAAAAGCGCGCGCGTCCGCCGGGCTGACGAACCCGTCCGCGGCGCGCCGATCGTCCCGCGCCGCCGCGACGTTCTCCTCCAGGCTCTCCGCGGAGGTCAACACCTGATACAGGCCGCCCTGGCCCGAGATGTACTCGGTGCTCATCGCGCAGCACTGTTCGAGGATTGCGCGCAGCCGATGGTGGTGATCGCGATCGAGCGACAGCAGCGCGTTCCAGAGGTCGTCCCAGGCGTCGGGCTCGCGCGCGATCAGGCGGAACTCCTCCCACTCTTCGAACACCGAGCTCTCCAGCGCCTGCTCGACGGGCGCGGCTTCGTCGCCGGCCCAGCTCAGCTGCTCCTCGACTACGTCCATGTCCAGCACCAGAACCAGGCGGTGAACCGCCAGCGCCAGCAGGTCCTGCGGAAGCTCGGCGAGCCGCCGCGCCAGAACGCTCTCGCCGGCTTCCCCCAGGACGCGCAGCCACGAGACGAACCGCTCCGGCCGAAACGTCTCGTCGCCGCCGGCGCGCTCGGCGCGCCACAGATCCCCGTCGAACAAGCGTTCCAGCTGCTCGGTGCTGGCCAGCGCGACCAATTCGGCCGCGTCCTCGAGACCGATCCGATCAAGAAGCGCGGCCAGCTCCGCGCCGGGCATGTCCCGCACGGCCGCCACCAGGCCCGGTTGCTCGAGGACGCGCATCAACAGCGTGGTGGAGGGCGGATCGACCGGGCGGCTGCCTGAGCTCATGGCGACTCCTTTGGCAAGCCGTCCATGGTCGACAACCGGCCAAAAGTTCCGAGCTGTTGAGTTTTGTTCGATTTCGCTAGTATTCATGGTGGTCGGTCGCGGTGGATCGAAGCCACCGGCGCCGAGACCCACGCGATCGTGATGCGTTCGCGCTCCGGCACGGCGCGCTGGCTGGACACGCGCCACCGCTTCGAAGGGGCGCCCCGTCGAAGGCGCGGGCGGCGCCCGTCAGGGCGCGGCCAGCGCCGCCACGAAGCCGGTGTCGGTGGCCACCCCCGGCGCGCTGATGCAGTTGCTGCTTTCCACCACGTAGGACTCCTGGCTGGACGCCCAGAACACCGCCAGCTTGCCACGTGACGTGGTGACCTGAGTGAGCGTGGCGTCCACGATCAGCTGCGGCGGCGTGGTGGCGAGCTGGTGATCGTATTGGCTGCGCAGGTAAGTGAAGCAGCCGATCGAGATGGGAACCGTGCAGGTCTGCAGCACCGTCGCCGACACGCCGAAGATGTCCATGATCTGGGCGTCGCTGAGGTTCGGCAAGACCGCTCCCTGCTGGTCGTAGAAGCGCACCAGCCCGGTCTGAAGGTCCCGAATCTGTAACGTTTCGGTCGTGTACGTTCCGCAAAACGGGCAGACCACTTTATTTCTCTTTTCGTAGTCGACCCAGACGGTGTCGCCGTCGATCTCATCCTTGACGTAGGGCCTGAGCGCGTAAGGGAGCGAGTTGTCCCACCGCAGTCGCGCACCGTCGGCGAACACCACGACCGGGCCGTCCGGCGCCGGCTGCAGCAGCGCCAAGCCGAGACAGCTCACCCCTGGATAGGCCGCCGGCACGGACTGACAGCTTGCCGGCGCGGTGCCCCCGTCGGCTGCCGCGATGCTCGGCGTGGCGGCATCGGCGCCCGCCCCGCTGAACGTCCAGCCGAACGGGCGCGCCGGGCTCGAGGTGCTGATCGGGCCGGGGCTGGGCGCCGAGCAAGTTCCACCGTCCGGCAAATTTCCCGTCGCGCCGCCGAACCCGGGCGAGCCGCCGGCTCCGAAGGTGCCGCCGAACCCGGGCGAGCCGCCGGCTCCGAAGGTGCCGCCGAACCCGGGCGAGCCGCCGGCTCCGAAGGTGCCGCCGAACCCGGGCAAGCCGCCGGTTCCGAAGGCGCCGCCGAACCCGCGGAAGCCGCCGGCTCCGAAGGTGCCGCCAAACCCGGGCAAGCCGCCCGTTCCGAACGTGCCGCCTCTTCCCAGATATTCCCCGCCACTGCCGAAGGCGCCGCCGGTTCCGAAGGCGCGACCGCCCGCGCCGGGAAAGCCGCCCGATCCGACGGAGCCGCCCCGGCCTCCCGAGCCGTCGGTGTAATCGCCGCCGGCCCCCACGGAGCCGCCGAACCCGCCGGAGCCGCCCGGGCCTCCCAGCGAAGAACCGCTGTTGCAGGCGCCCAACATGAGAGCTCCAGTAGCCGCCACCCAGGTCCGCCAAGAACGAACGGTCATCATGGCGGTGATTGCAGGCAAACGGCCTGCCAAAAAAGCGCGTCGTGGGCTTTCGCGAGCTTGGGAAAGTCCCGCGGTGGCCGGCGCCGCCACCACGCGACATTCCTGCCCTGCTGCCCGCTGGTTTTCAGCGCGTCCCGTAACAGGGCTGGCCCGCAGGTTCGCGGCGCAGGGCGATGCGCCCAAAGAGATCCCTCCCCGGGGGCGCGGGCGGCAGCCGCGACTTCCGCTCGGGCCCGCCCGTCCTTTGCGCGCCGGACAGGACACGGCAACGGCGCGCAAGCCGCCCGCGGGCGCGTCAGCCGATCTTCACGGTCAGCTCGCGGCGGGATTGGTACATCTCCCACAGCTTGGCCGCGATCGCGGACGGTTCCAGGGTGGCGCTTCCGTTGTCCCAGGCGGTGCCTTTCACCGTGCCCAGCACCATCGCCTGCCCGACGTAGACGCGGTCGCCCTTCAGCTTCTGCGCGAGCATTCCGACCAGCTTGTTCTTGGCGGCGTTGGCCAGGGCCAGGCCCATCGAGTCGTACTGGACGGCCGTCGCGTCGACGGACGGCTCCGCGTAGCCGAATCCGCCGTTGACGACCAGCAGCGCCGCGTCTGGCTGGCTCTTCAGATCGGGCAGCGCCGCGCGCACGGCGGCAAGCAGCGTCGTCGTCGCGATGTCCAGCACGCGATGGATGGCCGCGGCGTCCGCCGTCAGAAGGTCGCCCGCGCCCGTGTCGTACGCGGTCCAGGCCAGCGCGGTCAGCGGGCCCATCGCCTCGCGGGCCTTGCCGACCAGCGCGCCGGCCGCGTTCGGATCCGAAAGGTCGGTCGGAAACGCCGCCGCGCGGATCCCCTTGGCCTGCAGCGCCTTGACGCCGGCCGAGAGGCGGTCGGCGTTGCGGGCCGCCAGCGCGACCGCGAATCCCTCGGCGCCGAATTTTTCGGCGACCGCGCTGGAAATGCCGGGCCCATAACCGCTCACCAGGATGGTCTTCGCCATGGCCTGTGTACTTAAGCCCGGCCGGCGCGGTTTTCAACCGTAGGTGGTGTGCATCAAGCGGCGGACGTCGGCCAGCGTCTGGCTGGCGACCTCGCGGGCCCGCGCGTTGCCGGCCAGCAGCACGCGCCGCAGGTAGCCGCGGTCTTGCAGGAGCTCGGCGCGCCGGCGCCGAATTTCGCGGAAGTGCTCGTTGACCGCCTCGGTCAAGAGGCGCTTGAGCGCGCCGCTGCCGCCGTCGCCGATCTCGGCGGCGATCGACTCGGGCGAGCGGTTCGAACACAGCGCCGCCAGCAACACCAGGTTCGACACCTCGGGCCGGTTGACCGGGTCGTAGGTGATCCGCCGATCGGCGTCGGTCTTGGCGCGCGCGATCAGCTTGGCCGTTTCGTCGGGGGTGGCGCCGAGAGGGATGGAGTTGTTGCGGCTCTTGCTCATCTTCTGGCCGTCGGTTCCCAGCAACACCGGCGCGTTGCTCAAGAGCGCGTCCGGCTCGGGAAAATACGGGCGCTCGGGGCTGTAGCGCCGGTTGAACCGGCGCGCGATCAGACGCGCGATCTCGAGGTGCGGAAGCTGGTCCTTGCCGACGGGCACCGCCGTTCCCTTGCAAAACAGGATGTCGGCCGCCTGGTGCACCGGGTAGGTGAACATCAAGCCCGACATGGCCGGCAGGCCCGCCGCCGACAACTCGTCTTTCACCGTCGGGTTCCGGCCGATCTCCGCCACGCTGACCAGGCTCAAGAACGGCAGAAAGAGCTGGTTCAGCCCTTCGATCTGCGAATGCGCGAAGATGGTGGCGCGCTCGGGATCGATCCCCACGGCCAGGTAGTCCGCCAGCAGGGCGTCGACGTCTTCGGGCAGCGACGCCGGGCTGTCCCGATCCGTGATCGTCTGATAATCGGCGACCACCACGAACAGCCGCACGCCCAGCCCTTGCAGCCGCACCCGGTTCTGCAGCGTCCCGAAGTAGTGCCCGAGGTGCAGCGGCCCCGTCGGTCGATCGCCCGTCAGCACGCGATGCGCGGCCGGCTCTCGCTGCAGCGCCTGTTCCAGCCGCGCGCTGCGCGCCTCCGCGTCCGCAAAGGAGCCGCCCTCGCTCGGATGTTCCCCCGCTTCACCGTCGATCGCGCTCATGAAGCCGAACCTATCACCGACCGGCTTCAGCGCGGATGCGCCGCCGGGGCGCGCCCGCCAATCGCTGGCGCTGTCGGGGACCGGCGAGGCGATCCGAAGACTCGTGCTCACAATCAGCACCGCTCCGCATTGCTCGCGCCTCGCGCGGGCGGAAGAATCTGGCCCGAACCCGGCGGCGCCCGGTCGGCGCTCTCGAACGATCGGAGATGACCAGATGCTCAATCAAATGATGGACGGCTTTCGCAGGGCCACCGAGTCCTCGCTTCAGGTGCAGCAGGAGATCTTCAAGCAGTGGACGCAGCAGTGGCTGTCCGTCCAGCCGAACTTCGCCGGGAACTCGGCCGAGTGGCGGCAGTCGGTGCAGAAGCGCTGGATGGACCTGACCATCGACATGCTGAACAAGCACCGCGAATCGTTGGACGGCATGTACGCGACGGGCATCCAGGCCATCGAGCAGTCCTTCCGCATGACGGAGGCGAAATCGTCGGACGACTACCGCCGCATCTTCGACGACCTCTGGCACAAGCTCTTCGACACGCTGAAGGGGCAGCTGGAGACGCAATTCCGCGACTTTCAGCGCTGGTCCGAGCAGTCGCTCGACATCGCCCACAAGGCGCAAGCCCAGACGCAATCCCAGACGCAGAACCAGGCCTGAAGGCGCGCCGCGCGCGACGGCGCGGCCCGTGGCTTGGCGGGTGGGGCCGGCGGCGTCCGGTAAGTCATCGTATTTCAAGGCAGATTGGGCATGGCGGGCACGTGGCGGGCGGGGTGGCGGCCCGCCGGCAGGTAGCACTTTCCGCCCGGCGAGGTCGGGGCTATCCTGGGGACCGGTCAGCGATCCTCGGGTGGCCCTGTCGCGGCAGGGGGGGCGGTCACTTAAGCTAACTTCGTTTAAGGAGCGTCAGCCATGCCCAAGAACGTGTTCGTGGCCCGCGCCGGCCGCCGGATCGAGCGCCGCGTGTTTTTGAAGGCCCTGGCGCTGGGCGCCTCGGTGCCGGTCGCGGCGCGCTTGGCTCGGGTCGCCACTGCCGCCCCCAGCGTGGCCCCGAAGCGGATCTTCATCTTCTACACGCCGCACGGCACCGCGCCCGAGCACTACGCGCCGAAGATTCCGAACGACAACTACGATCCGACCAAGGCGGTCACGTTCAACCAGTTCGATCTGGACCAGACCAACGTCAGCATCCTGGGCCCGCTGCAGCCCTACAAGCAGTGGGTGAACGTCTACCAGGGCTTTCAATATCCCGGCGCCGCGGCGACGCACGAAGGGATCGTGAACTGCCTGTCCGGCCTCACCAACAGCGACGGCACCGGCGCGACGGACACCACCACGGCCCGCACCACCATCGACCAGCTGATCGGCAAGGCGCTCAACGTCAAGCCGCTGATCCTGGGCGCCTGTTCTCACCAGCCGTACGGCCTCGACAACCACGGCATGCTGTTCTGGAACGGCACGCCGATCGATCCGCAGAAGAGCCCGGTCGCCGCGGCGGACGCCCTGTTCGGGGGCAGCGGGACGGTGACGACCGCGCCCAGCGCCGACGTGCAGCTTCATTCGGATCTGCTGGCGTTCACGGCGTCGGAGATCCAGACGATGCGCGGCACGCTGACCGGCCTCACGCGCGAGCAGACCAAGCTGGACACCTACCTGAGCTCGATCCAGTCGCTGCAGGCCAGCAGCGGGTCGATGACCGGCCAGAACAGCTGCTCGTCCAAGCCCAGCTTGCCGACGGTGGAGATGGTGCGTTCGTTGAGCGCCGGCAACAACCCCGGCCCCAGCGGCGCCAACGACTACTTCTACCAGGAGGCGAACTTCCCGCTGCTGTTGCAGGCGCAGCTCGAGGTGGTGGCCCAGGCGCTGATCTGCAACGCCGCGCCGATCATCGGACTGATGCCGATGTACGCGACCTGCGACTTCGACTTCAGCTTCGCGGGCGCGCCGGGATCGCAC
Source organism: Myxococcota bacterium (assembly GCA_025934105.1). Lineage (GTDB taxonomy): Bacteria > Myxococcota_A > Polyangia > Fen-1088 > Fen-1088 > JADGRB01. The sequence continues at coordinate 17,329 of JAICYS010000042.1, read as the reverse complement.
CACAGCACGCTGTCGCACACCGGCTATCAAGCCTCGCCGAGCGCGCAGTACAACTCGCCCATCAGCGTGAACAACCTGCTGGCGACGGTGCGGACGCCGTTCGCGACGGCGCAGAAGTGGTTCACCACGCAGCTCGTGAACAAGGTCGTCAGCCTGCTCGCGTCCACCGACGACCCGGCGGCGCCCGGGACCAAGGTCCTCGACAACACCATCATCTTCTGGATGACCGAGGTGGGGGACGGCCAGGATCACAACCGCGTCAGCGAGATTCTCTACCCGCAGGTGCCCGACAGCGTCCCGCTGGTGACGATCGGCGGCGGCGCCGGCGCGCTCAAGACCGGGCTGGTCGTGCGGTACCCCATCGACGTCAGCTCGAAGGCGGCCGGCGTGAACCGGATGGTTCCGGATCTGCTGATCACGCTCGCCAAAGCCATGGGCGCCGGCGCGGTCACGCTGCCGCACACGACCGGCGTGGTCTCGGAGGTGCTGGCGTGAACGCGCGTCGGATGCTCTGGGCCCTCCTGGTCGTCGGGGCGGCCGGGTGCGCCGGCAGCAACGGCGGCGCGCCCGGGTCGGCCAGCGGCAGCGGCAGCGACACCGGCAGCGGCGGCTCCGGCGCGGGCGGCCCGTCTGGCGGCAGCACCGGCAGCGGCGGCAACCCGAACTTCGCGCTGGCGTGTTCGGCGGCGCAGCTCGGAACGCCGCAGCTCCGCCTGCTCACCACGAACGAGCTTCAAAACAGCATCAACAGCGCGTTTCCCGACATCGCCGGGCAGTGGACCGCGTCGCTCCCGTCCAACACCATCTCGGCGCACGGGTTCGATAACGACAGCTCGGCGACCATCGGCGGCCAGCTGGCCGGCGCCGTGCTGGACATGGGCGTATCGGTCGGGGCCGCCGTGACCGGCAACAGCCTGAACACGGTGCTCCCCTGCGCCAGCAACGCGACCACCAAGACCACGCAGGACTCCTGCGCGCAGACGTTCCTGGGCAAGTACGGAAAGCGGCTGTTCCGACGGCCGCTGACCAGCGACGAGCAGACCCGGTACATGAGCTTTTTCGACGCCTCGCTCGGGAAGTCCGACTTCAAGACGGCGCTGAAATGGCTGACCGCGGCGCTCATCCAGTCGCCGTACACGCTCCACCGCAGCGAGATCGGCACCGACATGGGGAACGGCACGCGCCAGCTGACCTCGTACGAAGTGGCGACCGAGCTCGCCTACACGTACACGGGGACCGCCCCCAGCGACGATCTCCTGACGGCCGCGGGCAACAACAGCCTGGGCGATCTGGCGGCGCAGGCCCGCACGATGATGGCCACCAGCCAGGGCCAGCAGGCCGTGCAGCACTTCTTCGAGCAGTACCTGGAGTACGCCAGCGTCAGCTCGCTGCAAAAGCCGAACGTCAGCAACTTCGCCTCGATCAGCCAGGACATGGCGCAGGAGACGCGGGCGTTCATCAACGACGTCGTACTCGGCAAAGGAGGGGGCCTGAAAGAGCTGCTGACCGCGCCGACCACCAATCCCTCGAAGGCGCTGGCCACGTATTACGGGACCGGCAACGGATCGAGCGCCGCCTTTCCGGCGCCCTCCAGCGACTACGCGTCGGTCACGCGGCCGCCGGGCACCGGCGTGGGCGTGCTGGCGCAAGGTTCGTTCCTGGCGACGCACGCCGCCGCCGACCACGACTCTCCGACCAAGCGCGGCCTCTTCGTCTATTACAAGCTGTTCTGCAAGCCGAAGCTGACGCCGCCGCCCAACGTTCCGCCGCTGGACACGACGACGCCGATGGCGGACGTGAACACGACGCGCGACCGCTACGAGAAAGTGCACGAGCTGAGCCAGGGCGCGACCGGCTCCTGCCACGGCTGTCACATCGCGTTCGATCCGATCGGGTTCGGCTTCGAGCACTTCGACGAGGGTGGCCGTTACCGCACCCAGGAGGGGACCTACCCGGTCGACTCCACGGCCAGCGTCACGGCCCCGGACGGGTCGACCTTGAACTTCACCAGCGAGGACGACCTCATGAGCGACCTCCTGGACCAGCCCGTCGTCCACCAGTGCGCCCAGGCTTACCTGGCCACGTATGCCTTCGGCACCGACGAATCGTGCATCGGCGCCAGCGAGGTGCCGGACCTTCAGTCGGGCGCCATCGGCCTGGCCGAGGCCTTCGCCCGGCTGGCCACCGAGCCGCACTTCACGAAGCGCACGTCGTCCGACTAAAGTATTTCAGACCCGACGTTCGTACCGGCCGTGGGCTCGCCGCCGGGTGGCGCCGCGCCGGCGCTACATCCCGAGCAGGTTGAGGGTCAGGGTGAGCACGCCGGCGCCCAGCACGCCCGCGCTGCAGAGGCGCGCGCGCCGCAGCCGGCCGGGATCCGTGCCGGCCACGTCCAGCGCCGCCCGCCGGTAGAGCAGGGCGCCGCCAATCACCAGGGCCAGCTCGAGGAGTGCCGAAGGGACGGGGTATCGCCAGAGGCCGAACCCCAGTCGGGGGAGATTCCCGGCGTTCCCCGGGAGGATCGGCATGTCGCCCCGGTGCATCACCACGTCGAGGATCCAGTGCGAGAAGGCGACCAGGCCCAGGATGCTCGCCGAGCGCGCGCCGTAGCGGAAGCCGGCGACGGCGCCGAAGCAGACGGAGAGCACCAGCGCCCCCACCAGCGCGTGCGACCAGTCGGCGTGGATGATCGAACCGCCGTACGCGCCCGGACGGGTTCCGGCGACCGGCGCCAGGCCCTCGATACCGGCGGCGAACAGCACCACGAAGACCACGTCCAGCCACTGGCAGGCCAGCATCAGCAGCCAGAGCGGCACCGACGGCGCCTTCCCTTTGACGCCCGCCGCCAGCCCGAAGTGACCGGCGATCACGGGCGCCTCTTCGAGGCGCGCGCGATCGGCCAGGGGAGGCGCGCGTCGAGAATTCCGATCACCACCGTGAAGAGCAGCAGTCCCAAGATGAACGACATCCGGCCTCCGATCGGTCAGGGTTTTCGCCGCCGGCCGCGGGCGCGGCCCGGCGATCGGGCGGGCGCCGGCCGCCGCCGGACCAGGTTTCGGGGCCCGGGTTTTGTGCCGAGGCCCGCCAGGATCGTCTTCACGCCGTGCTCGAAGGCCTCGTCGACCCCGCCGCCCAGCCGAAACGCGCCGCCCAGCTCCATCGAGACGAAGCCGTGCAGGAAGGGCGTCAGCACGCGCGCGGCCAGCAGCGCGCGCCCGTCGGGCCCGGCGCTGTCGCCACCGACCAGCGCGGCAAACCCCGGCAAGGTCGGCGCCAGGGCGCGGGCCCGCGCGCGCGTTCCCTCGTCGGTGCGCGCGGCCCGGGGATCGAACATCAGCGCATACGCCTCCGGATGCGTCTTGGCGAAGGTCCGGTAGGCCCGCGCCTGGGCCACCAGCCCTTGTACGGGGTCGGCGGGGAGGGCGGCGCGGCCCAGCTCGGCTTCCAGCCGCCGCCAGGACTCGATCTCGACCCGGGCCAGGATCTGCGCGCGGTCCGCGAAGCGGCCATAGAGCGAAGGCGCCCGAATGCCCACGGCGGTGGCGATGTCCTTCATCGAGAAACCGCCCCGGCCCCGCCGTTCGACCAGCTTTTGCGCCGCGGCGATGATCTCTGCGTCGGTCGTCTTGGCGGGCGAAGGCATGACGCGAAAGTATGCCGGCCCGAGCACCCCGCCGAAATCACGCCGGAAGACTATCGACGTTAGGCTTGCCGCGCAAGGCCCCAGGTGTTGTCCCGGAGGCAACGTTCGTTGTCGGCACTGAAACGGACCGGGCCGCGCCACACCACCGGCGCGCCTGTAAGTAGCTGGAATAATGTCTAAACGCATTTCGTCGCGAAAATAAATCGTTGGCGTACTTACTGCTTAATTGTGTGCCTATGCGATTCCCCGTCCTCCGGAGAATGGATTTCGCCTCTGCCTCCTGCGCCGCGCTGTCCGCGCTCCTGGCCGCGGGGGCCGGCGGGTGCAGCGATCAGTCCGCCGATGTCGAGCCGGCCGGCCAAGACTTCGGGCTCTCGTCGGTGAACGGACTGGCCTCGATCAACGGGCTCTCGTCGGTGAACGGCTTGTCGTCGGTCAACGGGCTCTCGTCGGTGAACGGCCTGTCGTCGGTCAACGGGCTCTCGTCGGTGAACGGCCTGTCCTCCGTCGACGGCTTGATGACCACGGGCGACGGGCGGCGAACGGTCTCGTACATCGCGCGCTGCGCCCTGGCGTCGGGTGACAGCCTGGTCAAGCAGGACCAGTACGGCACCACCTACACGTTTCCCGGCGCGCTGGGCTTCGCGCCACAGTGGAAGACCGGCGCCTGCGACCAGAACTGCCAGGAGATGGTGTCGGCCTGCCTGATGGCGCACGTCAACACCTACGGCGTTCACTACCCGATTTGGATGGACAGCGCCGCCCCCTCCGTCGGCTGGGGCCTTCCGCCTTCGAATTACCAGATGGAGGGCACCTTCTTCGGCAACTTCATGGTCACCGGCGCGATGAACCACGGCAGCCTGTCGGCGCCGCTCGGCTATTACTGCGACGGGCCGGGCGTGGCGAACGGCCTGATCGTGGCCGGCCGGCTGGGCGACGTGAACACCCAGGGCGCGCCGCCCTACTACAACGCGTACCTCGGCTCGTCGTGCGGGTGGAGCAACAAGTGCAAAGCTCACCTGGGCCAGGACGGCGTCACGCCCGACGGCTACACCAGTTGCACCGATGCGTCGGGGAACACCTTCACGAACCTGGTGACGGTCTGGCGCGATCCGACGGCGCCCATGAACTTCGACGCGAACTACGTCTATTCGCTGCGGTCGATGATCGGGTCGACGGGCCTGGCGTTGAACGTGAAGGGCGGAAATTACTCGAACGGCACGCCCGCCATGCAGTGGCGCTACGTCGCAGGCAACAAGCTGGGCATCGCCGACAGTGGCGCCGGTAACGGCACCTACAAGATCTTCTTCTGGGACAATCCGAACAAGTGCCTGGACAACCCGGGCTCCCAGACGGCGAACGGGACGCAGGTTCAGGTCTGGGACTGCCTGGGCAACGATCCCTGGCAGCAGTGGGCGATCAGCGTCGACGCGGCCACCGGCGCCGCGTTCCTCAAGAACGCCGCCAGCGGCAAGTGCCTGGACGACACGGGCTCCAGCAGTCCCGGAACGACGCCGTGGATTTGGGATTGCAACGCCACGAACGTCAACCAGAAGTGGCGCATGAACGGCGGCTACTGGCGGCCGCAAGGGACCAGCTTCCAGATCCACGACACGGACGCCTACGTCCTCATGGCCGCGAACGGCGCGTCGAACACGGCCCTGAACAGCCAGTCGAACTACACGAACGGGGCCAAGCCGACGCTCTCGTCGGCGGCCGACGGCGCCGTCGACGACCAGTTCCACATCCTCCCGGGCAGCGCCCCCGGCACCTGGACCATCAGGTTCGTGGGCGGCAACGGCAACAAGTGCCTCGACCTGCCCGGCAGCCACACCGCGAACCTGACGGCGCTGCAGGTGTGGGACTGCAACGGGGGGACCAATCAGAACTGGTACATCAACAACGACCCCACCGGCGGCGTCATCCTGAAGAATCAGGCCGCCGGACGCTGCCTCGATGACGGGAACGCCCACGGCGGAGACAACTTCGCCGGCGTGGTGGTCTATGACTGTTCGGCGGCCGACTGGACCCAGATGTGGGCGCTCACCGCGAACTGACCTGATCTTTCGCCGCTGACCCGTGCCCCCGCCCGGCCCCGGCCCGGCGGGGGTTCACTTTTTCCGTTTCACACCGGTCGGGGCCGGAACAGTAGCGAGAGATGACTCTCGCGCCTTTCGACCGTGTGCCGGGCAGGACCTTCGTCGCAATGCTGGCCGTTTTAGCCCTGTCATGCGGCGGCAACTCGTCGCCGGGCGGGTCCAGCGGAAGCGGGGGGACCAGCCCCGGCGCCTCGGGCGGCACGGTCGGCTCGGGCGGCACCAGCAGCAGCGGCGGCTCGCCCGGCCAGACCGGCGGAAAGGGCGGCTCGGTCCCGGGCACGGGCGGCTCCGCCTCGGGCGGCGCGGCCGGTGCCTCGACCGGGGCCGGCGGCTCGGGGACCGGCGGCGCGGGGACGGGCGGCCACGCGGCGACCGGCGGTTCCGCCGGCACGGCCGGGCAGGGCGGCGCCGGAGCGGCGGGAAGCTCCGGACGGGGCGGCAGCGGGGGCGCGTCCGGCGGCGCGGTTCCCAGCGCCGGCTGCGGCAAGACGCCGACCCTGTGGGGGCCGACGCAGGGGACGGCGGTCCTTTCCAGCTGGCCGCCGGCCGGCCGCTATGTCCAGCATACCATCCAGAGCGGCAGCGGAAATCGCACCTACTACCTGCAGGTGCCGAGCAATTACGACAACACGCACCCCTACCGCCTGGTGATGGCGTACCACTGGTACACGGGCGCGGCGATCGAGGTCGTCGACTGCCACTCGGAGGGGATCAACTGCTACACGACCCAGAGCCCGTTCTTCGGGCTGTGGGAGCTGGCGGACAGCAGCACCATCTTCGTCGCGCCCGACGGAACGCCCGCGCCGACGGTGCAGCCCGCATCCAGCGCGAACAACAACGGGTCGCCGAAGGTGACCAGCAGCAGCGCCGGGTGGGGGAACGGCAACGGGCAGGACATCAAACTGACCACCGACATCCTGAAAGCGGTCGAGGCCGACCTGTGCATCGACACCAGCCGCATCTTCGCGAACGGGTTCAGCTATGGCGGCGCGATGTCGTACGAGATCACCTGCGATCCCTCCACCGTGAGCCTGTTTCGTGGGGTCGCGATCTACTCGGGCAGCCCGGTGCTGAGCGGCTGCAGCGCGCCGGGCGGCAAGCCGACCACGCCCATCGCAACGTTCCTCTCGCACGGCAACCAGGACCCCACCAACATGTTCTCGTGGGGGCAGACGATGCGCGACAACCTGGCGGCCGACAACGGGTGCAAGGCGCCCAGCCCGCCCCTGGCCAGCACCGTCGACGCGGCCGGCCCGGGCACGCACATGTGCTATTCGTACGACGGCTGCTCAGCCGACCACCCGGTCGAGTGGTGCGTGTTCGGCAAGCAGGAGGGATGCACCGGCGGCGATCACAGCCCGACTCCCTGCGACAAAGGCGCCACCAAGCCCTGGAATCCAGCAGAAGTCTGGAAGTTCATCAGCCAATTCTGACAAATTCGCCCGGCGAAATGACGGGGAACCGCTGCGAATTCGTTCCACAAATCGGATTGGGCGACAGGTACCAGATATGACCCGAACTCTCCCGCTCGTGACTCTCTGTGGGCTGACCCTCCTGACCGCCGGCTGGCTGGAGGGCTGCGCGCCTGGTCGGCCCGCCTCCACCACCGGCACGGGCGGCTCGTCGCCGACCGGCGACGGAACCGGCGGTGACGCCAGCGGCTCAGGCGGGAGCACGGCGTCGGGCGGCACGGTGGGGACGGGGGAGGGCGGATCCACGACCAGCGGCGCCGGGGGCGTCAGCGACGGCAACACCGGCGGCTCGTCGGGCATGGCCGGCCACGACGGCACGACCGGCTCGGGCGGCGCCAGCAACAAGGGCGGGTCGACCGGGGCGGGCGGCACCGTCGGCTCGGGCGGGACGGTCGGCGCCGGCGGGACGGTCGGCACGGGCGGCAGCTCGGCGACCGGCGGCATGATGGGGACGGGACCGACGGGACCCTGCGACATCTACGCGATGGCCGGCACGCCGTGCGGCGCCGCCCACAGCACGGTGCGCGCGCTCTACAGCTCGTACACGGGACCGCTTTACCAGGTTCAGCGCTCGGACAAGACCACCAAGGACATCATGGTCGGTCCGAGCGGCTTCGCGGACACCGCCACCCAGGATTCGTTCTGCTCGGGGTCGACCTGCACGATTCCGATCATCTACGACCAGTCGCCGAACGGGAACCACCTGCGCGTGACCTGGTTCGCCTACTGGTTGCAGACGGGCGGCAATCCGGCGACGGCGACCGCCGCCCGGATCACCGTCGGTGGCCACACCGTCTACGGCATCAAGTCCGGCACGAACGTCGCCTATCGAACGGGCGTCCAGCTGTCGGGCACGGCGTCGATCTCGAAGGGGTCGTCGACGGTCACCTTCTCGATGCCGCAGACCCTGCCCGCCAACAGCGTGCTGCTGTTCAAGGACAACGCCAAGGACTGCCCGTCGAACTCGTGGCCGAACAACTGCAACTTCAAGGCGTACTACACCTCGGCGGCCATCAACGCGGCCACCACGGTGACGCTGACGGCCTCCTACTCCGGCAGCAGCAGCTCCTCGACGGTGGTCTGGAACCACACCACCAAGGGGCTCGCGACCGGCGACCAGGCCGAGGCCGAGTATTCGGTGTTCGACGGCAAGACCTACGGCCAGTGGTGCTGCTTCGACTACGGAAACGCGGAGCTGTCGGGCATCGATGAAGGCAACGCCACCATGGAGGCCATCTCCTGGGCGGCCGACACTCAGTTCGGGCAGTCCGGCGGCGGCAGCGGGCCCTGGATCGGCGCCGACCTCGAGAACGGCATGTTCGAGGGATACGACAACGGGTCGGCCAAGGTGGCCAGCAACACCTCCGTGAGCGGGTGGCCCTACGTGACCGCCATGCTCAAGGGCCTGTCCGCCGGCCAGTGCCCGGCGGGGCTCACCAGTTCGGGGTGCTTCGCGCTCAAGGGCGGCAACGCCACGTCCGGCAAGCTGCAATGGAAGTGGAACGCCAACACCAGCAACTACGGCGCGCGGCCGCCGGGCTACAGCCCGCAGAAGAAGGCGGGCGCCATCATCCTCGCCACCGGCGGCGACGGGTCCAACACGGGCACCGGCATCTGGTTCGAGGGGGCCATGACGCTGGGCGCCCCGCCGGATTCGGTCGACGACGCCGTCCAGGCGAACATCGTGGCCGCCGGCTACGGCAAGTAAAGGGTCCCGGCTCTCCTCGCCCCGCCGGACGGGGCGAGGCCGCCGCCGGGGCGGCGGGGCACCGGGCGAAGGGAACGAAGCTGTCTGATCGCCTTCGCGGGCGCTCGCGGCCCGCGCTCCGTACCGTCGATCGCCCCCAATCGTTGGTGGTTCCGGCGGCTGGAGGCGCAGGAAAGCTCGGGACAGCCACGTCAGCCAAACAGCCGCCATCGTCCCGACGCGGAGGTTGACGATCGTGTCGTCCGAGGTGCTGCCGTTCGCGTCGCCGGGTGGAGGTCGGCGTGCGGGTCAGCGAACTCGGGCGCGATGACGAGCTGTCCGGTCTTGCAAGGCGGGCGCTGGCGGCTGGTGCTCCTCAGCGCCGGCCGCCCCAGCGGTTGCTGGCCGGCGGCCGGAGGCGAAGGAAAGCTCAGTAGAGGTACATCAGCCGGACGCGGAGGTTGAGCATCGAGTTGTTCCAGGTGCTGACGTTCGGGTCGCTGGGCTGGAAGTAGGCGCGCGCGTAAGCGACCTCGGGCTTGATGAAGAGCTGCCCGGCCAGAAGGTATTGGAACGCCACGAAGCCCTGGAGCTGGCTGGTGAAGTCGTCGACGGTGCTGGGCGCCACCAGATTGGAGTTCGTCTGCGCGGTGTAGTGCACGCCCAGGCCGACCAAGCAGAGTTCGCACACCCGGACGTTGGCGAACCCGCCGACGCTCTTCGTCGTGAACGTGTCCGTCGGGATCACTTTGGCAAAACCGTCCTCGCTGTGCTGGTCGCCGATGGCCGCGCTGATCCCGAACTCGACGATCGGATTCGCGATGACCTGCACCGAACCGCCGAACCCCTTTTGGATGAACTTGGCGGCTGCCTCCACCTTGGCGCCGGTGCCCGGCATGATGGTCTGCGTGATGGGCACCACCTTCTGGTACTCCGCGCCGAGCTTCACCTTCAGCCAACCGGCGTCGATGATGGCCACCGGGCGCGCGCCGAACGAGGTCATGGCCGGCGCGCCGGTCGCGTTGTCGTTGACATTGTTGTCGGCGCCCAGCTTGCCGAGCAGCTCGAACCGCAGCCAGTCCGACGGGTAGAGGTGCAAGGCGGCGTAGCCGGTCGCCAGGCCGTTCGCGGGCCGATCGTGCAGGTAGGTCACGCCGTAGAGCAGAGGCGCGTCCAAGGTCTGCAGCCCGAAGTTGCGGGCGCCCTGGCGCTCGAACGTGTAGGGCTCCATTCCCATGCCCACGTGGTAAATCTCCCAACCCTCGAACCGGCCGACCTTCAGGTCCCACCGATTCCACTGCCCCACGCGGAGCCACAGGTCGTCGGTGTCGAAGGTTCCGGCGGCCAGGCAGACGAGGTTGGTGGCCCCGGTCGCCTGGCACATGTTGCCCACCAGTTCGATCTGCCCCTGGACGAAGAGGTCGTCGCCGACGTAGGTGGGCGTCAGCCGCAGGACGGCGCGGCCCTGCTGGTACCACAAAGCCGAATTCGGCACCTGCGGGTTGTCGCGGGAGATCGACTCGCGGCCGCTGTCCAGCCACAGATTGCCGGACACGCCGATGCCCGTGTGGGCCATGTACGGCCACTGCAACCCGTGGAAGGACGGCTCCAGCCACAGCGACCCGCCGTAAAGCCCGCGGAGGCGGCCAGGGAACGACTCCGGTCCCAGGTGCTGAACATAGGGGCCGGGAACCGCCGGCGCCGCCGTCTCACCCGTGCTGACCGTGGTGGCGGGGATGGGCGGCTGGTTGGGTGGCGGCGGCTGGGGCGGCTCGACGGGGGACGTCGGGGCGGCGGCCGCTGCCGCAGCGGGCGCCGGTTTCGCAGCCCGGTCCGGGGTCGGCGTCGAGGCCGGCTCCGGAGCCTCGGCTTCGGTCGGGGCCGCGGGCGGGACGTCCTCCGGCGCGTCATTGTCGGATGGCGCGGCGAAAGCCGCGGCCGAGCCGATTGTGAGCGCCGTGAAACCGAGGACCAGAGCCGTTACGCTTCGAGGGCGGATCGCGAGCGTCATCGTTGGCTTATTTTCCGGAGCGCGCGGCGACGACGTTGGCCCGCGAGGCCTGGCTGTTGGCGCCTGGCGGGTGGACGGATCCGGGCTTCCGATCTGACGGTGCTGTGGGCTTGGCCATGCCCCCTTACTGTCGACGGCATGCTCGCTGTGGAATTAAAACTCGGCCGGGGCTGGTGCGCCGTTTTACGCGAACCGACCGCGTCATCTCCGAGGCGGCGCGCCGGCTGCCTTCGCCCGTCGGATCATGGTGTCCGCGCGCACCGAAATTCGAAAGACGATGGCCGCCCGTCGACGTCCTTCCGCCCGTGGCCACCGGCCGTCGAATCGATCGGCGACGAGGTGCCCTGCCAAAAGAGAGCGCTGGGGGCGAGCAACATCGGTTCCGGGGCGTGGCGGTTCATGCTGGCCAGGCTGGGGGGAGCCGTTCCGAAATCGGTTCACCGAACCCGAAGGTCGGCGCCGGCGGAGAGGGCCAGCCACGGTCCCCGGACGGCGAACGCCGTCACGCCGGCCGCCGTCTCGTCGACCGAGGAGACCGACCAGCCGACTTCTCCGCCCAGGGTCAGGGCCCAGCGCCCCAGCGTCGCGGCCAGGCCGGCGCTGGCGATCGGGCCGCCCCACCGCCGGATGAAGGTTTGGCTGACGACGCGCGCCGGATCGGCGCTGCGGCCGGACTCGCGGAACAGCCCCAGCCGCCCGCCCACGCCGGCCGTGGCGCGCCATCGCGCGCGGCTCGCGCGGAGGCTCAGCGTCGCGGCGCCCGACATCAGCATGGCGGTCGTCTGGCCGACGTCCGCGACGGCCTCGCGTCCGGCGGCGAATTCCAGGTCGCCGCCGATCGCGCCCCAGGTCCTGACGGCGGAGGTGGCCTGCAGCCGCCCGCCGAACAGGAAGGCCCCCCCTCGCGCCAGGAAGGTTCGTCCGACGGCGGCGGCGCCGGCGCGCAGGTCGGGGGGCGCCGGTGGCGGCGCGGAGGGCGCGGCGGTCACGGTGGCGGTCTGCCGGCGCAGGATGCGGTCACGAACCGCCGCGCTGCGGGCCGCCAGCAGCGCGACGCCCAGCAGGGCCAGCGCGCGCGGCGCGGCGTCGCCGGGGAAGTCGTCCAGCCGGAGCACCCGTTCGGTGGGCGGACCGCCCGACAGGCCGGCCGCCTCGACCGACGCCAAGTCTCCCGCGCAGCGGATGGCCAGGCGCTCGGCATCCGGCGTCTCGCCGTCGAACGATTCCAGCAGCAGATCCCCGATCTCGACGCCGAGCACGCGCCGCACGCCCGCGGCGGTACCGGCGGGGCAGCCCTCGACCTCCAGTTGCACGCGCCCGTTCGAAGTGGCCGGAGCCTGGGCCGCCGCCGGCCGCCCGCCGGCGGCCATGCAGGCGCAGACCAGCGGCAGCGCCGCCCGCCCGAGGCTCACTTCGTGCCGCCGGCCGTCCTCACGGTCGGCATGCGCCGGCCATTTGGATAAAGACGCTGGTATTCCTCGGCGCGGGCGTGCGCCTCCGCCGCCAGCCCGGCCGTGCCCAGCGCTTCGACCTCACGGGCCAGGGCGTCTTCGGCGAAGGGGCCGTTCGGCGACAGGCGGCGGGCCTGCGCGAACGCCGCCGCCGCTTCGGCCGGCTGCCCGAGCTCCATCAGCAAGAGCCTCCCCAGCGTGAAGGCCGCCAGCGGCGCCCGCGGGTCGCCGGGGTACTCGCGCAGCAACTTTCGCAGCAGCTCGGCGCCGTCCTGGGTTCGTCCGGCCAGGCGCGCCCGATCGGCGTCCAGCAACAGCGCCGCGGCGGCCTCGCCCTCGTCGTGGCCAGCCAGCGCGGCTGCCTTGGGCTTCGTGCCGCGCGACGGATGCGGCGCTCGCTCGGCGGGCGGCGGACGCTCCGGCGCGGTCGCGGCGAAGGGGGCGGCCAGGAGCGGTGGGTACCAGCCGCTCTGTCCGGCGGCCACCTGCGCCGACCCCGCCCCCCAGTCGACGCGCACCACCCCGCGTTGGACCGCGACGCCGACGCGGTCCGCGACCCGTTCCACGGTGAACACGGTGCCGACCACGCTGACCGTCACGTCGCCGGCGCGCACCACAAACGCCCGGTTGGGCCGGGGCGTCACCTGGAACTGCGCGCGCCCGCGCGCCAGCGACAGGCCGACGCGCTCGGGCCGCTCCTCGACCAGCGCGATCTCGGTCTGTGGGTCCAGGGGAACCGCCGTGGACCCGTCGGAGAGGCGCAAGGTCCGGTCGGCCTCGGCTGCCGGCGCCGGCCGCGGCGCCGACGCCACCACCGGGCGCCGGGCGTGATGCAGGGCCAGCACGCCGGCGAAGGCCAGCGACGCGGCGGCTCCGACCGCCAGGGCGGTCCGGCGGGCGGTGGCGCGGCGGCCGCGCCGGTGGTGGGCCTCGGCGACCAGCCGCTCGACGTCCTCGTCCGACAACCGCGGGTCGGCGCGCCCAGCCGCGCTGGCGATCCGCCGCATCAGGTCTCGCCCGTCACCCATCCGACATCCTCGCTTCGATCAGCCGCTGGCCACGGGCCACCCGGCGCTTGGCGGTGGCCAGCGCGCAACCACAGAGCTTCGCGACCGATTCCATGGTCTCGCCCTCGATGATATGCAGGCTGAAGGCCAGGCGGTCCTGAACCGGCATCTCGTCCAGCACCCGATAGACGGCCCGCAGGAGGACGCGGTCGGCGGGCGACACGCGCGGGTCGACCAGGACCATCTCCGACGCGTCCCGGTCGAGGCCCAAAAAGCGGCGCGCGCGCCGCATCCGCAGGCGGCGGCGGACGGTCCGCACCGCGATGGTCGCTAGCCATCCCTTGACTGCCTCGGGCTCGCGGAGCCGTTCGATGCCGGCGGCCGCCTCGACGAACACGTCCTGGACCAGGTCGTCCACCTCGGACGGGCGGCCGTTCAGGCGCAGAATCACCGCCGCCACGTACCGGCAGTAACGCCGGTAGACGTCGTCCAGCGTCGGGCGGGCCCCGGCCCCGGGCACCAGCCGCAGCACGACTTCCTGAGGACGTTCCGCCTTTCGCACCTGGTGGTTATTGCCTCCATCGCCCTCAGTGCGTCACGCGAGGAAACCGGCTCACCCCTTTTACGCCGCGCCGGGCCGCGATCGAGATTTCCGTGCCGGCCGGGGCGCCGGCCCCCTTGGCGCCGACTCCGACGGCGGCGCAGGTGTCGCTGCAGCGGACCGCGATGGCGGGCTGAACACCTTCGACGGGACCGAGTACGGCAACGCTGCGGTGGACTCCTCGTCGCTGTTGTTGCAGCCGCAGATTTTGGTCGACATGGGCCCGAAGATCGCCGCCACGGGCGCGGACCTGCGCTGGGTGGGCCTGCAGACCGGGCAGGCTTCGCGCGCCACGTCGTCGATCGGCGACGTGCCGAACGGCGGCCCGTCGGACGTGTGGTATCCGCCCGAGGCGCCGGTGTCGGACCGCGGCCTCAACACCTGGTTCTGGCACCCCAACAATTCGGTCATGTCGGCGGCCGACCTGCAGTCGGTTTACTTCACGTCGGCGGGGATGAACACCGTCCTGGTGCTCAACGTTCCGCCGGACGCGGCGGGGCAGCTGGACGCCCCGGACGTGGAGCTGCTTGGCCAGTTCGGGTCCTGGCTGCGCGCGCTCTACGCGGTGAACCGGCTGCAGGGCCAGCCGGCGGCGGCGGACACGACCTGGGCCGCGCCGGGCTTCGAGGCCGCCAAGGCGGGCGACGGCGATCTCTGCACCTCCGAGCTCAGCGTCTACTGATCGCCGAGCCGGGCGACGGCGCGCGGTCTCACGCGCGTCGGCGGCGGAGGAGGCCGGCGGCCACCAGCAGCGCGGCCACCAGCACGGCGGACCCGGCCGGCCCGTCGCCGGCCGCGCGGCAGCTGCATCCGGAGCTGGGGCCGGTCGCGCCGGGGTTGCCGGCGTCGGGGCTGCCGGCGTCGGGGCTGCCGGCGTCGGTCCCGTAGGATGTGCCAGCGTCGGCCGCCGAATCCGCCGGGGGCGTTCCCGTGAAGCCGGTCGCGTCGTCGGACGTCATCGAGAGCACCGCGATCCCGTCGGTGAAGGTCACGTTGGCGGGGTTGTGGGTCGAGAGGCTGAACGGCGAGGCCCAGTTGCCCAGCGACCAGTTGGCGGGAACGGCCGAACCGTCGAAGTCCTCGCGCCACTGCAGCTGGAATGCCCCGTCCGCGTACGACGAGTACTGCGCCCAGCTCACGAACTGCTGCACCGGCAGCGTCGACGGATCCAGCGTGCCGCCGAAATCCGAGTCCCCGACCCAAACGTTGAAGTGCATCGCCATCCCTTGCGACGCGTTCTGCGTGTACTCGGCCACGCTGGGGCCGGTCACCTTTCGGATCTGAGCGCCGTCGACGTACCAGGCGATGTAGTCGGGCGTCCAGTCGAAGGCATAGGTGTGGTAGTCGCCGCAGACGTCGAAGCTGGGCGTCTTGACCTGCGGGGTCTGCGTCCCTTTGCCGGTCCAGATGTTCGTCTGCAGCTTGCAGACGGCGTTGGTCTTTTCGAAATCCAGCTCGTTCCAGGAGGTGGTCGACGACGAACCGTCCTTCCAGAGGAAGAACGAGCTGACCACCCCTTCGCCGGGGGCGAAACGAACGCGGGCCTCGAAGCGGCCGTAGAAGTACGCCTGCGTCCGAAACAGCTCGGCGCTTTGCACCGCGAAAGCGGGGCGCGGCGCCAGCAGGGCCGCGGCCAGCACGCCGAGCGCCAGCGCGCCCAGCGTGAGGCGGCGGGGCTTCAAAGGGCGGTCAGCCAGGACCAGACGTCGTCCGGCGTCCAGGTGCACGGGCAGCTGCTGGAACAGGTCTTGGGCGGGGTCGCGCATGAATTGTAGAGGTCGGACGTTCCGTCCACGGGCCCCGGGCCGTGGCCCGACTGGTGCACGCACCATCGGACGGGGTGCCCGGGCGAACAGCCCGCGTAGTCGGTGCAGATGTGGCCGCCGGTGGCGAGGTAGGGCGGAGGCTGAGGCGGCTGCGGTGGGTTCTGTGGGGTGCATTGGTTGTTCTTGACGAACCTATCGCGGATCGGGGTCGCCAGGCTCATCGAAACGGTGGTGTCGGTCAGACCCTCCGTTTGCCACAGGGCGATGGGGTCGTTGCCGCCGTCGCACCGACTGAGCTGGCCACCTTCGTAGATGACGGCGGCGCGGAACACCTTCGCGCGCGCGCAGGCCAGCTCGTAGCTCATCCCGCCGCCGTAGCTGAATCCGGAGGTGATGATGTGGGTGGTGTCGACGCAGTAATTGCTTTGGATCAGCGCCAGCATGTCGTCGACGAAGGTCAGATCTTGCTGATTGGTGTTGGCCCACCCGGCGTTCAGGCCGTTCGGCGCGACGAAGATGGCCCCGTTGTTCGACTTTCGCTGCAGGCCGTAATACGACCACCAGTAGCCGTTGCTGCCGCCGTTGTCGACCTGGGCGGAGTTGCCGCCGTTCCAGTGGAACCCGAAGATCAGCCAGTACGGCTTGTTCTTGTCGTAGTTGTCGGGGAGCCGCATCGCGAACCCGCGCGTGCCGCCGCCGCTCTGGATGGTGACGTAGCCGCCGTCGCCGTGGCCCACGCCGTTGCCCGAGCCGGCCGAGGCCGACGCGCTCTCGCCGGGAACCATCCCGAACGTCAGCGTCGAGGTCTTGCCGCACCCGGAGCTCCCCATGCCCATGACCATGGCGGCGCCGCCCGACCCGCCGGTCGCGCCGTTGCTGCCGCCGGCCGCCCCGCCGCTGCCCAGCGAACCGCCGCTGCCGCTGGATCCGCCTTTCGAGGATTTCCCGCCCGCGCCACCGGTCGATGGCGTCGTCCCGCCCGAACCGACCGTTCCGCCGGTGGCCGGCGACGTTCCGCCGGTGCCGCCCGTCGCAGCCGAGCCGCCCGTCGAGGTGGCGCCGCCGGCGCCGGTGCTGCCCCCGCTGGCCGGCGTGCCGGCCCCGCCGGTCGCCGGCGAGCCCCCGCTGGCCGTCTGGCCGCCGGTCCCGGTGAGATCGCCGTTGCTCGAGGAACAGGCGGACACCAGGAAGCCCGAAAGAATGCCGATACCTGCTGCCATGAGAGCTTTGTTCATGTGCGTGGCCCCGTTCAGCGGCGTGGAGGGCGGCCGCGATTGACCGCCCAATGCCTAACCGTCCCGCCGGGCCGATCTGTGGAAAGAAAAGATCAGGCCCGTGGCCGCCGCCGGCGCCGAATCGCGCCCGCGACACAGGCCAGCAGCGGCAGCGCCAACATCCAGCCGCCGTCGTTCGAACGTGCGAGGTCGCAGGCGCACCCGCTGCCGCCCGGGCCGCCGGGAGCCGGCTGGCCCGCGGCCCCGCTGGTCCCACCCGCGCCGGGGGAAGGCGGCGGGGAGGTCCCGCCGGAGGCGCTGCCACCCGTGCCGCTGCCGCCGGTAGCCAGGCCACCGGCGCCGCCCCCGGAGCCGTCG
>JAICYS010000032.1 GCA_025934105.1 Myxococcota bacterium | reverse complement strand
CGCGCACCTTCACAACCTGGTGGCGATCGGGCTCTGGCTGCTGCTCTGGCGGCGGCGACGGCGCTTCGCGCTGCCGGCCCTGGGCCTGCTCGCGGCGGTGGTGGTGCTTGTCGTCTCGGGTGCCGCGATTCCGTACGTCCATTTCGACGGCCCCTGGGCGGCGCGCCTGGTCGACGAATCGGTGTTCGGCTGGCCAGCCTGGATGCCGCAGCGGACGGCGCTGGGGCTGGGCCTCGCCTTCGTGCTGCTGCAGTCCGTCCACTACGCGGTCTGGCTGGCCTTCATTCCGCTGGACGATCTGCGCGGCGCCGGGGCGCTGTCGTTTCGCATGTCCGCGCGGTCACTGGCGCGAGACCTGCCGCTGCCGCTGTTGGTCCTCACCGCCGTCGGGACGGCGGCGGTGCTGGGCGCCTCGGCGATCAGCGTTCACCGGACGCGCCAGCTCTACATGTCGCTGGCGTCCTTTCACGGCTATCTCGAGCTGGCCGCCGGCGCGTTCCTTTACGTGCGCGGCCGGGAGGACGTGGGATGCCGGCCCCCGGCGCCTGGCTCGTCGCCTTCCTGATCACCGTCGCGGTCGAGGCGCCGATCGTCGTCGGTCTGACCCGCCGGCTCGCGGCCCGCGCCCCGCGGCGGTTCGCGCTGGCCGTCTTCGCGCAGCTCGCCACCCATCCGCTGGTCTGGTTCGTGTTTCCGCGTCTAGTCGGTCTGAAGGGCCGGACGTCGCTGCTGCTGTCCGAGCTGTGGGCCTGGCTGGCCGAAGCGGCGTTCTACGCGCTGGTCTTCCCCGACCTGCCGGCCCGCCGCGCGCTGGGGATCTCCGCGCTGGCCAACGGGGCGTCGCTGGCCGCCGGCGTGTTGCTGGCCGGCCTGGTCCGAGCGGCCGGATGATCACGAGGGCCGGGGCGCCCCCGCCGGCGCTGGCTGGCGCCGGCGCGCCAGCCAGCCCGCCAGTTGCTCGATGTCGATCGGCTTGACCAGATGCTCCTCGAAGCCGGCCTCTCGCGTGCGCCGGCGATCGCTCTCCTGGCCGTAACCGGTGACCGCCACCAGGGCGATGTGCGCCGTCTCGGGCGAGGCCCGCAACGCGCGCGCGACGTCGTAGCCGTCCATCACCGGAAGGCCGAGATCGACCAGCGCGACCTCGGGCTGGAACTGGAGCGCGATCTCCAGGCCGCGCGGTCCGTCGAAGGCGACCCGCGTGCTGTGGCCCACCAGGCGCAACGAGTCGGCCAAAAGCTCGGCGGCATCGGTGTTGTCGTCGATGATCAGGATGCGGAGGCCCCGGGCGGCCCGATCCGAGCTGGGCCGTTCGGCATCGCCCGGGCGCATCCGTTCGGCGCGCCGCTCGGCCAGGGGAATCTGGATGGTGAACTCGGCGCCGCGGCCTTTGCCGTCGCTGGCCGCTTGCACCTGCCCGCCGTGCGCCTCGACCAGGCTCTTGACGATGGCCAGGCCCAGGCCGAGCCCCCCTTGCGAGCGATCCAGCTCTTGCCGCTCTTGCGAGAAGAGCTCGAACACGCGCGGCAGCGTCTGGGGATCGATGCCACGGCCGTCGTCGGCCACGGAGACACGCAGGAAGGATTGATCGGGCCGGGCCGTGATTCGGATGTGGCCCCCGGCGTCGGTGTATTTTGCCGCGTTGGTCAGCAGGTTGGCCAGCACCTGCGCCAGGCGCCCGGCATCGGCGTAAACCATGCACCCGCGCGGCACGTCGACCGTCAACATGTGCCGGCGGTCGTCGATGGCCGGGCTGGTCATCTCGATGGCGCGCGCGGTGACGTCGGCGAAGTCGACCGGCTCGCGTTTGAGCTGGACCTTGCCGCGCGCGATGCGCGACACGTCCAGCAGATCGTCGACCAGCGTCATCAGGTGCTTGACCTGCCGTTCGATGACCGTGCGCTCGCGCTCGGCGCCGGTCAGGTTGCGCAGCCGCATGAGCTGAAGCGCCGTCAGGATCGGCGCCAGCGGGTTGCGAAGCTCGTGACCCAGCATGGCCAAAAACTCGTCCTTGGCGCGGTTCGCGGCCTCCGCTTGCCGCCGCGCGATGGTCAGGTCGGTCACGTCCATCGCCACCACCGCGATGCCCCTCACCCGTCCGTCGCCGTCGACCTGCGGCTGGTAGGTGAAGTCGAAGAACGCCTCTTCGGGCGCCTCGCCCCGCCGCTGGATCAGCAGGCGCAGCGAGCGGCCGATGTGGGGTTTGCCGGTGGCGTAGACCTCGTCGAGGAGCTCGAAGATGGCCTGGCCGGCCAGCTCCGGCAGCGCCACGCGGATCGGCCTGCCCAGCACCGGCCGTCCGCCGACCAGCTC
This sequence comes from Myxococcota bacterium, assembly GCA_025934105.1. GTDB lineage: Bacteria > Myxococcota_A > Polyangia > Fen-1088 > Fen-1088 > JADGRB01. The sequence continues at coordinate 30,560 of JAICYS010000032.1, read as the reverse complement.
GAGGTAGCGCTGGTTGGCGAAGTCGTAGACGTGCTCCGGGCCGCGCAGGATCGCGACGCCCACCGGCGCGTGCGCGAACACGTCGGCCAGGTGCAGGGCGTGCGTCTCTTCCAGTGACCGCAGCTTGCTGCGCACCAGCTGCGCCTCGATCCGGGCCACCAGCTCGCGGGCCGAAAACGGCTTGACCAGGTAATCGTCGGCCCCGGCCTGCAGGCCGTCGACGCGCGCCTCCTCGCCGGCGCGGGCGGATAGAAGGATCACCGGAACGGTGCGGGTCTCTTCGTGCTTGCGCAGGGCCGCGATCAGCTGAAAGCCGTCGAGGCCCGGCATCATGACGTCGCTGACCACCACGTCGGGCCGGTCGCGCAGGGCCGCGGCCAGCGCCGCCGTGCCGGCCCCGACGGCCTGGACGCGGAACCGCACCGAGAGCAGGCGTAAGAGGTAGTCGCGCATGTCGGCGTTGTCGTCAGCCACCAACACCCGCGCCGCCGTGGCGGGCGCGCGGGGCGCCGGCGCGGCTTCGACGCCGGCGGGCGGCGGAGCCAGCCAGCGCAACGCCTCTTCGACGAACGGCACGGCCGCGCGGCTGGCCCCCGGCGGCGTGTCTGTGTTGCTGGGGCCGCTCACCCGGTGGTGCGGACGGAGCTGGGCCTGGTCCAGCCGGGCCGTCGCCGCCGGGTCGGCGAACCGGGCCGGCGAGCCGGGTTGATCGGCCGGCAGAGGCGCGGACCGCAGCGGGATGCGCACGAGAAACTCCGCCCCGCGGCCGGGCTGGCTGGCGGCGGTGATCGTCCCGCCATGAAGCGTGACCAGCTCCTGGACCAGGGCCAGCCCGATGCCGGACCCCTCGTGGGTGCGGGCGGCGGAGCGCTCGACGCGGTGGAAGCGCTCGAAGATCCGCCCCAGGTCCTCGGCCGCGATGCCGATGCCGGTGTCGCGCACCAAGAGCTCCGCGTGACCGTCGCGGGCGGCCAGCGTCACGTGGATCGACCCCTCGAACGTGAACTTGAAGGCGTTCGAGAGCAGGTTGAGGACGATCTTTTCCCACATCTCGGGATCGACGGTGACCGGCGCCGGCAGGGGCGGGCAATCCACGATCAACTGCAAGCCGGCCCGGTCGGTGGCCGAGCGAAAGGCGCTGGCCAGGTCGGTGGTGAGCGCCGCCAGATCGATGGGGGTGAAGTGGGCCTGCACGCGGCCGGCCTCGAGGCGCGAGAAGTCCAGCAGCGTGTTGACCAGCTTCAACAGGCGCAGCTGGTTGCGGTAGACGATGTCGAGGTCGTCGCCCGCCAGCGCGTGCTCGGGCGAGGCGATCGCTTCCTGCGTCGGCCCCAGCATCAGCGTGAGCGGCGTGCGGAACTCGTGGCTCACGTTGCTGAAGAACGCCGTTTTGGCGCGGTCCAGGCGGGCCAGCTCTTCGGCGCGCGCCGCGGCCTGTTCGTACATCTGCGCGCCGGCGACGGCGGCGCCGATCTGCGACGCCACCAGCGACATGAAGTCGCGGTAACCGTCGTCGAACATCAGGCGCGCGCTGGTGGCCGTCACCAGGAACCCGATCGGCTGGGCGGAGCCCGGCGGGGTGATCGGCAGCGCCAGCACCTGGCCTTGATCCGGGCTGGCTGGCGTGACCTCCAGCCACTGCGGCTCGCCCGTGCGCATCGCCGCCGCGAACGGGCCCTCGTCGAGGTGGACGGTCTCGGCGAGCTCGGGCGGCAGCAGCGCCGGGTGCGCCTCCGCCGCGCTGCGGGCCATCCGGCCGTCGGGCGCCGCCAGGTAGATGCGGGCGAAGGGCAGGTCGGCGCCGTTTCTCTCCAGCACGGCGCCGGCGATCGCGCAGGCCTCCTGCGCGGTCTTGGCCTGTCGGGTCTCGGCCGCCAGCGCCTGGGTGGTCTTCAGCCGGCGCTCGCCCAGCACCCGCTGGGTGGTCTCGGTGACCGTGACCAGCACGCCGCCCACCCGGCCGCCCTCTTCGCGGATCGGGCTGTACGAAAAGATGAAGTAACACTCTTCGACGAAGCCGTGCCGATCGAGCGGCAGCAGGAAGTCGACCACCGTCGTCGGCTTGCCCTCCAGCACACCGTGGAACATCGGTCCGATGATCGGCCAGATCTCCGCGAAGGTGTCGCGGGTGCTGATGCCCATCGCGCTCGGGTGTTTGGTCGAGCCCAGGATGGGCCGATAGCCGTCGTTGTAGAACTGCGTGAAGTCTTTGCCCCACGCGATGTACATCGGAAAGCCCGTCTCCAGCAGGATGCTCAGCGCCGTCCGCAGGCTCTGGGGCCACCGCGCGACAGGACCGACGGCCGTTCTCGACCAGTCGATCGATCTCATGAGGGCGCCCATCTCACCGCCGCCCGCCAGCACCGTGGTCGCCGTCTCGTCGAAACGGTCGCTCGACTGCATCGCGATTGTTTTCGCATCGCGGGTGCGAAGCTTCAAGCGGGCCCGAGCTCCAAGAAGCCGGTCGGAAGCTCGACTGGATCTGCCCAGACTCGGCCTCTGTCGCCGTTGAGGCTGAGGCTTACGTTCATGCCAGCATGAGGGTGCCGGCGCTGATCGTGCTGTTGCCGCTGGCCGCCTGCGGGAGCTCGGGCGCGGCGCCGGCGCAGGCCGCGGAAGGATGGAGCGGCCAGGGCGGTGAGGATGCCGGACCCACCGCCCGCGGTGGCGGGCCCGGCGACGCCGGCGCCGGAAACGACGGAGCTCCCCCGGCCAACGGCGGTCCGGCCGGCGGTTTCTCGGGCGCCGCGGGCCGCGCACCGGCGGGCGGCCCAGCCGCAGGCGGGGTGGGGACCGGCCCCGCGGGCGACGGGGGGGCCGGCGGCGTGGGAGCGGGCGCGGGATCGACGTCGCCGTCGCCGCTGCTCGGCGACGTGGCGTTCTCGGCCCCCAGCCAGTCCTTCCAGGGCTCGCTGTCGGTGGCCATGAGCACGGCGATCCCGGGGGCGCAGATTCTCTTCACCACCGACGGGACGCTGCCGACCGCCTCTGCGCAGGTGTACGACGGCACGCCGCTCACCGTCACCTCGACCACGCAGCTGCGCGCGCAACCCTTCGCCGCCGGCGCCCCGGCCGGCGCCGCGAGCACGGCGATCTACCTGGCCCGCAATTTTTCGTTTTCGTCCTCGATGCCGATCGTGCTGCTTGACGACTACGGTCAGGGGCGCCCGTCGGACAAGACCGCCTACGTCGATCTGGCGGTCCTGATCTACGAACCCGTGAACGGAACCGCTTCCCTGGACGACCTGCCCACGGTGGCCACCCGCGCCGGCCTTCCACCTGCACGGCCAGTCGTCGGCCGGCTTCCCGCAGCAGTCGTTCAAGGTCGAGTTGCGCGACAACGCCGACAACGATTCGAAATATTCGGTGCTGGGGATGCCCGCCGACGCCGACTGGGACTTCATTGCGCCTTACTTCGACCGATCGTTGATCCGCAATCCGTTCGTTTATTCATTGGCGCGCGATCTGGGGCGGCAGGCCCCGCGGGTCGCGTTCGGCGAGGTGTTTGTGGCGACCGGCGACGGCCCCATCGCCAGCTCCGACTACCAAGGGATCTACTGGATCACCGAGACCCTCAAGATCAACGGCCACCGCGTGAACTTGACCAAGCTGGATCCGACCGACACCCAACCGCCCGGCGTGACCGGCGGCTACCTGGTCGAGTTCAACTGGCACGCCACCGACGCCACCAAGCCGCAGATCGCCTGCAGCCCGCCCGCCGGCGCGGCCGCCGGCTACGCCTGCTTCAAGGACTGCGAGGTCAGCGATCCGTCGCCGCTGCCGGCCCAGACCGAGCAGCTGGCCTACATCACGCAGTACCTCCAGTCGTTCAACGACACCTTGTTCGAGACGCCGGTGGGCAATTACGCGCAGGAGATCGACGTGGGGTCGTTCGTCGACGACGTGATCGTCAACGAGCTGGCGCGGAACGTCGACGCCTACCGCCGGAGCTCGTATTTCTTCAAGGACCGCAACGGCCTGCTCGCCGGCGGGCCGTTCTGGGACTACAACTTCGCGCTCGGCATCGGCAACCTGACCAGCATCTGCCCGACGCCCGCCACGCGCAGCAACGGCACCACCGATCCGGCCTGGGAGTACAAGGTCAATTCGACCGCCAACAGCTGGTTCTCGATCCTCATGTCCGACCCGCCGTTCCTGCAGCAGGTCCAGACCCGCTGGAGGGCGCTACGCGTCGACGGAGCCGGGCTCAGCCCCGCGAAGTCGTCGCGGCAGGTTCAAGGAACCCTTCCACCGTTCCCCTCTGATCCTTCGGGCGTCCTGTCGGCGGACGCGCTCGCCCAGCGCGTAGCGGCGCTGGCGGAGCAGCTCCCGGCCGACGCTGTCGCGCGCGACTTCGACCGGTGGCCCGTGAGCGCTGTCTACGGGACCAAAACCGGGATGACCGGATCGGTGCCTTGGGTGAAGAGCGCCGGTTCGCTGGCCGTCTACGGTCCGCCGGCAGCCACCTGGCCGGCGCAGGTCCAGGCCCTGCAGGACTTCGTGACCGCGCGCGCCGAATGGCTCGACACCGCGTGGTAGGAGCGCAGTCCGCCGCCGCTGCCGACGGCGCGCCAGCCCTCGCGATGGTTTGTGATGTTTCGGGGGTGAGCGACGGGGGTCGAACCCGCGGCCTCCAGAGCCACAATCTGGCGCTCCACCAATTGAGCTACGCCCACCAGAAGAATCGAAGGATATTCTATTTTCAAACGATTGCGCGCCCGGCAGGAGTCGAACCTGCGACCCGCGGCTTAGAAGGCCGCTGCTCTATCCAGCTGAGCTACGGGCGCATGCTTATGCTCCCGGACTTTACCCGTCAAGCGGGTTTCATCAGGAAGCTTCTACCTCCTGCAGCTCTCGGGCTGAAATTCCCAGCAGGTAGAGGATGGCGTCCAGGCCGGCGCCCGAGATGCTGGTATCGGCCCGCTCGCGCAGCTTGGCCTTGGCGTGGAACGCGATGCCCAGGCCGGCCCGCTCCAGCATGAGCGCGTCGTTGGCGCCGTCGCCGACGGCGATGACCTGGTCCAGCAGCACCCCCTCGGCCTGGGCGATGGTCTCCAGCAATTCGGCCTTGCGCTGCGCGTTCACGATGGGGCCGACGACGCGGCCGGTCAGCTTGCCGCCCTGCACCTCGAGATTGTTCGAGTAGGCGTAGTCCAGCTCCAGCCGGCGCTTGAGGGCCTCGGCGGCGCGCGAGAACCCGCCGCTGATGACGGCGATCTTGTAGCCGAGGCGCTTGAGCACGCGCACCATGGTCTCGGCCCCGTCGGTCAGCGGCAGGTCGGAGGCGATCCGGTCCAGCACCGCCACGTCGAGGCCGGCCAGAAGGCCCACCCGCTGGCGCAGCGATTCGTCGTAATCCATCTCGCCCTGCATGGCGCGCTCGGTGATGCGCGCCACCTGCTCGCCGACACCGGCGGCCCGCGCCAGCTCGTCGATCACTTCGATCCGGATCAACGTCGAGTCCATGTCGAGGACGATCAGGCGCTTCGACCGGCGGAACAGGCTCTCGCGCTGCAGCGACACGTCGAACCCGGCGGCCGTCGCCACGGCCAGCAGCGTGCGCTTCAGGGCCTCGCTGTCCCGCTCGACCGGCAAGAGGGCGTGAATCTCCAGGGAGGCCAGCGTGTTCTCCGACAGCCGGCCGATCTTCTCGATGTTCGCGCCCTCGGTCGCCAGCGCGGAGGCCAGCGCGTGCAGGTGCGACGCGCCCAGCGTCGGCCCGATGGCCGTGATGACGTAGCGGCGCCCCTCGGCGCGCGCGCCGGCGGCGCTATCGCCGGCGCCCACCGGCTTGAAGTCCAGCTCCATCCCCAGTTGCTTGGCGGCGAACAGCAGCTCTTTCAGCACGTCGCGCGTTTCGGGGACGCCGACCAGCAAGCACAGCGTGAGCTGGCCCTGTACGACGACCTGCTCGATGTCGTGAAGGGTCGCCCCCTGCTGCGACAAGATGCCGGTCAGGTTGGCGGTGACCCCGGTGCGATCGGGGCCGGTGACGGTGATGAGGACGCGGTCGGAAGCCAAGGCGGCGCGCAGTGTAGCAGGATCCACGCATATACTGGGTGGATGTCCGAACACGATCGTCCGAATCCGGACCTGGTCGAGAAGACCGACGCAGAGTGGCGTGCCAGCCTGACGCCCGAACAGTACGAAGTCCTGCGCCGCAAGACGACCGAGCCTCCGTTCACCGGCGCTTATTGGAACGCCCACGGCGACGCCATCTACCTCTGCGCCGGTTGCGGCGCCGAGCTGTTCTCGTCCGAGGCAAAGTTCGACTCCGGGACCGGGTGGCCCAGCTTCGTGGCGCCCGTCCAGCCCGCGGCGGTGACCCTGCACGCCGACGATTCGCACGGCATGCTGCGCACCGAGGTCGTCTGCCGCCGCTGCGGGGGACACCTGGGGCACGTGTTCAACGACGGCCCGGCCCCCACGCGGCAGCGCTACTGCATCAACTCGATCTCGCTCCAGGCTTTGGGTCGCAAGGTGGCGGCGGGGCCGCGCCTGCTCTAGACGCGCGCTTCTTCGCCCAGGAACAGCTCCGGATCGGCGTTGAACTGGTCGCGGCAGGCGGCCGAGCAAAAAAAGTAGACCGTGCCGTGATAGTCCACCGCGCCGGCCGCGTCCGCGCGCTTCAGCTCCATGCCGCAGACAGGGTCGATCGCGGAGGCGAGCTCGATCTCGTCTCGGTCGCCAAAACTGACGCGCCCGTCGTCCAGGGAATCCGTCAATCGGGTCATCGCCCCCGTAATCTGGCCACCAGCGGGACGATGTCCACTGGCCGGGCGGGCGTGGCGCGTCTATATTGCGCGCGCATGAGCCACGAGGGATACCACGAGCCGGCGGAGCTCCTCCCGGAGGAGACGAGGGATTTTCACCGGGCCATCGAATCGCTGATCGAGGAGTTCGAAGCTATCGATTGGTACCAGCAGCGCGCCGACGCGACCAAGGAAGAGTCGTTGAAGGCGGTCCTGCTGCACAACCGGAACGAAGAGGTCGAGCACGCGATGATGACCCTCGAGTGGCTGCGGCGTCGCGACGCCAAGATTAACGAGACTGCGCGCACTTACCTGTTCACCGACCGTCCCATCACCGAGGTCGAAGAAGAAGAGGACCAGGCCGGCGCCGGAGACGCGCCCGAAAAGGCGCCCGGCGGCGTGCGCAAGGGCGACGGCAGCCATGCCGGCGGGTCGCTGGGAGTCGGCAGCCTGCGGAGCAAGATCTGATGTCCCGTGATCTGTTGAAGCGAGATCTGGCCCCCATCACGCCCGACGCGCTGGAGGTAGTCGACGCCGAGGCCGCGCGCGTCTTGAAACTGAACCTGGCTGGGCGCCGGCTGGTGGATTTCCGCGGGCCGCACGGCTGGCATCTGGCCGCCGTGAACACCGGGCGGCTCGAGCCCATCACCGGCGGGGCGCCGGCCGAGGTCCAGCTCTCGCTGCGGCGCGCCCAGCCTCTGGTCGAGGTGCGCGTCCCGATGCGCCTGGCGGTGGCCGAACTGGACGCGGTCCCGCGCGGCGCGACCGATCCCGACCTGGGGGCGGTGGTGACGGCCGCCGAGCAGGCCGCCCAGGCCGAGGATTCGGCCATCTTCAACGGACTGGCCGCCGCCGGCATCAAGGGAATCATCCCGGCCAGCCCACACGCGCCGCACAAGCTGCCGGCCGACGTGCGCGAGCTTCCGAACACCATCCTGGCCGCGCGCGAGGCGTTGCGGCAGGCGGGCATCAGCGGTCCTTACGCGCTGGCGCTGGCGGCGCCGATCTACGCCCAGGTGCTGGCCGCCGCCGAGGACGGCTATCCGCTGGCCAAGCGCATCACCCAGCAGGTGCTGGACGGACCGCTGGTGCGGGCGCCCGCCATCCAGGGCGGCGTGCTTTTGTCCATGCGCGGCGGCGACTACGAGCTGCACGTCGGCCAGGACCTGTCGGTCGGCTACGCCTTCCACGACCGGCAGAACGTCGAGCTCTTCATCACCGAGTCCTTCACGTTCCGGACCATCGAGCCCGCGGCCGCGGTCACGCTTTTGCGTTGAGCGCGGCGCGCACCCCGTTCGGGAGCCGGCTGACCTTGCCGGCGGCGTCGACACAGGCGAGGACGGTGTGTCCCTCGACCAGCAGCTCGCCGTCGGCCAGGCGCCGGATCTCGTAGACGAACCGCACCGAGGCGCCCCCGATCTGCGGGAGCGCCGCCCGCAGGCTCAGCTCGTCGTCATACCGAGCCGGGCGGCGGTAGCGTACGCCGGCCTCCACCACCGGTAGGCGCAGGCCCAGGCTCTCTTCCAGGTCGCGGTACGGGACGCCCGCCTGACGCAGGTATTCGACACGGGCGATCTCGAAGTACCGCAAGTAGTTGCCGTAGTACACCGTCCCCATCTGGTCGGTGTCGCCGTAGATCACACGCACGCGCGCCACCTCGCGAAGCTGGACCGGAGCTGCCATCCGGCCAAATTACCGCGGCCGCGCGCCGGCGCGCTTTTTTCTCCGCGCTAACGGGGCCTCGACTAGGATGCGCAGGATGGCGCCCCCCACCATGTCCATTGCCGGCGACGCAAATACCGCGGTCGACACGGACGTCCCCCCGACGCCGTACAAGAACCCGTTCTTGTGGGTCCCGTCCAGCTACCTGGCGATGGGCCTCATCTACGTAACCGTCGGCAGCGTCGCCAACATCATGTTCAAGAACATGGGGATGGAGAACGACAAGGCGGCGTTCTTCTCCAGCCTGCTCGGGTTCCCCTACACGTTCAAGTTCGTCTGGGCGCCGCTTTTGGAGTTGTACAAGACGAAGAAATTCTTCGTCGTGCTGATGCAGTTCGCGATCGCCGCGGCCGCCGCCGGCGTCGCGTTCTCGTTGAAGCTGCCGGGCGTGTCGTGGTTCGGGCCCGTGCTGGTGCTGCTGGCGGTGGTGGGCCTGCTGGGCGCGACGCAGGACATCGGGTCGGACGGCGTGTACGTCACCACGCTCACGCCCAAGGACCAGGCCAAGTATCTGGGCTTTCAGAGCATGTGCTGGAACGCCGGCTTCCTGCTGGCCCAGGGGCCGTTCGTCACCCTGAGCGGCAAGCTGCACGACAGCACCGGCAGCTGGGGGACCGCCTGGATGATCATCATGCTGGCCATCGCCGGGCTGATGTTCCTGTCCGGCATCTATCACGGGCGCGTGCTGCCGCCCGGCGCCGTGGCCAAGGACGCGCCCAAGAGCATGGGCGACGCCATGGCGACCTTCGGGCGGGCGTTCAGCACCTTCTTCCGGAAGAAGGGCATCGGTCGGATGATCGCGTTCGCCTTCTTTTATCGGTTCGGGTACGGCCTGCTCGACAAGATGGGGCCGTTGTTCATGATCGATTCGCGCGCCAACCACGGGCTGGGGCTTTCCAACCAGACGCTGGGCAACATCTATGGAACGTTCGGCAGCGGCGCCTTCATCGTCGGCTCGCTGCTGGGCGGCTGGATCGTGTCGCGCGCCGGCTTGCGGCGGACGTTGTTGATCCTGTGCCTGTGCCTGAACGTCCCGAACGTGACCTTCCTGATCCTGAGCCAGACCCTGCCCACCAACACCACGACCATCGCGCTCATCGTCACCGTCGAGAAGCTGGGGTGGGGGATCGGCGCCGTCGGCCACATGATTTACATGATGCAGCAGATCGCGCCCGGCGATTACAAGACCGCGCACTACACGTTCGCCACCGCGCTGATGGGCGCCTGCATGATGATCACCGGCGCCGTCAGCGGCTACGTCCAAAAGGCCGTCGGCTACCAGTGGTTCTTCATCATCGTGCTGATCGCGGCGACGCCGTCGATCCTGGCGACCCTGCTGGCGCCGTTCCATCACCCCGACGTCACCCGCTCAAAAGCGCCGGCCTAGGCCGCCTCCGGGCGGCCCGTCGTCGGGCATGGTTCGCTGCCGCTCACCGTTGCCTTAGGGCAACGCCCTCCTGGCAGCGGCCAAGCAGTTCAGTTTGGCGATCCGCTTGACCGCCGGCCGACGATTCGGCCCGTTGGCGGCGCCGGCGCTGCGCGTCGGGTGGTCATCGACTGCGAGTCGATTCGGGCCGGTTCTCGGCCCGGCTCCGGTATCCGGCCGGCTGGTCGGCCGCGTTCCGCTCGAATCAAACGAACGGCACGAGGCGCAGCCAGCGCGGCTCGCGCGTCAGAAGTGAAAGGTGCCGGTCAACACCAGCTGGCACCGGCCGCCCAGTCGGACAGCGCCGTCCATGACCTCGCAAGTCAGCTCGCCGAGGCGGCGGCCGACCTGCCGGGCGCGCAGCCGCGTCTTGCCCAGGCGCGCGCCCCAGTACGGCGCCAGCGTGCAATGCGCCGAGCCGGTCACCGGATCCTCCGGGATCCCGTACGCGGGCCCGAAGAAGCGCGACACGAAGTCGACGTCGCCACTCGGGTCGCCGCCGCCCGCCGCCATCACGCACAGGCTGGTCCCCAGCGCGGCGACCGCGGTCAGATCCGGCGCCGCGCCGCGCACCGTGGCGGGGCTGTCGACCTCGACGAAATAGGCGGTGGCGCCGCGCACCGCGTCCCGCAGCGGCAGGCGCGCCGCCGCCGCCAGGCGCTGGCGCATGCTGGCGTCGTCGACCGGGCGAGGGGGCGACTGGGGCAGGTCCATCAACAGCTCGTCGCCGGCGCCGCGGCTGACAGTCAACACGCCGCTGCGGGTCTGAAAGCGCACCGAGGCGCGCCGGGGCGCGATCTGCGCCAGCATCACGAACCCGGACGCCAGGGTCGCGTGGCCGCAGAGGTCGACCTCGACGGTGGGCGTGAACCAGCGCAGGTTCAAGATGTCCGCGTCCGGGCCGGCGCCAAGGTCGATGAAGGCCGTCTCGGAAAGGTTGTTCTCTGCGGCGATGTCCTGCATCTGCTCGACGGACAGCGGCGAATCGATCAGACAGACCGCCGCCGGATTGCCCGCGAAGGGACGGTCGGCGAATGCGTCGAGCTGGAAGAAGGGAAGCGTCCGCATCCGCCAACGATACTGCAAATACACGAAACCGGCGGGCCGTAGCTGAGCGGCCCGCCGGCTCGGTAAGGGAACGCAGCGCCTAGGTGATGATGCGCTTGCCACCGAGCGGCGGCGGAGGAGGCGGCGGTAACTTCGTGCCGGCCGGTCCGCTGGTGCCACCCGTACCCGACGAGCCGTCCTTCCCGGTCGCGCCGCCGGTGCCGGCCGCGCCCCCTGTTCCGGAGGAACCGCTCGTGCCACCCGTCGCCGTCGTCGGGGTGGTCGTGTTTTGCCGCCATACGGTCACCGGGTTGTTCCAGCCGAGGCAGGCTTTGAATCCATCCGCTTGATACGGATAGTCAGCTTGAGTGCAGGAGGGCGCGGCGCAAAGAGCGTATTGCGGCCCCATCGCGTTGGTATAGGGCGGGCTGACCTGCGCGGAACCGAGGCGCCCGGGAGGTGGGTTGGTCTTCACCTGCCGGCCGGCGCAGTAATAGGCGGGCGCGACGGTCGCGGGCGCGCCGTGCGCGCCAGGCTGAAAGATGTTGCCGAAGAAAGTCGCTTCTTCATTCGGGTAGTTCGGATCGAGACCCCACCCGACCGCGGAGTTGTTCGCGTCGATCCAGAGCGGGATGTGCATGCCGGCCGTGTTGACGTGGGCCTCGAGGCACGCCGAGACCCCCTCCTGGCAGTTCGCGTCGCAAGAGCCGGTTGCCCAGCCCGGCCCGAGTCCCAAAAGGCCGTGAAACGTGTACGTGACGCCATACTGGTCCTGCTTGACCAGGTTCGCGCCCGCCGGAAGCGCGCAGCGCACCAGATAGGCGATCTGTGTCCGTCCGAGATCGGTCGTCATCAGGCCGTTGCTCGTGGAGAGCCCGTTGCTCGTGGAAAGGCCGTTGCTCGTGGAGAGGCCGTTGCTCGTGGAGAGGCCGTTGCTTGTGGAGAGGCCGTTGCTGGTGGAAAGGCCGTTCAAGCTCGTGAGCCCGTTCGTGGAGTCGAGCGCCGCGACCACTTCGTTCGCGCCGACATCGGAGCCCGGGTCGGCACACCCGGCCGTCGCGAGGGCAAGCGTGGCGCCAAGTCCGGCGGTGAAGCAGCACAGTTTCGAGCGGGCGGCGGGGAAGTACATCGCGATATCTCACGGTGCAATCCGTATGCTAGTTAACAAAAATTGTCGCCGTTAAACATTTCAGTCACTTGGCGAACCCATCCCGAAGAGCGCGCCCGGGCGATGTTGATTCTGAGGTGCCCCCGCGTTGTCGCCCGGGCAACAGGCCATCCCAGATCTCCCCAGGCTGGCTGCGGCCCCCGCCGCCGAAAAACCCCTTGGCGTCCGTGAGGGTAGGTGTAGGATGCCGCTCACGTTGCTCGACTGGTGGGATGGCCCCTCCATCCCTCGCGACGCGGCCTTTTAAAGCTGGCCGCCGTCCGCAGTACGACGCTGAAAAAGGAGCCTTCATGCAACGCCGAGCCTCGCTTGTCCAAGGACTATTCGCAGCTTTGGCCCTGTCTCCGATGGTGATCGCCGCCGGATGCGCGCAACCCGCCAGCGGCGGCGGCAGCGGCGGAACGAACGGAAATGGTGGCAGCAACAGTGGGAACGGCGGGTCGAACTCCGGCAACGGCGGGTCGACCGGCGCGCACGGCGGTTCCACGGGCAGCAGCGGCGGCAACACCGGCGCGGGCGGCGTGACCCCGGGCGCCGGCGGCTCGAACCCCAGTGGCGCGGGTGGCAATAATCAGACCGGCGCGGGTGGCTCCCACACCGGTGGCACCACCGGCGCGGGCGGCACGAACCCGGGTTCCGGCGGCAGCAACCTCGGCGGCAACAGCGGCAACCGCGCCTGCGGCGCCCCCGCCAGCGGGGACGTGATCGCGGACTTCGAGGAAGGCACGAATCAGAACGTCGTCCAGGGCGGTCGCCAGGGTTGGTGGTCCGCGTTTGGAGACACCACGGGAACTCAGACGCCGGCCGCTGGAACCAGCGCACCCGCACCCGCCGCCGCGGTGACCGGAGGGGCGCCGGCCGGCGACAACTGCGACATGTTCGCGTTTCACTCGACCGGCACCGGACACGACGTAAAGAGCGGCTACGTCGGATTCGGCGCGTCGTTCAACGGCGTGGTGCCGCCGCCGTCCAGTACGACGGCGCAGACGCAGAAGCCGTACGACGTCACCGGTTATGACGGTGTTAGCTTCAACATCAAGTCCGGCAGTGGAACGGCGCCGCCAATTTGGGTCGAGTTTCACAACACCGAGAACGTCCCCACGCCGGATGGAACCGCGCAGTACAAGACGACCGACCAATACAACACGCGAGGGATGCTCCTCACCAATATCGGGACCAGTTGGACGAAGGTGTACATCCCCTTCGGCATCTCGGCTCCCCGGTACCTGCCCAGCATAACTTCCAGCGACTGCTCGAATAGCAGTGTCTTCTGCCAGGCTCCGCCGTGGGACAACAAGAACACCCTCGGTATTCAGTTCGGCATCTATCCGCAGTACCTCGTTCAGCCTTTCACGTCTGGAACCAGCCTGAACTACGACCTTTGGGTCGACGACGTGACTCTGTACAAGGGGGCCGACGGGCTTGGCACGTGGACTTCCAGTTCCGGGACGGCACATCCGTTCCCCATCGACAGCCCGAAGGTGGGCTCGTGTTCGAAGCCGCAAGGGGCTTCGGGGAAGTACCTGACCGCGATGTACAACACCTGGAAGAAGATGTTTGTGACGGGCACAGGGAACTCGATGAAGGTCATTCGGCCCGAAAATGGCAACGATACGGTCTCGGAGGGGATCGGGTACGGCATGTTGATCGCCGTGTACATGGGCGACAAGACGCTGTTTGACGGACTGTGGGGCTACGAAAAGAGCAACCGCACGGCTGGCTCTTTGATGACTTGGTGTATCCCCTCCGGGGGTGGCAGCTGTTCGGCGTCTGGTGGTTCGGCCACCGATGCTGACGAGGACATGGCGTTCGCGCTGATCGAAGCCGGCAAGCAGTGGAGCGGCGGAACATACGCCTCCGATGCAGCGACGATGATCAGCGATATCTGGGCGCACGACATCGATACCGGCGCGATGCTTCCGAACGGAGGCAGCAACTTCGGTAATGGGATGCAGACCAACCCATCTTACTGGGCGCCCGCGTTCTATCGTGTGTTCGCCACTGTAGACAGCAGCCACGCTTGGAACACCATTGCGAGCAATGTTTACACGGCTCTCAATGCAATCGCGGGCAAGTCGACCGGCAATGCCAGCGGAGCGCTTGTTCCTGCCTGGTGCAGCGGGTCAAATTGCGGCAACGTCGCTGGTGGCGGGTATACAGACGGCGGCGTTTATCAATACGACGCCCATCGCGTACCCTGGCGGTTCGGCATCGATGCATGCTGGAATGGGACGACCACGGGGTCCACATTCCTTAGCAAGAACGCAGGCTTCTTCGCCAATATCGCCAAAACTGGCATCGGTCGAATTGTCGACATCTACACGCTCAGCGGTACGGCGAACAGTGACGCGGCTCCGAACTCGATGTCGATCGTCGGAACCGCGGGCGTCGGTGCAATGGCCGTTGGGAACAGCTTTGCCGATGCCTCCTGGCAGTTCATCCTGGATGCCGCCTACAGTCCGCAGTCGCTGATCAAAGATACCCAGGGGCATATCGGGTATACCTACTTCAACGCGACCGTCGGTCTGCTGAGTGCGCTCACGTTGAGCGGTAACTTTGTGAGCTTCTAATCGTTACATAAGGCAACTGTCGGGGCGGGGGGCCGAAAAGGGGCGTATGCGTAAGTTCACCAAGACCTCTCTTTCGGCCTCACTGCTGCTCGGTATGTGCCTGGCGGGTTGCCCGACCCGAACCATCTATTACGACGCGGGCGGGGACGGCTCGGTCGCTGACGGTCCTGGGGGCCACACAAGTTCCGGCGGATTCAGCGGCACGACAAGTGCGGGCGGCTCGATGGGGTCAGGCGGTCAGAAAGAGGGCACTGGCGGCTTTGGTGGTCATTCGACCGGTGGGAGTGGAACCGGCGGTGCGTCAGGCGGCGGCGCTGGCGGCACCGTCGGAAGCGGCGGAATCGCGGCTACCGGTGGGTCTGGAAACATGGGCGGAGCCGTTTCTACCGGCGGAAGATCCGGAATGGGAGGGGCCAACTCTACCGGGGGGAAGTCCGGAACCGGTGGGACCAACGCGGCTGGAGGAGCACCCGGAAGCGGAGGGATGGTCGCAACCGGCGGAACGGGGCCTTCGACTGGTGGGCACGAGGGAACAGGCGGCATCCCAGGAACGGGCGGGGCAGCCGGTGCGCCGCCCAAAGTGCTCGGTGTCAGCTGTAGCTCTGGAACGGAATGCGCAAGCGGCCATTGCAGTGCCGGTGTGTGCTGCGACCAAGCCTGTCAAGGTGTCTGCCAGCAGTGCTCGGCAAGCGGGCACTGCCAGATGCCGCAGGATGATGCTGCTTGCGGCGTCGTATCGTGTCCGGCTGACACGACCTGCCGTGACTACGCCACGTCCATAACTGCGAATAGGTGCAAGCAGCTAGGCCAGTGCAAGACAGCGGCGGATTGTTCGTTCGTCGCCGCGGCAACGACACGGAGTTGCGGCCTTTACAACAACGATCCTGACTTCCTTCAGTTCTGCGATGGCGCCGGAAACTGTGTCAACCACTCCGTAAGTTGCGGCGGCGACGGCGCGTGTGCTGTAGGTGACAACGTATGTTGCGCCGTCGGCGCGGGATTTAGTTGCCTCTCCGCGACCGTCGGTTGTCAAAGGCAGAGTGGTGGCGCTCCGCCCACGGGGCCGTACGATTGCCAAAGAGGAACTGACTGCCTCGAGGGGAGCGTTTGCTGCGGCAGCCAAGGGGTCAACGGCGTGTCAACGCATTGTTCGCAAGATTGCTCATCTAGCTACATGGTCCAAGTGTTGCAAATTTGTAATCCCGCAGCGAGCCTTTCGGAGTGCCAGTCGGGGACTTGCCAGCCGGCTCCCAATACCTGGAATTTGCCGCCGGGATTTTACGCGTGCCAGTGATGCTCAGCTGACCGGTGGTCCACCGGCAACTTGATGGATTCAAAATGGCGACGGCTACCGAAGATTCTTGGAGGATGACTGATCCTGCCCCGCTTGGGTGGACACCACCCGAAAGGAGTAGATGGTGTCCATGGAGGAGCTGAGGAAGGGGCGTAGTCGTCGCAAGTTCACTGACGAGTTCAAAGCCAGGGCCGTCCGGATGGCGCTCACGATAGAGAGCGCCCGCTAGAGCCGCCGCTTTAAAGGCGCTTGGAACCGTCGATGGGGTCGCGGTATCTCAGTACGGTAATCCGGGTACCGTGGTCGCCAGCTTGAAGACGCCGCGCATGCTGCCGCTGCCCTGGGCGGTGATGTAGAGGGTTTTGTGGTCGGCGCCGCCGAACGCGACGTTCGTGAGCTGGCCGGCGCTGGGGATGTTGCCGATGGTGCCGAGGTGGGTGCCGGCGCCGGCCGGGTTGCTGCCGAAGCTGACGACGTCGATGTCGTGTTGGTTGACGCGGACGACGTAGAGGTCGCCGGCGCAATCCATGGCCATCCCGTCGGTCGCGTTGTTGTCGAGGTTGGACGGGTCGACGTGGGTGGCGGTCTTCCCGATCGTGCCGTCGCTGTTTACCGGGTAGGAATAGACGCCGCCGCCGTGCCCGACGTACAGGGTCTTTTCGTCCAGCGACAGGGCAATGCCGTTGGGGTTGCTGAGGTTGGTCAACAACGCGGTCGCGGTCGACGAGCCGGGCGGAACCATGTAGACGCCGGTGCTGCTCTGGGGCGGCGGGCTGGGGGCCTGGAACGACGGATCAGTGAAGAAGATGGTCCCGTCACTGCGGATGGTCAGGTCGTTCGGCGAGTCGAATCGCTTGCCGTTGTAGCTGTCGATGATGGGTGGCGTGATCTCCATCTGCGTCTGGACGTTGAACGCGACGAGGCCGCCCACTCCATGATTGGCGCTGATGAGCCGCCCCTGGCCGTCCACCGCGAGGCCGTTCGAACCGGAGTCGCCGCTGCCGCCGCTGGCGGGGTAAAAGGCTGTGACGGCGTCGCTGCTGTCAATCTTCAGGATTCGCGACGGAGGCGGGTTGGGGTTCCCCTTCATCTCCGAAAAATAAAGCGCGTCTCCAATCCAGACCGGCCCCTCTACGTTCGTGAAGTCGTTGCCATTGCCGTTGAAGCTGTCGTTGGGCGGCGCGCCCGCGATCTTGGTCGCCCCGCTGCCCGACGGAACGGAGGTCGGTGCGGTGACGCCGCTCGGGCAGTACGCCGCCCTGGCCGACCCGCCGCCGCCACCGCTTCCGGGCGTGCCGCCGGCACCGCCGCTGCCGGCCATGCCCCCCGAGCCGGTCGAGCCGCCCGCCGCGGTGCCGCCCGACCCGGTGCTACCGCCGAACCCGGAGCTGCCACCCGAGGCCGCGATCCCGCCCGTCCCGGTCGACCCACCGCTGCCAGTCGAGCCGCCGGTGTTCACGTGCCCGCCGCTGCCGGTCGATCCACCGGAGGCGGAGCCACCGCCCGTCCCGCTATTGTTCTGGCCCCCCGAGCCGCTGGTTCCGGGCGAGGGGGATGCGGAGCCACAAGCGCCCCCGACCAGCAGGGGAAGGCAAAACGCGAGGAGCGACCGGTAAGCGAGGGGGCTTCTCATGCGCCCGAGGGTAACACGGTCCGCCGGGCCGGAACCTGTGGTATGAGTTTGCCCACGCGGTGCCGTGGCCAAGTGGTAAGGCAAGGGTCTGCAAAACCCTCATTCCCCGGTTCAAATCCGGGCGGCACCTCCGACATAACTAGAAGGACAGTTTTCCGAGGACGCGGGGGCCGGCGGCGCCGGTGACGGCCGGCACGTTGCCGGGCGCGCCGAACAGGGTCTGGTTCGCCAGCACGGCGAACGCCATCGCCTCCTTGGCTTCAGGGTCGACGCCCAGCGCGGCCACGCTCTGAACGGGGATGGGCGCCAAGAGCTCGGTCAGATGGCCCATCAAGGTTGGGTTGAGGGCGCCGCCGCCCGAGACGAACACTTCGTCGGGCATGGCGGGCAGCATCTCGCGGTAGCTCCGCGCGATGGCTTCCGCCGAGAACCGCGTCAGTGTCGCCAGCAGATCGTCCTTGCGGTCGTGTAGGCGCGCGATGAGCGGATAGACGAACTCCTTGCCGAAGTCCTCGCGCCCGCTGCTCTTCGGAATGGGCCGCGCCAAATAAGGATGCTGGTGAAGCTCGGCGAGCAGGGCGGCATCCACGCGGCCGTGCGCGGCCCGCGCGCCGTTGCGGTCGAAGCTCTCGAGGCCGCCTGACGCCGCGCGCGCCACGGTGTCGAGCGGCATGTTGCCGGGGCCGTTGTCGAACGCCACCAGGTCGGCCAGCCGATCGCCGACCAGCGTGACGTTGGCGATCCCGCCGATGTTCTGCAGCGCGCGCCGCCGGCCCGGCACGCGAAACAGCAGGTGATCGACCAGCGGAACCAGGGGAGCGCCTTCGCCGCCCGCCGCCACGTCGCGCACGCGGAAGTCGCTGACGACGGGGCAGCCGGTGCGCTCGGCGATGACGGCGGCTTCGCCGATCTGCAAGGTGGCGCCCAGCCGCCCGGCCGAGCGCGGGTGATGCACGGCGGTCTGCCCGTGCGAGCCGATCAGATCGACGTCGCCCATGGCGACACCAGCCGCCGCGCAGACGGCGTGCGCGGCGTCCGCGAAGGCCTCGGCCAGTAGCACGTCCAGATCGCAAAGCTCGGCGGCATTCGCCTCCGAGACGCGGAAGATGCGCTCGCGCAGCGGCCGCGGAAACGGCGTGCTCACGAAGGCGCGCATGGTGAGGCGCGTGCTCTCTTCGAATCCCTCGATCGCGCAAAGGGCGGCGTCGGTTCCGTCGGCGCTGGTCCCCGAAAGCAGCCCGATCACCAGCCGCTGGCGGCGGGCGCGGGCGGCGGCCAGCCGGTCCAGCGGCGTCACGTCCCCTCGACGCTGGTGTGCAGCGGCAGGTCTCCGACGATCGCCCGCAGCGATCCCTTGTGGATCACCAGCAACTCGCGGGCCTTGGGCGCCGAAACACCTGCGTGATGCATGATCAGCGCGACTTTGGCCCGGCCGCCGGCCTTTTCAATCAGCCGGCGCGCCGCGGCTTCGTCCAGGCCCGACAGCGCCCGCACGATGCGGATGGCGCGCGCCCACAGCTTGGCGTTCGTCGGGCGCACGTCCACCATCAGCCCGGCATAGGTCTTGCCCAGCAGCACGAAGGCCGCCGTCGAGATGGCGTTCAGGGCCACCTTGGTCGCCGTGCCGGCTTTGAGGCGGGTCGAGCCCGCGATCACCTCGGGACCGGTGTCCATCGCCACGATGACGTCGGCCGCGGCCTCGACGTTGGCGCCGGCGCAGGTCACGAACACGGTGGCCGCCCGGCGAAAACGCGCGTACTCCAGCGCCGCCCGCACGAACGGGGTCACGCCGGAGGCCGCCACCCCGATGACGACGTCGTTCGGTCCGACGGCGGTCCGCCGCATCCGCTGGTCGGCCTCGCGCACGTTGTCCTCGGCGCCTTCGACGGACCGGGTCAACGCGGCGGGGCCGCCGGCCACGATGGCCACCACCCGCGAGGGCGGGACACCGAAGGTGGGCACGCACTCGACCGCGTCCAGCGTCCCGAGGCGTCCAGAGGTTCCGGCGCCCACGTAAATCAGGCGGCCGCCGGCGGCCAGCCGATCGGCGCACAGCTGGGCCGCCCGCCCGATCTCGGCCGAGCGGGCATGCGCGGCCTTCACCGCCTTGGCTTCCTCGGCCAGCATGAGGTCGGCGATGGCCTGGGGACCGAGCGTGTCCAGCTTCGCGGCGCGCGGGTGCGCCGCCTCGGTGGCGAGGCGCGCGAAATCCGTCGCTGTCCTGCGCCCGGCGGGCACGCGTCGATTCTACGCCAGGCCGAGCACGGCGCGCATGTCGTACATGCCCGCGGGCCGCCCGGCCAGCCACAGGGCCGCCCGGACGGCGCCGACGGCGAAGGTGTCCCGGGTGGTGGCGCGGTGGGTGATCTCGAGACGGTCGCCGGTTCCCAGGAAGAAGACCGTGTGGTCGCCGATCACGTCGCCGCCGCGCACCGTTTGCAGCCCGATCTCACCCGCCGCTCGCGGCCCGACATCTCCATGGCGCGCATAGCGGGCGGACGTCGCCAGCTGCCGGCCGGTCGCGGCGGCCACGGCCTCGGCCAGGGTCAAGGCCGTCCCCGACGGCGCGTCGCGCTTGGCCCGGTGGTGGGCTTCGACGATCTCGATGTCGTACGCGGGGCCCAGCGCCCGGGCGGCCTCGGCGACCACGGCCCGCAGCACGTTGATGCCGACCGAATAGTTGGTCGCGTACACCACCGGCACGTTCTGGGCCGCGCGCTCGATGGCGGCCCGGGCTTGCTCGCTCAAGCCGGTGGTCCCGACCACCAGCGCCGCGTGGGCGGCGGTCGCCGCGGCGGTCACGGACTCGGTGACGGTGGCGGAGGTGAAATCGATCCAGACGTCGGCGGCGCCCTTGGGCGGCAGCGAGCCGCTGACCGCCACGCCCGCGGTTTCGGCGCCGGCCAGCAGGCCGGCGTCCTTGCCGATCGACGGATGATCGGGACGCTCGCAGGCGGCCGTCAGCCGGGCGTCCGCGCCGGCTGCCTGCACGGCGCGCGTGAGCGCGCGGCCCATGCGCCCATCGGCGCCGAGCACCGCGATCCGCACCGGCATCAGAGCACGCCGGCTTCGCGAAGCTGCGCCCGGAGTTTTTCCTGATGCTGGGCCGCCAGCGGGTAGAGCGGGGGCCGGATCTCGTCGGCGATGCGCCCCATCATGGCCAGCGCGGCTTTGACGGGGATCGGGTTGACCTCGACGAACAGCCCCTCGGCCAGCGGCGCCATCTTGAAGTAGAGCTCGCGCGCCTTTTTCCAGTCGCCCGCGACGGCCGCGTCCCACATGCCGGACATGGCGGCCGGCGCGACGTTGCTGACGACGGAGATGACGCCCTTGCCGCCGATCGCATAGAGCGGGACGGTCAAGGGGTCGTCCCCGGACAGCACCGCCACGCGGTCGCCGACGCGCGCCAGGATCTGCGCCGCGCGCGTGATCGACCCGGTGGCTTCCTTGATGCCCACCACCTGCGGCAGCTCGGCCAGGCGCGCGAACGTATCGGGCAAGAGGTCGGACGCGGTGCGGGTCGGGACGTTATAGAGGATGGCCGGCAGCGGGACCGCTTCGATCACCGCCTTGAAGTGACGGTAAAGATGTTCCTGGCCGGGCCGGTTGTAGTACGGGGTCACCAGCAGGATGCCGTCAACGCCCAGCTTGCGCGCGGCCGCCGACAGCTCGATCGTCTCGCGGGTGGAATTCGAGCCGGTCCCGGCGATCACGGGGACGCGCTTCTTGGCCGCCTGGACCACGATCTCGATCACCCGGATGTGCTCTTCGACGGTGACGGTGGGCGACTCACCGGTCGTCCCGACCGGAACCAGCCCGTCGATGCCGGCGGCGATCTGTTCGTCGACCAGGCGGCGCAGCGCCTCCTCGTCGATTGCGTCGCCGCGGAACGGCGTCACCAGGGCGGTCAATACTCCCGTGAACATCAGCGTCGTATATCACGACGCGCGCGGCGTGGAGCGTGGAACGCGCCGCGTATCAGCCCAGGTGGTCGGGGAAGCGGACCAGGGGAACGAACGAGCCGTCCTGCACCCGCCCGGCGGCGGCGCGCACGCTGGCCAGCCCGCCGGCCGGAAACGTCATGCGCCCGTGGGGACCGGGCAGCGGCAGGCTGCGCGCGTCGTTCTCGACGCCCGCCGGGCCGCGCCGCAACAGCAGCAGCTGCAGCGTCGGCGTGGCCAGATCGGGGGGCAGCCGCCAGGCCACCTCGACCTCGCCGTCGATCTGGCGCACGCGAAGCCCCGGCGTCTCCAGCGCCTGCAACGACGGATCGCGCGCCAGCTCGGAGATGCGCGTCTCGTAGCGCAGGCGCTGGGTCGGGTCGCCCGCGACCTCGGCCAGCCGGCGAAAAATGTCGATCGCCTGATCGAGCAGTCCCTGGCGGGCGCACAGCTCCGCCATCGTCTCGGTCTCGAACACGTCAGGACATTAGCGCGCGGACCCGGGCCACGTCTGCGGCAATTTGTGCGATCAGCGCGTCAACGGATTCGAATTTCTGTTCGTCTCGCAGGCGGTT
Source organism: Myxococcota bacterium (assembly GCA_025934105.1). Taxonomy (GTDB): domain Bacteria; phylum Myxococcota_A; class Polyangia; order Fen-1088; family Fen-1088; genus JADGRB01. Next base: position 8,432 of record JAICYS010000032.1, on the reverse strand, counting down.
CCACAGCTCGATGCGTAACCGCCGGCCGTAAAGGTCGCCGGAAAAGTCCAGCAGGTACGCTTCCACGCTGACGGGCGCACCCTGCGCTTCGAAGGTCGGGTTGCGTCCGATGCTCACGGCAGCCGGGTGCGTCGTGCCGCCGTTCGGTCCATCCAGGATGAAGGCGCGCGCCGCGTAAATTCCCACCGCCGGGCGAAGCTCGGTCTCGGGCGCCAGGTTGGCGGTGGGAAACCCGATGGCCCGGCCGCGCGCGGCGCCCTGGACGACCGTTCCTTCCACTTCGAACGGGCGGCCCAGCAGCCAGCGCGCGCCGCGGACGTCACCGGCCTCGACCAGCTGCCGGATGCGCGTGGACGAGCAGCGCTGAGCGTGGTTCTCGTCTCCGACGTTGACGGGGGCGATGACCGACACGGACATCGACAGCTCGCGGCCGAGCGTCTCCATCCGCTGCACGTCACCGGTGCGGCCGCGTCCGAAGTGGAAGTCGGGACCCACCACGGCGCACGACGCGCCCAGATCGCGCACCAGCACGTCGCCGATGAACTCGTCCGCCGACAGTGACGAGAACTCTTGCGTGAACGGCTGCACGACCGCCGCGTCGATGCCGGTATCCGCCAGCAAGGCCAGCCGGCGTTCGAGCGGCATGATCAACGGCGGCGCCTTGGCGGGGGCCAGCACCCGGGCCGGATGAGGATAGAACGTCAGCGCGACGGAGTGTGCCTGGCCGCGCGCGCAGCGGCGGGCTTCGGCCAGCAGGGCCTGGTGGCCCAGGTGGACGCCGTCGAACGTGCCGATCGCGACGGCGCTGGGCGGGGCGCCTCGGCCTCGGGCGGCCGCGAACGCGGCGGCGCTTTGAAAGACCTTCATCAGTGCCCGCCGCCCGCCAGCATACCGTTCACGAGGTCAATCAACGCGTCCAGCTCGAACGGCTTTTCCAAGATGCGATCGTGCGCCACGCCCAAGGTCGCGCGGCGGTTGCGCGGCACGCCGGTCATCAGCGCGACCGGGACCCCGGGGAAGATGCGCGCGAGCTCGTCGGCGAGCTGCGCGGGGCCCGTCGCCCCGGCCACCATCAGGTCGCTCAGCACGGCGTCGGGCGCGGCCGCGCCGTCGCGCCAGGCGCGCGCTGCGTCGACGTCGCGCACGAGCACTGGCGCGTGCCCGGCTTCGCGCAGCACCTGCGCGACCAGCCCGCCGATGCGCGCATCGTCTTCGATCACGAGGATGACGGCGCTCGATCTTCGTTCATCCATGGATCGCGTTCGGTTCCGATTGACTTCTCACGCACCGGCAGAAAGAATAGCGGCCCGAGTTGAAGACGACATTCTCCTCGGCGTCAAGCAGCAGCCGCGTTGACCGCCCTTCACAGGAGGCACCGCGATGACTGCTCCCCCGCGCAACGGCCGGCCCTCCGGCAAGCAAACCAAGTTCATCTTCGTCACCGGCGGCGTGGTCTCCTCGCTGGGCAAGGGGCTCGCTTCCGCGTCCATCGGCAGCCTGCTGGAGACGCGCGGCCTCAAGCTGACTCTGCAGAAGCTGGATCCGTACCTGAACGTCGATCCGGGCACGATGAACCCGATGCAGCACGGCGAGGTGTTCGTCACCGACGACGGCGCCGAGACCGATCTGGATCTGGGGCATTACGAGCGGTTCATCTCCCAGCGGATGACCAAGCTCAACAACGCCACCAGCGGCCAGATCTACCAGACGGTGATCCAGAAAGAGCGTCGGGGCGAATACCTGGGCGGCACCGTGCAGGTCATCCCGCACGTCACGGACGAGATCAAGGCCCGAATCCTGGAGTGCGCGAAGGGGCAGGACGTCCTCATCGTCGAGGTGGGCGGGACCGTCGGCGACATCGAGTCGCTGCCGTTTCTGGAAGCCATCCGCCAGCTCCGGCTGGAGGTGGGCCATCAAAACGCCGTCTCGGTGCACGTCACGTTGGTGCCGTATATCGGCGCCGCCGGCGAGATGAAGACCAAGCCGACGCAGCACTCGGTCATGAAGCTGCGCGAGATTGGCATCCAGCCCGAGATCCTGCTCTGCCGGTCCGAGCGCCCCATCGAACCGGCGATGAAGAAGAAGATCGCGATGTTCACCAACGTCGCGCCGGACGCGGTCTTCTCCGCCGAAGACGTGAGCTGCATCTACGAGGTGCCGATCCGCTTCCACGCCGAAGGGGTGGACGACAAGCTGGCCGAGCTCCTCAACATCTGGTCGCGCGCGCCGGAGCTGACCGGCTGGGAGCGCGTGGTGCATCGCCTGAAGAGCCCGCAGGCGGAGGTCGACATCGGACTGGTGGGCAAGTACGTCGATCTGGTCGAATCGTACAAGAGCCTCAACGAGGCGCTGATCCACGGCGGCATCGGCAACGAGTGCCGGGTCAACCTGCACCACATCGACTCGGAAGAGATCGAGAAGCAAGGGGCGGAGGCGCTGCTGGCCAAGATGGACGGCGTGCTGGTCGCGCCCGGGTTCGGCAGCCGCGGCATCGAGGGCAAGGTGGACGCCGTCCGCTTCGCGCGCGAGCGGCAGGTCCCGTTTTTCGGGATCTGCCTCGGCATGCAGGTGGCGGTGATCGAGTTCGCGCGGAACGTGGCTGGTTTGAAAGGGGCGAACTCGACCGAGTTCGAGCCGACGCCGCCGTACCCGGTGGTCGACTTCTTGCCCGAACAGCGGCACGTCACGGACAAGGGGGCCACCATGCGCCTCGGCGCTTACCCTTGCCTGCTCACGCCCGGCACGCGCGCCGCTGCGGCCTACGGCGTCTCCGAAATCAGTGAGCGCCACCGCCATCGCTACGAGGTCAACAACGACTTCCGCGAGGCCTTGACCAGCCACGGGATGGTCATCTCGGGGGTGTCGCCCGATCGCCGGCTGGTGGAGATGATCGAGCTGCCCCATCATCCGTACTTCGTGGGCTGCCAGTTTCACCCCGAATTCAAGTCGCAGCCGCAGTCGCCGCACCCGCTGTTCCAGTCGTTCGTCGCGGCGGCGCTGCACGCGCGGGCCGGCGATCGCCGGCGGCCGGCGGTCGAGGCCACCGCGCCGGCCCCGCACTAGAAACCAAAACTATTCCCGTTCGTTAGCGTTACGACGCAACGCCGGGCGGCGTTGTGCTCCAGGGTGTGTGCAATTAGTGGGCCACCCGTGTATTGACGCTTGTCCGCGGCGACCTATAAGTGCTACGAATAGAGCCACAGCCAGGTCCCAGGTCGATCGCGTGAGGGAGGACGAGCGTTGCTCGGCCGAGCTCGTCGCGAAGGGGTTGGGGCCTTCCGAGGGTCCGCATGTCGATCGAGATCAAACAGCACCTGAAACTGCAGCAGCAGCTGGTGATGACGCCGCAGCTGCAGCAGGCGATCAAGCTGCTGCAGCTCTCCCGGATCGAGCTGGTCGACATGGTCCGGGACGAGATGCTCGAAAATCCCATCCTCGAGGACTCGGTCGAGTCCTCGACCGAGCTGGCCAAGACGCCCGAGACGGCGCCCGGCGTGGACGCCGCGGGCGCGGACGTCGAGCACGTGGGCGAGACCGAGACGCCGGTCGTCGAGCTGCGGGACGACAAGATCGGCACCACCGCCGAGGTGAAGGCCGACACCACCTCGAACGAGGCGGTCAACGACTTCGACTGGGAAGGCTACCTGGACAACCAGGCCGCGGCGGCGCCCATGCCGTCGTACAAGTCGAACAACGAGGATCTTCCGTCGCTCGAGTCGACGCTGACGCGCGGGACCTCGCTGTTCGACCACCTCGAGTGGCAGCTGAAGCTGAGCCCGTTTTCGCTGGAAGAAGACGGGATCGGCATGCTGATCATCGGCAACCTGACGCCCGACGGCTACCTGGAAGAGCCTCTGGAGGATCTGGCCGAGGAGGCGAGCGTCAGCCTGGAGGTCGCGGAGTCGGTCCTGAACCGGATTCAGGAGTTCGATCCGATCGGGGTGGCGGCGCGCTCGCTGGAAGAGTGCCTGCTGATCCAGGCCCGGCACGTCGGGGCCGACGACGACGTGGTGGTCGGCATCATCCAGAAGCACCTCGCCAACCTGGAAAAGAAGAACTACCAGGCCATCGCCAAGGATCTGGCCCAACCGGTCGAGGAGATCTACGAGGCCGCCAAGGTCGTCAAGGGATTCGACCCGAAGCCCGGCCGCCAGTACACCTCCGACGAGCCGACCTACATCACGCCCGACGTCTACGTCCACAAGGTCGGCGACAAGTACTTCGTGGTCGCCAACGACGACGGCCTCCCCAAGCTGAAGATCTCGGACTTCTACCGCACGGCGCTGGCCGGTGGACCCAAGGCGCGTGAATACATCCAGGAGAAGCTGCGCAGCGCCCAGTGGCTGATCCGGTCAATCCAGCAGCGCCAGCGCACGATCACGCGCGTCACCGAGTCGATCCTCAAATTCCAGCGCGAGTTCTTCGACAAGGGCACGGCGCACCTCAAGCCTCTCATCCTGCGCGACGTCGCCGAGGACATCGGCATGCACGAATCGACCGTCTCGCGCGTGACGACCAACAAGTACGTCCACACGCCGCAGGGAATCTACGAGCTGAAATACTTCTTCAATTCCGGCATTTCGCGCACCGACGGCGACGACCTGGCGTCGGAGGCCGTCAAGCTGAAGATCAAGCAAATCATCTTGTCCGAGAGCCCCAAGAACCCCCACTCGGACCAGCGGATCGTCGAGCTCCTCAAGGACCAGAACATCGAGATCGCCCGGCGCACGGTCGCCAAGTACCGCGAGCAGCTCCGCATCCTCTCCAGCTCGAAGCGCCGCCAGGTTTTCTGACAAATCCGTCGTTCTGATTCCTGTCGCTCGACGGGAAAATGGGGTAGAAGGCGCAGCGATAGAGGAGCGCCCGATGCAGCTCTCGACCACGTTTCGGCACATGGATGGTTCGCAGGCCGTGCGAGAGTACACGGCCGACAAGCTCGACAAGATCCGGAAGTACTTCAAGGGACCGATCTCGGCGCACGCCGTCTTCTCGGTCGAACGCGGGTTCCATCACTGCGTCGACCTGAGCATCACGCTGCCGAGCGGACTGGTCGTCAACGCCAAGGAGACGACCGAGGACATGTACTCTTCCATCGACCTGGCGACCGCCCGTATCGAGCGGCAAGTCCGGCGCTGGAAGGACAAGATCCGCGACCACAAGCCGCACGGCGGGCCGGCGGCCACCGTGCGCGAGCTGGTCATTCCGGCCGACGAGATCGAGCCGCGGCCCACCGCGCCCGAAAGCGCCAGCCCTTCGGCGCCCGCGGAGCCTGCCGCCAGCCCGGGTTACAGAATCATTAAAGATGAGCGCGTGACCGCCCGATCCATGACGGTCGAGGACGCGGTCATGCAGCTGAACCTGCTCGGCGACGAGATCCTGGTCTTCACGGACGCCGACACGGAGGCGACGACCGTCCTTTATCGCCGTCCCGACGGGAACTACAAGCTCATCGCGACCACCACCGGCAAGGCGCCCGGCAGCTCTGGAGGATCCCCGGCGCGCTAGACCGGCGGCCCTGGGTGAGACATGCGGGTCGTCGACTTTCTCCAGCCCGAGGCGGTGGTGGCGAACCTGGGCGCCACGACCAAACCGGCGGTGCTGGCCGAGCTGTCCGACCGGCTGGCCCACGTCATGCCGGGCGTCGACGCGCCGACCCTGCGCCGGATCCTGGAGGAGCGCGAGCTGCTCGCCTCGACCGCCATCGGCGACGGCATCGCGATCCCGCACGGCAAGCTGGACTCGGTCGGCCACCTGGTCGGCGTCCTGGGCCGGGCGGTCAAGGGGATCGAGTTCGAATCGATCGACGGCAAGCCGACGCACCTGGTGTTCATGCTGGTGGCGCCGGCCAGCTCGACGGGCGTGCACCTCAAGGCGCTGGCGCGCCTCTCGCGCCTGTTCCGGGACCCCGAGTTCCGGCAGCGCCTCCTGGCCGCCCCCGACAGCGAAGCGATGTACCGAGTCATCGCCGAGGAAGACGCGAAGTACTAAGGCTGCGCCGCTCGGGTATTATCCGGGAGTGACGCCCACGCTGACGGTCCGCTCGCTGCTCGACGAGGCGTCGGGCCTGCGGCTCGCGCTGGTGGCGGGCGAGTCTGGACTGTCCCGCCAGATCACGATTCACCGCATCCAGAAGCCGGGCCTGGCGCTGGCCGGCTTCGTGCGGCAGGTGCACCCCGAGCGCGTGCAGATCCTGGGGGCGACCGAGATCGCCTACCTCGAGACGCTGTCGCCCGAGCAGGCGTACCAGTCGGTCCACTCGTTCTTCAGCCTGAACCCGGCCTGCGTGGTGATCACCAAGGACCTCGAGCCGACGCGGCTGCTGTCGGAGACGGCCGATCGGCTGGGCGTCCCGCTGATGCGGACGCCGCTGGTCTCCTCGGTCGCCATCGAGCAGATCCAAAAGTACCTGGAACTGCAGCTGGCGCCCACGGCCAGCATCCACGCCGTCCTGATGGACGTGCTCGGCATCGGCGTCTTGCTGCTCGGCAAGAGCGGCATCGGCAAGTCGGAGGCGGCGCTGGATCTCATCATGCGCGGCCACCGCCTGGTGGCCGACGATCTGGTCGAGGTGCGCCGGACCTCGGGAAACCTTTTGGTGGGTTGGGCCTCGGAGCTGATCAAGCACCACATGGAAGTCCGGGGCCTCGGCATCATCAACATCAAAGACATGTTCGGCGTCGCCGCCGTCCGCGACGAAAAGCGCATCGAGCTGGTGCTGGAGCTGATTCGCTGGGACCAGAGCGAGAGCCACGACCGCCTGGGCCTGGACGAGATGGTCTATCCGATCCTGGAGGTGCAGGTGCCGCTGTTGCGAATTCCCGTCAGTCCCGGCCGCAACGTCAGCTCGCTCATCGAGGTGGCGGCCCGCAACCGGCTGCTGCAAGTGCGCGGCCATCACTCGGCGCGCGAATTCCAGGAGCGGCTCGATCGCGCGCTGGCGGACGCGCGCGAGCGGCGCTGGCGGGACGACGTCGAATGAGGCTGGTCGTCGTCACCGGGGTCTCGGGCGCCGGCAAGTCCACCGCGCTGCGCGCGCTGGAGGACCTCGGGTTTTACGCGGTCGACAACCTGCCGCTGCCGCTGGTGTCGCAGTTCATCGAGCTGTTCCGGGCGCGGACCGACATCGACCGGGCGGCGCTGGGTCTCGACGCCCGGGGCGGCGCGTTCCTGGCCGGCGCGCGTTCGCTGTTCGCCGACCTGCGCAAGGCCGGGCACACCGTCGAGGTGCTGTTCCTCGAAGCCTCCGACGAGATCTTGATCCGGCGCTTCTCCGAGACGCGGCGGCGCCACCCGCTGTCCGACACTGACATCCGGGCCGGCATCGCCGCCGAGCGGCAGGCGCTGGCCGAGCTGCGTCAGGAGGCTGACGCCCTGGTCGACACCGGGACGCTGACCGTTCACGTCCTGCGGGCCCTCATTCAGGAACGCTACGGCCGCGGGGAGGGCGAGCTGTCGCTGACCTTCCTGTCCTTCGGGTTCAAGCACGGCATTCCGGCCGAATCCGACCTGGTGCTGGACGTGCGGTTTCTCCCCAACCCGTTCTTCGTGCCGCAGCTGTCGGCGCTGTCGGGCGAAGACGAGTCGGTGGCGCGGTTCGTGCTGGACGCTCCCGACACCAAGGGCTACCTGGAGGCGGTCGAGAAGTTCCTGCGCATCTCGATCCAGGGGTTCCTGCGCGAGGGGAAGTCGTACGCGACGGTGGCCATCGGCTGCACGGGCGGCCGCCACCGCTCGGTCACCATCGCCAAGGAGCTGGCGCGCCGGTTCACCGGGCCGTTCACCATCTCGGTCCGCCACCGCGACATCCAGCACGGCGGCTCGGCGTGAAAAAGAGGTAAACTTCGAGTTCCCGATGGCCACCAGCCTACAGAACCCCTCCGCGCCGCGCGTGGGCCTGGTCATCGTCACGCACGGTGGCAGCGGCGAATGCCTGCTGGCCGCAGCGCAGGGGCTGGTCGGTTCCATCGACGGCGCGGTGGCCGTGTCGGTCACGCTGGAGGATTCGTTCGAGGTGCAGGTCTCCCGGATCGAGGGCGCCTGCGCGCGCGTCGACGCGGGGGCCGGGCTGGTCATCCTGGCAGACGTGCACGGCTCGTCGCCGTTCCGGGCCTCGCTGGCCATGCTGGACGGCACGCGCGCCATCGAGATCGTCTGCGGCGTGAACCTGCCCATGCTGATCAAGCTAGCGACCGTCGACCGGCAAGGCCTGCCGCCCATCGAGATCGCCGAGATCCTGAAAGAGGTGGGCAAGCGATCGATCCGCCTCGGTTCGGAGCTGACGGGAAAGCTGACCCTCTCGCGGGAAGAGCGGCACTAGTGCACCGCCGTCGAAATAGCGTCAACGCCGAGGCCGACAAGCCGCGCTGGACGCGAGGCGCGACGACGAGGAATACCCGTAGGTATTGTGAGGAGAAGCAACGAAGCGTCCGGCG
>JAICYS010000371.1 GCA_025934105.1 Myxococcota bacterium | reverse complement strand
TCCCGGCTGCTGGCCGGCGACGCTCGTCTCGGCCGACATGGACGGCGACGCCGGGCTGCCCCTGGCGGCCGTGCGGCGCCTGGAGAGCTTGCCGGCGGAGGTGCGCGCGCTGCCCCGGGTGCTGCGGCTGGCCGCGCGCCTGTTCGAGGCGGCCAACCGGCGGGGCGACAGCGACCGCGCGCTCGCGTCGCTGGCCGCCGTCCGGCACGTGGAAGTGGATCTCCTGCACCAGCTCGGCGCGCGCGCGCGCGAGCGGGGCGACGCCGTCGAGGCGCGCCGCTGGCTGGCGGCCGCGGCGGCGCTGCGCCCGGATCTGCCGTCGCTGGGCATCGACCTCGGGCGTCTCGACGAAGGCACCGGCGACGCGGCCCGCGCCATCGCCGACCTGCAGGCGCAGGCCACCCGGCTCCCCGACGACCCGACCACGCGCGCGGCGCTGGGCAAGCTGCTGCGCCGGCAGGGGCGCGCTCGCGAGGCCATGGACGAGCTGCGGGCCGCGCTGGCGCTGCGGCCTCAGGACCCCGAGCTCAAGCGATATCTCGATCACCTGGCCACCGGCGAGCGCGCCGATCCCAGCGCCGCCGACGAGCTGGCCCGCCGCTTCGCCGAGGACGCGCGCACGCTGGTGCCGCCCGGCGCGCCGCCCGAGGGCTCGCAGGCGGCCGACCCGGCGGTGGTGCTGCTGGACCGCCGGGTGGTCCGCATGCACCGCAACGGCCTGGCGCGCACCTTCGCGCAGCGGGTGGTGCAGGTCCTGACGGCGCGCGGCGCCGAGGACAACAAGGAGTTCGAGATCCATTACACGCCCGGAACCGAGGAGGTGGACGTCCGCCAGGCGCGCGTCTATCGCCGGTCGGGCGCGGGCGAGCTGGAGGTGTTCGAGGCGGCCGACCGCAGCGACGAAGACCTCTCGGAGCCCTGGTACGGCCTCTACTACGACAACCGCGCCGAGGTGATCCGGTTCGAGGGGCTGCGGCCCGGCGACGTCATCGAGATCCAGTACCTGGTCGACGACGTCGGCAGCGAGAACCAGATGGCCGACTACTTCGGCGACCTGCAGTTCGTGGCCGAGACCATCCCCAAGCGGCGCTGGGACTACACGCTGCTGGCGCCCGCCAGCCGGCCGATCCACAGCAACGTGCCACGGGTCTCGGGCCTCCAGCAGTCCGCCACGCTCGAAGGCGACGAGCGCGTCTACCGCTTCGCGGCGCGCGACATCCCCAAGATCGACAGCGAACCGGCCATGCCCGGCACCGGCGAGATCGCGCCCTACCTGCACGTCAGCACCTACGCGAGCTGGCAGGACGTGGCGACCTGGTACTGGCACCTCATCGAGGACCAGCTCACGGCGGACGAAGAGGTGCGGCGCACGGCCCGCGCGTTGCTGGCGCCCGGCATGAGCGAGCGCGACAAGGTCCGCGCGGTCTACGACTTCGTCGTCGAGAACACCCGCTACGTGGGGCTCGAGTTCGGGATCCACGGCTACAAGCCCTACCGGGTCTCGCAGGTCCTGGCGCGCCGGTTCGGCGACTGCAAGGACAAGGCCTCGCTGATGGTGGCGCTGCTGCGCGAGCTGGGCGTTCCGTCGGAGCTGGTGCTGGTTCGCACGCGGCACGGCGGCCGGCTGGATCCCACGCCCGCGTCGCTGGCCATCTTCGATCATGCCATCGTCTACGTCCCCAGCCTGGATCTGTACCTGGACGGCACCGCCGAGTTTTCGGGGATGTCGGAGCTGCCGTCCGACGATCAGGGCGTGATGGTGCTGCGGGTCGGACCGGGCGGCGGGACGCTGACCGAGACGCCGGTGCTCCCCTCGTCGGCCAGCCGGGTCGAACGGCGCTGGGAGATCGCGCTCGATCCGGGCGGCGACGCGCAGGTCCGCGAGAGCCTGTCGATTCGCGGGCAGGCGGCGCCCGACTGGCGCGAGCACTACCAGTCCGAGGGTGAACGCAGCGACCGCTACGGCCGCGTCTGGAGCGGGCGCTTTCCGGGCGCGCGCCTCACCTCGGTCGAGATGCCGGCCATCGGCGATCGCGAGGCGCCCGTCACCGTGCGCGCGGCGGTGGCCGTGCCGCGGTTCGGACAGCCGCGCGGCCCGCGGGCGCTGGAGCTGCCGGTGAGCGGCCGCGATCCGGACTTCGTGCGGACGTACGCGCGCCTGTCCGAGCGCCACCGCGACCTGGTGCTGGCGTACCCCTGGCAGCACGACGAGGAGCTGGTGTTCCGGTTGCCGGCCGGGTGGTCCATCCTCGCCGGCGGCCTCGGCGACGGCGCCGCGCGGGACGTCGAGAGCGCGTTCGGCCGCTTCCATCTGGACGTTCGGCGCGAAGGCGGGCTGGTCCACGTGCGGTCGTTCCTGGACGTCGAACGCGCGCGCATCGCCCCCGACCAGTACCCGCGGTTTCGGGCGTTTTTGAGCGAGATCGACGCCATCTTGCAAGAGCGCCTGCTGGTCGGCGCCCAGCCCGGGAGCGACCGGCCGTGAGGCGCGCGGGGGTGATCGTCTCGCTGGCGCTGTGCGCCTGCGCGTCGCTGCCGCGGCCGATCCCGGCGGCGCGGCCGGCGCCGCTGCCGGGCTGGACGGCGCTGGCCGACGGCCGGCGCGGCGACGCGACGCGCATCTTCGCGGCCCGGCTGACCGCCGCGCCCGGCGACGTGGTGGCGCTGTTCGGCCGCGCGACGGTGGCCTTCGCCCGGGGCGAGAGCCGCGCGGCGCTGGACGACGACGCCGCGCTCCTGCGGGCGCTGGCCGGGGGCGCTCGCCCCGAGTGGTCGGACCTGCTGGCGCCGGTGGCCGCGGCCCGCGTCCGCGAGCTGTTCGACGAGATCGGACCGGCCGAGCAGGCCCGCCTGGCCGCGGCGCTGCGCCCAGCCGAGCTGGCGCGGGCGGTGGCGCTCCCCTGGCCGGCGCGTCTCGGGCTGGCGCGCCTGGCCGAGGAGATGGCCCGGCGCGACGGAGATCCGGCCCGCATGCAGCGGGAGGCGGCGGCCGCGGGCTGCGCGCCGGCGCTGGTCGACGCCGGCCGCCTGGGGCCGCTGCCGCACCTGGACCTGCTGGCGCCCGAGCCCACCCATGGCCCGCGCCAGACCGTCGCCGCGTCCGGCTGCCACGTGGATCTCGCGCCGGCGCTGGACGGGCGGGCCGACGCGCGCTGGCTGCGCGCCGCCATCGACGTCGCCGCGGGCGTCTACGATCTGGTGCTGGACGATCCCGGCGAGGCCTGGCTGGTGGTCGACGGTGTCTCGGTCGCTCACGGGTCGGCCGGCCGCTACGGGCCGCAGATCGGCAGCGCCCGGGTGTCGCTGTCTGCCGGTCGGCACGAGCTGGGGCTGCGGGTCGCCACGTCGGCGGGCGAGACGCGGCTGACGCTGGCGGTGTTCGCGGCCAAGGCGGGCGGCTCGGTGCGGTTCGTCGCTCCGGCGGCGGAGCCGGCCGGAGGGCGCGCCGCGCTGGTCGCGCCGACGGCCGAGCCGGCCCCGCGCGCCGGCGGCAATGGGACGGACGCCCTGCGCGCCTACACGGCGGCGTTCGTGGCCGACCGCCTGGGCGCGATCGACGGCGCGGCCGCCGGCGCGACCATCTTGGCCGGGTGGCCGCGGTTCGCGGTGGGGACGGCGCTGGCGGCGGAGATCGCGCGCCACGATCCGACGGTGCCGGCCCCCTTCGCGCGGGACATGGCGCGCCGCCGCCTGCGCGCGGCGCTGGCTGCCGACGCCGGGCTGGGGCGGGCCTGGCAGTCGCTGGCCACGATCGAGCTGGAGGACGATCGCCCGCGCGACGCCATCGAGGCCGCGCAACGGGCCCGCGCCGCCGCCCCCGGCTGGTGGGCGCCCGAGCTGATGCTGGCCCGGGTGCTCGGGCAACGCGGTCTGGAGTTCGACGCGACCCAGGCGCTGGCGCGCGTGCAGGCCAAGGCCGCTCCGACCGGGCTCGCCTGCGTCGTGCTGGAGGCGCTGCACCGGGACGCC
>JAICYS010000350.1 GCA_025934105.1 Myxococcota bacterium | reverse complement strand
AGGGTGGGGGTGGCCCGGCGGAGCCCCTGGCGCCCGCCGAGCGGCCCGAACGCGGCCAAGCTCGATAGCGCGGCCGCCTTCCGGCGGGCGCCGCCCGGCTGGCGGCGCGGCGGGCGCCGCCCAGCTCCCTCGAGACGCTCAGTCGAGGCCCAGGCGCCGGTTCAGGGCCGCCAGCTCCTCGCCGACGGCGAAGTGGATCATCTCGACGACGGCCGCGCTGGCGCGCGCCGTCGCCCACAGCTCCTCGGGCGGCTGCAGGACGGCCGCGGCCAGCCGGCGATCGGCCCGCGCGATCTGCTCGAAGGCGCCCAGCACGTCGCCCGAGGCCACCAGGGCGGCGCGGGTGCCCGTGTGGGCCAGCCCGGCCCGCCACTTGTCGCCGTCGAACAGGCCGGCGTCGCGGAACGACAGCGCCGCCTGCTCGAAGGCGCGCCGCTGCCTGCGCGGCAGCATGCGCGAGATCTTCTGCGAGACGTCGTTCAGCTGCTCCTCGGGCAGGATGCCGCGGCCGTACCCGGGATAGACCGTCCGGACGCCGGCGGCGACCAGCAGGCCCAGGTCCTTGCCGGGAATGCGGCCGATGGCGTAAGTCCCGGCGCGCAGGTGGCCGAGTTGCCGCCCCAGCTGCAGGTACGCCTCCTGGCGAGGCAGGCCGCCGAACCCGGGAGGCAGCAGCAGCGATGGCGGCGGCCCGGCCTCGATCTCGACCTGGCTGGCGATGGTCCGCGCCTGATACACCTCGTAGCCGTCCTCGACCCCCAGCAGCGCCGCCACGCGCGACACCAGCGCGCGCACCGGATCCTCCGAACGCGGCGGCAGCCGGTCCTGTTTGCCGACGCCCCAGTCTTCCAGCGCCAGGCCGTAAAGCCGCGGCAACACCTCGGACATCGCGGCCAGCAGCGCCGTGGCCGGGTGGCGCGCGTCGGGGTGGCGCAGCACCGCCTCGAAGTCCGCGCCCGAGACCGTCCCCTTGGCCTCGGGCGACCAGCGCGCCCGCGCCTCGCGGATGGCGCGCGTCTCGACCGGGTCGATCAGGCCCAGCGCGGCCAGCGCCGCCGCCACGCGCGCCGCCCGCCGCCGCTGTCCGGTCCGCTCGCACAGCCGCCGCAGCGCCTGCAGGGACTCGACCCGCAGCGGCTCGAGGCGCAGCAAGGTCAGGTGCTCCGCGACGGCGTCGGCCGGCCGGTCGGCGCTCTCCAGCACGCGCGCCAGCTCGACGCGCGCCTCGACGTCGGTCTCGGCGGCGCCGACGACGATCCGCAGCTCGTCGACCGCCCGCGAGGGGGTGGCCAGCGGCCCGCTCCAGAGCGAGGCCAGCCGCATCCGCCGCGCACGCGACGACGGCGCGACCTCCAGGTAGCGGCCCAAGGCCGCCGCCAGCCGCGCCGGCTCGTCCAGCCGGCTCAGCATCTCGTCGAGCCGGTCGAGCGCCTGATCGTTGCCAGGGTCCAGCGCCAGCGCCTGCTCGAAAGCCGACGCCGCGCCGTCCGGGTCCTCGGCCGGGCCGGCCAACAGCTCGCCCAGCGTCAGCAGGTGGCCGACGCGCGCGTCGAGCTCCGGCTCCAAAGAGGCCAGCCGCCGCAGCACGATGGCCGCCTCGGCGTAGTCGCGACGGCGGGTGAGCCCGCGCGCCAAGCCGCCCAGCGCCGCCAGATCGTCGGGCTTGGCGAGGAGCGCGTTGCGATAGGCCTCGATGGCCTGGTCGCCGTCGGCCAGGGCCCGCTCGGCGATGTCTCCGATCCGCGCCCAGGCGGCGCTGACCGCGGTCGGGTCGGCCGACGCCGCGATGACCGCCCGGTAGGTCGCGATCGCCTCGGCCGAGCGCCCGATCTCCGCCTCCACCTCCGCCAGCCGTGTCAGCACCGGGACGGAGGTCGGATCCAGCTTGACCGCCTCGGCCAGCACCGCGGCCGCCTCGACGGCGTCGCGCGCGTGCAGCAGCTCGGCCAGCGCCAGCAGCCGATCGCGCCGCTTGGGCAGCGTGCCGGCCGCCGCCCGGCGCCGCATGACCTGCGCCAGCCGCTCGTCCTCGCCGCGGGCGCGCAGGATCACCTGCAAGACCTCGAAGTCGGTCTCGGCCTCCGGCTCGATGGCCAGCACCTCTTCCAGGCAGCGCGCCGCCATCGCGTCGTCGCGCACCTGGTTGGCGTAGAGGCGCGCCGCCTGGCGGAAGGCGTCGGCGGCCCGGCCCGGGCCTTTGATCAAGCGCGCCTGCCGCGCGTAAAGCTCGGCGGCCGAGCGGGGATCGCCGTTCGCCTCGCGCAGCTGCGCCAGCGCCGCCAGCGCCGGCAGGAAGGCGCCGTCGGCCTCCAGCGCGCGCGCCAGCTCGGCGTCCCCGCCGCCCAAATCGCGCGCGTCCAGCCGCGCGCGGGCCAGGTCCCACAGCAGCACGGCGCGCAACAGGGGCTCGGCGGCGCTCTCGGCGCGGCGCCGCCGGGCCAGGATCAAGCGCGACGAATCGCCGGCGCGGGCGGCGGCGCGCGCGAACAGCGTCAGCGTCTCCTCGGTGCCGCGCGCCTCCACGACCCGGTTCCAGAGCGGCAGCGTCTCCGACGCGGTCTGGCCCAACCGCTCGCGCGCCCGCGCGGCCGCCTGCCAGAGCGCGGCGCGCGCGTCGTCGTCGTCGCTGCCCGCGGCCAGCCGCTCGAGCGCGGCGGCCGCTTCGCGATCGCGCCGGAACCGGAACGCCAGCGCCAGCTCGGCGTCCAGCACCGCCGGATCTCCCGGGCCCACCTCCAGCGCCCCCTGCAGCACCCGCAGCGCCGCCTCCGGATCCTGAAGGTGCCAGGCCAGGTCCAGGCGCAGGCCCAGCTCCGCGGCGGCGCTGTTGGCGACGGCGCGCGGCTTGCGGCCCGCCTCGCGCCCGGCCGCCAGGCGCGCCGCCTCGTCGGCGGCCGTCAGCCGTTTGAGGTGCCGCGCGCTCAGCTCGGCGCCGCGCCCCACCAACCGCCACAGGCGATCCTCGGCGACCGCGGCGCGATCGTCGGCGCCCGTGCCGACGGCGCGCTCGACGGCGGCCAGCGCCTCGCGCCGGCGCCCGAGCTGCCACTCCAGCACCTCGGCCTGCGCGCGGTAGGCGGCGGCCTTGTCGACCGGATCTGCCAGCGCCTGTCCCAAGGTGCCAAGCGCGGTCACCAGCTCGTCGGGCCGCCCCAGCCGTTCCAGCAGGCGCACGTGCTCGGCGACGGCCTCCACGCTGGCCGGATCCAGGGTCAGCGCGCGAGCCGTGGCGGCCAGCGCGTCGTCCAGCCGCCCGAGCCGCAGCGCGAACAGACGGGCCGCCTCCACCTCGAAGCTGGAGGCGCTGGCCGGGTTGGGCTCGTTGGCGGCCTGCTGCGACAGCACGCCCGCCAGCGCCTCGAACCGGCCGCGCCGGTGGTGGGCCCGCGCCAGACCGGCCAGCACGGGGCGCGAGCCGGGCGCCAGGGCCAGCGCCGCTTCGTAGGCGCGCACCGCCTCGTCGTCGGCGGCGGCCCGCTCTTCGAAGATCGTCCCGGCCCGGAAACACCAGGCGAACCGCGTGGCCTTGTCGAAGGCCGGGATCTCCGTCCCCAGCCGCAGCGCCGCCTCGGCGGCCACCAGCGCGTCGCCGGCCTTTTCAGCCGCGCGCAGCAAGGCCGCCAGCGCCGCGCCCCGCCGCGTGCCCAGGTCGACCCACTCGCCGTAAAGCGCCAGCGCCTTGCCGGGATCGCCCAGCCGATCCTCGAACAGCGCGCCCAGCCGCTCGAGCCGCACGGCCGCCTCGGCGTCGGCCGACGTGCCCGGGTCGCCCAGCGACGTCGGCGCCGCGGTCACCTCGACCACCTTGGCCATCTCGTCCCAGCGGTCCAGCGCCGGCAACAGACGTTCGAGCAGATGCGCCGCCGGCCCGTAGCCGGGGACCGCCTCCAGCGCCCGGCGCGCCAGGGCCGCCGCCCGCGGCAAGTCGTGGCCGGCCGTCTCGGCCAGCTCCGCCGCGCGCATGGCCAGCGCGGCCCGCTCGGCGGGATCCCCGCTGCGATCGACGGCGCTCTCGGCCAGCGCCACCTGCGCCGCCGCGTCGCCGGTGCGGGAGGCGATCCGCTCGAGCGCCGCCAGCGCCACCGGATCCGACGCGCGCGTCTCCAGCAACCGGCGGTAGCGGCCGGCCGCCGCGTCGTCGTTCCCCTCGTGCAGCTCGGCGACGTGCGCGCCCAGCCCCAGCAGCGTCGCCGCCCAGTCGCGATCGCGCGACAGGTCCGCCTGGCGATCCAGCGCCAGCCGCGCCTTGGCCCATTGGCCGGCGGCCAGCGCCGCCGACGACATCGCGAACAGCGGCGCCGGATCGGCGGGATCCGCGGCCTGCGCCGCCTCGATGAGCTCGTCGGCCCGGGCCGGCGCGCCCAGCCGGTGCCGGGCCAGCGCCGCGCCCAGCGACAGCCAGCCCGCCCGCTCGGGGCCGGCGGT
>JAICYS010000164.1 GCA_025934105.1 Myxococcota bacterium | reverse complement strand
TGGGCGAGGACGCACTCGCCGGGCCCAACCTCCGGGGGGAGGGGTTGGGCGAGCCGGATCGGTAGCTACACCGGCGAGTACGCCCTGCTCCACGAACTCAACCGCCGGAACCTGAAGGCGTGCTTAAGCCCGCTGTACGGCGGGCGGGTCACGCGCCGAAGACGTCCTCGATGGCGCACTTGAGCGGGCGCTCGAGCTGGGCGAAGGTGCAGGACTTCGGGTCGCGATCGCGACGCCAGTGCCGGAACTGCGCGGTGTGGCGGAAGCGGTGGCCCTCCATCTGGTCGTAGGCGACCTCGACCACCCATTCCGGGCGAAGCGGCTCGAAGCTCATGTCCTTGCCGGCGTTCCAGCGGTTGGGGACGCCGCCCGGACCGAACTCGTTGCCGGCCCAGGGATGGTCCTTGTCCGCGTCTTCACGAAGCGGCGCCAGCTCCTCGACCAGCTCGGCACGGCGCTTCATCGGGAACGACGCCGCGACGCCGACATGGCGCAGCTGGTCCCCGTCGTACAGGCCGAGCACGAGCGAGCCGACGATCGGGCCGCTCTTGTGCCAGCGGAACCCGGCGAGCACGCAGTCGGCGGTCCGCGCGTGCTTGATCTTGAACATCACCCGCTTGTCCGGCTGGTAGGTCAGCGCCAGCCCCTTGGCGACGACGCCGTCGAGGCCCGCCCCTTCGAAGTCGGTGAACCATCGCTTCGCCTCGGCGACATCGCGGGTGCCCGGGGTGAGGTGGACGTCGGCGGTGCGAGTGACGGCCTTGTCGAGCAGCGCGCGACGCTCGCCGAACGGCACCGACATCAACGACTCGTCGTCCAGCGCGAGCAGGTCGAAGGCGATGAAGTGCGCGGGCGTCTCGGCGGCAAGCTTTCGGACCCGTGACTCTGCCGGGTGGATGCGCTGCTGCAACGTCTCGAACTCCAGCCGCCCCGCCTGCGGGACGACGATCTCACCGTCGACGACGCATCGCGGCGGAAGCGCTGCCTTGACGGCCTCGACGACGTCAGGGAAGTAGCGCGTCATCGGCTTTTCGTTGCGCGAGCCGACCTCCACCTCGTCGCCGTCGCGGAAGATGATCGAGCGGAAGCCGTCCCACTTGGGCTCGTAGAGGAAGTCCCCCTCCGGCATCTCCGGGACCGCCTTCGCGAGCATCGGAGAGACGGGCGGCATGACGGGCAGCTTCACGCCCTGATTCAACCAGCGCGGGCGGGCGAGACCTGTTTCTTGGGTCGGATGAAGGCCGCGACGAGGACCGCGCGGGCGGCGGCTCGGCGGCCGATGCGGCGGGACGGGACCTTCTTGCCGCCATTGACAAGGAGCACGTTGTGGGTGCTCGGCCGGGAGGCGGAGGCGACCTCGACCTCGATCGTTGCGGCGAGGTGTCCCCGCGGCGTGACGCGGACGGCGCGCGCAAGTCCCAGTGCTCGCTTCGTTGCCGGCCGCGGCGGACGCGCGACCTTGAACGCGAGCCGTCGCTTCGGTCCGGTGACACGGGGGCTCACGAGCTGCGGTGGCTTGCGCGGCGCGAGCACCAGCAGAGGTGTCAGCTCCCGGACGGTGTCGGCCACTGCCGGCGCCATGCGCAGCAGACCGAACAGGTCGGCGTGGATGTGGACGTCCCACCGTCCGAAGCCGAGTCGGGAGCCGGCCGCGATCGTCGTCGGGTCCAGGTCCGCGGTGCCGCGCATGACCAGGTGATGCGCACCCTCCGGGTCGCCCGTTATGGCGACCAGCTGCGGGCTGATGGCCGTGTCGAGGTACCACTCGACGTGCCGCGTGCGATGGCGCACCAGCACGTCGACATTGCCGCTCTTGATCAGACCGGTGTCGTATCGCTCCGCCTGGAGCTCGACCGGGATCAGACGAGGATCGATCGACCAGCCGTCGCCGTTCGGGATGAGCCTGACCGGAGCGCCGTCCGGGTGCACGAACTCGGCATCGATCTCCAGGCGCCAGACGCCGTTCAGCCAGGTCGCATTCCGAATCTCAGGACGTACCTTGACCGCTGCGCTGCGCTGGGCGACGTCGAGGATCTGGTCGAGGCGATT
Source organism: Myxococcota bacterium (assembly GCA_025934105.1). Classification (GTDB taxonomy): domain Bacteria; phylum Myxococcota_A; class Polyangia; order Fen-1088; family Fen-1088; genus JADGRB01. Next base: position 10,706 of record JAICYS010000164.1, on the reverse strand, counting down.
CGCCAGCAGCGCGACCGCATGGGCGCGGGGAATGACGTGGAGACGTTCGTGGAAGTCGGCCGGGAACCGCTCGACCGCGAGCGTCCGGACGCACTCGAAGACCTCGGCGCGAAGCTCGTCGTCCCAGCGGAACGTGCGCTCGGCAATGAGTCGCCCGAGCATCTCGACCCGGTACGGACGGTAGAGCAGCGCCTCCCGTAGCGGCCCTGGCTCGGTGTGCCGGTCGATGACGTCGATGACTTCGGCGACGAAGGAGAAGTAGTACTTCGCATCCCACTTCTCGTACGCCGCGTTGCCCCGGTCGTCTCGTCGCAGGTGGTAGTAGCACGGGTAGTCCGCCAGGACCGAGATCACGTCGGCGAGCAGGTATGCCTCGACCACGAACACGTGGTCCTCGAGCCGGCGCTTGCCCTCGGGGAAGCGCAGCTTGTGGGTGTTGAGGAAGTCCCGGCGAAACAGCTTGTGGGGCGTGAGGGCCGACATCAGCGGGTCGGCGCCCAGCTCGGCCCTGTCGATGTTCTCGCGGAAGAGGTTGCGCGGCACGCGGCGTCCGATCCCGATCATCTTGGGGATCAGCACGTCGGCGCCGGTGCGCCGGGCCATCGTGACCATCTGGTCGAGGGCTTTGGGCGTGAGCCGGTCGTCGTGGTCGGAGAAGAAGACGAACTCGCCGCGGGCGGCCTCGATCCCGACGTTGCGGGGCTTGCCCGGCCAGCCTGAGTTTGGCTGGTGCACGACCTGCACGTGAGGGTGCTCCGCGGCCAGCCGGTCGAGCCGCTCGGGGGTCTCGTCGGTCGACCCGTCGTCGACGAAGATCAGCTCGAACCCGCCGGGAGGCGGCTTCTGGACCAGCAGCGAGTCGATGAGGACCTCGATGTGGCGGCCCGGGTTGTACACGGGAACGACCACGGACACCGCGACGTTTGAAGCGGTCGCGGCGGGCATTTCATCGATCATGCCCGCCGCGACCCCCTCAGACGTCGGTCAAAAGTCGGATGTTCCGTTCGGTGAGCCCCAGCCGGTCGGCCCGTCCCACCCGGTGCCTGCGTTGCACCACTGCGCGGTGGGGCAGCCGCCGTTGCTGCCGCTGCTCACGTCCCACAGCCCCGCGGGGGTGTGGTGGCTCCAAAGATACGAGCCGTCCGTCACGTGCGTCGTGTCGCCCGTCAAGGCGAAGGTGGCCGCGATGATCGGTGACGATGCGCTCGTGCCGCCGAACGTGAGCCAGCCGCGCGCTCCTTGGAAGTCCTCGCTGTCATAGACCGCGACCCCGGTCTGCGGGTCGGCGACGGCCGCGACATCGGCCACGGCACGGCCGGAGCAGCCGGTTGTTGCGGCGTCCTGCCAGGTCGTCTTGTTGTAGGCCGAGCAGCCGCTGCCGGTGCCGGACCACGCCGTCTCGGTGAAGCCGCGCCTGGAGGTGGAGCGGCGAAGCGTCGTCCCGCCGACCGCGGTGACCCACTTCGACGAGGCGGGATAGGAGACGGCGTACCCGCTGTCCCCGGCCGACGCGGTGATCGCGACACCACTGTGGTGGTAGTAGCGGCCGTAGGAGGCGTCTTTCATGTCCGGCCCGCCGTAGCTGTTGCTGACCGCGTTGGCGCCGAGCGCGACGGCCTCGTCGACCGAGGCGCCGAGGTTCGCGATCGACGCCGTGTCGGCCTCGACCAGCATGATGTGGCAGTTCGGGCACACGGCGCTGACCATGTCGAGGTCAACTGACATATCTAAATCAGTGTGTTCAGGCGGGCGCTGGCCGAAGACCGAGCGCCTCTCGCAACCGCTGTATTGCCCCTGCGGCGCGATCCTCTGCCCCTTGGCTCACAGCGTTCGAATCCGTAACTAGCTCGTCGAACGTCTTCGCGTGGGCGATGACGTTCCAGTAGGAAACCTCGAACGCGGTTGTGTTGAGCGCTCGTTCTACGAAGCGGCGCACCGAGCGCGGCCAGCGGGTGTGAATGAGCCGACTGCTGTATCGAAGACTGGCGCGAACGGTCTTTCGTGCGAGCCGCTTCGCTGCCCGTAGGTCTGCCGCGCTATGAGGGGACCACTTTTCGCTCGCCTTGAACCAGATGCTGACGTCGTGGTTGTACGCCGCCACTGCGGCGCGGTATGCCGTTCTGGCTTCGGCCATTGTCAGATTCGTCGGCATTGGGCTTGGAGTGGCTGTGACGGGGAGTGCCGACTGCAAAGCCTTGGCGTTGCTGCCCGTAGTTGTCGAGCATGCGGTTGCGGTGACGAAGACTGTTGCGACCGCCCCCGCGATCAGTCGGATTTTCATTGGCGTTCCCCCGGTCGTGAGCGCACGCGAAGCGTACTTCGCAAAGCACCTTCGCGCCTATTGGCGCGAACTTCACAGCCATACTTTTCGGGCAAACTCTCGATACGAACTTCGGGCAAAAAATCGTTGCAAACGAAGGAAAACCGGCCCTTGCGCGCATCTTGAAACGGCGCTAACGTCTGCGCCCTCAGGCCGAGGGGTTCGGCCTGGTCTAAAGGGCGGGAGAACCGTGGGGATCACCAGCGAGCGGAAGCGAATGCTCAAAGCAGCACAGCAGCTAATCGGCCTCAAGCACGAGCTGCGCGCCGATGCTGAATGGGAAGCGCGCCGGCCAACGATCGAGCAGCAAATCGAAGAGTCGCTCGAAACCGGCGACTTCGCGTTCTTCGATGTTCGCGGGCTGCTTCAAGGGTGCCCTGAGCTTCCTATCTGAAAGGGCAGCGGCTTCCCTCGGCCCCCAACCGCTGGGGGCGCGCGGCCCTGTGCTTCGTCGCTGTAGGTGAGGCCGGTTACCAAGGCTCACCTATTCGTAGAGGGGTTATAACGCCGGACCATCTAGTGGAGGGCGCTCAATAGGGGCTTGTCCTCCAACCCCCGCTATAGGTGAGGGCGGAGTCATCCGCTCTTGGCTAGTTGTGAGAGCCGAAGTTTCACCTACCTGTGAGGCGTCGGCGTCGTAGAAGTACGCGAGATTCATGGAGGACGTTTGCCCCGAGCCAGGACGCCTAGCGCCGAAGGTCTGCGGCGTAGACGTATCAGCGCGCTCCGAGCCGGTCGCGCGATCAGCGAAGAGCAGAAGCGCAAGATCAGCGCGAGTCTGCGCGGTAAGGCGAAGACAGACGAGCACCGGGCCGCGCTTAGCGCGAGCTTGCGCCGCTTCCACGAGCGGCGAACCAGACCTAGCGGAACCGCCGCAGTTCAGTTCCTGCCACCGCTCATTGACGGAGATGAGCGCGTTTGAGGCGGAACCGCCGCAAGCCTGGGCCGCAGCCGTCGTTCGACGAGATGAACCTCCGTCAGGTGATCGAGTCCCAAGCCGCGGAGATGGAACGCGGCCGGCGCGCGCAGCCTGAGCGGCCCTACGGGCGAGCGACGCTGCCCTATCGTCCGGATGCCCATCTACGCCATCACACGGGGAAGCTGCGACGGCCAGGAGTCCACTACGGCGACTGGGGCGTAGAGCAGCAGGAGTGCAGCGGATACCTCCAGCCGTCGCCGACCAACCCAAAACTCCAGGCGTTGGTCGAGCCTCTGGTTGCGGCCCTGCCGAAGCAGCAACAAGCCGTAATCCGCGGCTACATGCATCGGGTGCCGGACAAGGATCTTGCCGCCGACCTTGGCATCGAGCGCGTGACGGTTCGACGCCACCGACAGGACGCCTTGGTGACCTTGCGCCTGATGCTGGGCCTTGCGCGTGCGGGCGAGGCTTGGCGACATGAGCGGGAACTCGCAGGTCTGCCCACGCAGCGGACTGAACAGGAGTTGTCTATAGATAGAGCTTCTGCTTCGTAGTCAGGCTTTGACTGAACAGGAGTTGTCTATAGATAGACGCTCTTTCTCTGAGCCCTATAGCTGTAGATCAGTTGCTTGAAGCTCAGTGTGCATCGTTTCTTCGTTCTTCCCACTCTTAAGCCTTAGCCGTCGGCTCAGTTAGTCGACCGCTTGGAGTCCAACCGAAGAGTTGGACTCTCCAGCAGCACGACAGCGTGACTGCATAAGCCTTAGCACTACGCATCTAGCCCTTCGTCGCCCTGAAGTGGCACGACATTGGAAGGAGCACCCATGTCTCAGCTTCACACTCCTGCGCCGTACACAGCTTGGCTGGCCGTTGAGCGTCGGCGCAGCGACGCGCTCAGCTTCGCAGTCACGTCAGTAGCAGCGATGGCGCGTGGCGAGCAAAGGCCCGCGGTTGCGGCGCTTACTGCCGTGCATGACCGATTGATCGAGGTCGAACAGTGCAACGACGAGTTGCTTGCAGCACGCGCCGCGTTGCCAGATGCGCTCCAGGGTCCAGAGCGTCGATTGCTGGAGGCGGTGTTCGCTCCCGCAGACGCGCAGCCTGTGCTTCAGATAGCCGCCTAAGACGCGCGGTCCAGTTCCCTTTTCGGAGATTCCGTTTGCCCGATCAACTCACGTCCGCCGACCTCAACCGCCTCTACGCAGAGAAGAGATTTCTCGAGATTGAGCAAGCCCGCAAGGAAGGCCGGCTTGCCGACATCCTGCGCGCGCCGCGTCCCATCGACACCGACCGACAGCTCAGCAAGGCCGAGGTCCAGACCTTGTACGGCCAGAGGCGCTATAGCGAGATCGAAGCCGCTAGGCAGCGCGGCCAGCTCAACGACCTTCTTGGCATCGACCGACCGGAGACCAACGAATGAACCCCGCCCTTGTTCGCAATGCTTGCGACACGTTCAAGATTCCTGTGCCGGAGAGAGCGGACACTGCCGACAAGCGGGCGGATGCAGCCCGCGACGCGCTTCGCGCTGCCGAAGAGATCCAGCGCCCGAATCCGGCGTCAGCTACCGCCGAGAACATCGCCGATCTAGTCGATGCACTCATTGACTTCGACACGCGCCACAAACTGCGGGTCGAGCTACTACGCGACATTGCCCGCCGCGCCAAGAGCGATGCGGAAGCAGCCTGGAAGTCGGCGGCGTCTTCGCTGGTTGACCAGTTTGGCGAGGCGTTCGATCGTCGAGCTGCCGACTTTCTCAAAGCTATCGGCGACGACTCCGCCGCCGTACTTGATCCGAGCCGCGCGCTTGCGGGTGAGCGCGCCAAGGGTCACAACGCGGCGCGCTCCGCGGCTGTCGACCTCAGCAACCTCTGGCAGTTGCGTCGTGAGATCAGTTACGTGCAGCAGCCGGCCAACGTCTGGAGCACGGCGATTGCTGACCTCGGGCTTGTCCTCGCGATTCCAGACGAGTACACCCTCCATCGGCGGATTCCAGCCGCAGCCGACGGCACAGCACGGGGCTCGGCTGAGTGGTGGGCGAAGGTCAGCGCGATTCCCGGCGTTCGGATCAAGTGGCATAACCGCGATCAGCTAATCGAGATGGCCGAGCGCTGCCGGGTAGCTAAGCCTGCCGTTAGCTCGTACGTCTGACTTTGCGACCCGAGCGCGGCGAGTCGAAGGTGAGCTGCGCGCGCTGCGCTCGGGTCCGTTACCTACCACCTGGGGGGTAGCCCCTTCGCGCGTTGCGCCAGAACCCACGGAGAGGGCGCCAGGAAGGGCGCATTCGCGAAACAAATCGGCCTAGGAGGCCTGTCTTGAGCATTCCCAACGCGCCTGCCGGAACAGGCGCGGCAGGTCGCCGTATGTGGCGGGCGATCCAGAACAACTACGAACTCGAAGAGCACGAAACAGCGCTGCTCGTGGAGGCCGTCCGCACAGTGGACTTGCTTGAGAAGCTCGACTCCGTCGTGCGCGATGAGGGCGCAATGGTCGAATCGCCGCAGGGCGTGAAGGCGCATCCTGCCGCGGTCGAAGCGCGCCAGCAGCGCATCGCTCTGGCGCGTCTGCTCGCCGCGCTGCGGCTGCCTGTCGGCGACGAGGAAGGCGCGCAAGCGAACGCGCGACCGCGCCGCCGCGTCGGCGTACGTGGTGTGTACGGCATTCGCGGGTCGGTCGCGTGAGGCGGCGCGAGCAGCCGCTTCCTGCTGACGCTGTCTTCCCGTTTCACTGGCGCGACTTCGCGGTCGCAGATGAAATGCCGCCCGACGTCGATGACGACATTCCGAGTCCCTGGCAGACACCCGAAGAGATCTCCTTCTGGCGGCACTGGACCGCACACAACCGCCGCAGCGATGCGCAAAAAGCGTGGAACGTCGGGCATCGCAACGCCGACCCGTTCGAGCTTGCCCGGATCGGAGCCGACGTGCCCGATCCCCGGTGGGTGTCGGGGGAGGGCTGGGTCTATCCCGAGTCGGCCTTGGTATGACCTTCACCGAAGAGCACTTGACCGGGCCTCTCGTAGCCGCCCTTGAGAAGTGGCTCGACTACTGCTCCCGCATGTCGGTCGAGGAGCTTCAAGCGTTCAAGTTCGGGCTCGATAGAGCGTCCGCCATCGGCTTCAGCCTGGGCGACGTCGAACTGGCGGGCGGCTTCCTAGCCCTCGCCGACCTGATCGAGCAAATGCGCCTGGCGTGCATCGCAATCCAAGACGAAAACGAAGAGGCCAATGACCGATAGAACCGTCTCCGTCACCCTGCAAGCCAGGGTGTCGGATTACATCACCAAGTTCTCCGCCGCCGGCAAAGCAACTGAGGACTTCGCCGCAAAGGTCGACCTAGCCAAAGGCCGAGCGGCTGAGGGCTATGCCTCCATCGGCCACGGCATGCTCGTCGCGGGTGGCCTCGTGGGTCTCGGAGTCGCGGGCGCCGTCAAAGAGATGGCCGATTTCACGTCGCGGCTGGCTCAGGTGCAGGCGCTCTCCCACGCCAGCTCCGCTGAGATGCGGCAGCTTCACGACGCGGCTTTGACGGCAGGCATGGCTTACGGCTTCTCGGCAACTCAGGTTGCCGATGCCGAGATCGAACTGACCAAGGCCGGTGTCTCCGTCGCCGACATTCTCGGCGGAGCGTTGCACGGCGCGCTGGTGCTTGCTGCCGCAGGGCAGATGGACGTTGCCGAAGCGACCACGGTCGCGGCTTCCGCAATGGTGCAGTTCGGCCTTCAGGGCAAAGACGTTCCGCATATAGCCGACCTTCTTGCGGCCGGTGCGGACAAAGCACTTGGGTCGGTTGGCGATCTCGGCTACGGGCTCGCTCAGGTCGGCCCGGTTGCGCACCAGTTCGACATCTCGATCGAAGAGACCATCGGGACGCTATCCGCGCTTGCCAACGCCGGCCAGATCGGCGAGCGCGGCGGCACCGAGCTAAGCCAAATGCTGCTGAAGCTCTCCGCGCCCGGCAAGAACGCCAGCAACATCATGCAGCAGCTCGGCATCAGCGTGTATGACACGTCGGGCAAGTTCGTCGGACTGTCGACGTTCGCTGGCGAGCTTCACGACAAGCTCGGCAATCTCACTCAGGCAGAACGTACGCACGACCTGTCGGTGATCTTCGGCTCGCGCGCCATCAAGGCCGCGAACGTGCTCTACCAGGAGGGCGCGCAAGGCATCGACGACTGGACCGACAAGGTCAATACGTCCGGCTTCGCTGCCCTGCAAGCCGCGGGCAAAATGAACTCGCTTTCCGGCGACGTTCAGAAGTTCAAGGCTGCTCTGCAAGACGCCTTCATCGGAGCCGGTGAGAACGCTAACGGCCCGCTTCGGTCTCTCGTACAAGACGCCTCGGATGTCGTCAACGCCTGGAATCGGCTGCCGGCGCCACTCAAGACAAGTATCGAACTCTTCACCGTCGCCGGGGGAGTGGCCCTCTTCGTCGGTGGGGCATTCATCACACTCGTACCGAAAATCAACGCCGCGCGCATGGCTATGCAAGAGATGGGTGGCAGCGCCCTCACCGCACGCAGCGCACTAGGGACGCTCAGCAAGGTTGGCGCGGTTGCCGGAACGCTCTTCGGCTTCTACGAGATGATGAAGCAGCTTGAGGACGAGGCAAACAAGTCAACGGTCAGCGTCTCTCAGTTCAGTCTTACACTCTCCAGGCTCAACAGCGGGGACCCGGCAGGTGTCACGGACCTCATTCACCAGATCGCGGCCGCGATGGTGCTGGGCGGCCACAGCGCCGACGTCGCCCGCATTCAGTTCGCGAACCTCGATCAAGCGCTATCTGACCTGGTGACGCGCGGTCGTCTTGATATCGCCCAAACGGACTTCAACCGGATCTCGGACATCCTGCACAAGTTCGGTTACACGACTGACCAGATCACGCAGATGTTTCCGCAGTTCAGTGATGCGCTGGCGTCGTCGGCATCTTCGGCGCAGGACGCCGGTAATGGCCTCGATCAGTTCGGCAACCACGTCAACGCTGCTGGTAAGGCGATGCAGTCCGCAATGGAGAAGGCGAAGGCATACAGCGACGCGATCAAGTCGTTGACAGATCCGCTGTTTGGAATGAGCAGCGCTCTCAGCGATCTCAAATCGAAGCAAGCCGCAGCGTCGAAGGCGCTCGCCGAATACGGCCCGCATGCGAAGCAAACCAAACAGGCAAACCTCGACCTTGCACAGTCAGCTATCGCAGCAGAAGGCGCGGCTCATGCTCTGTCTGGCGCGGTCAAGGACGGAACCGTCAGCGTCTCCGACGCTCGGACTTACCTCGAAGCCTGGGTCAAGGCCGGGATTCTGACGAAGGCGCAAGCCGACAGCATCACCGGCAGCTTCGGCAACCTGATCGGCAAGGCGAGGACCTTGGCCGGCTTTGACGCGCACGTCACGGTAACCGCCAACACCGCAGGGGCGTCCAGGCAACTCAGCGCGATCGAGAGCCAGCTCTTGGGTTTGCACGACAAGACGGTGACCGTGAAGACGATCAACACGTCGCAGCACCTGACCAACGGCTCGGGAGGCCATCTCCTTCTTACGCGCGCCTACGGCGGTTGGGTCGGCGGCAATGGTGGCCCGCGTCAGGATGACCAGCTTCTCAACGCGTCGACCGGCGAGTTTGTTGTTAACGCCGCATCGGCACGCGCGAATGGCGCGCTGCTCGAAGCGATCAACAGCGGCGCGCGCATCGATGCCATGACTTCGCGCGGCGGCGCTACGGGCGGCGACACGCGCCCGAGCGTGTCGGTTGAGGTCACTAACCACTATCCCGAGCCTGAGAAGGCCAGCGAGGCAACGCCTCGGGCTATGCGCGACGCGCTCTACCTCACCGGGGCGGGCTGGCAATGAGCGACGCCGACTACGACCGATGGATAGCAGCCGTGGCGGCGACGGCGCCGCCGCTCAGCGCTTCTCAGCAAGAGAAGATCAGTGCGCTTCTTCGCGCCACACGAAAGTCAGCCGCTCGTGTGTCGGCTTCCGTGGTCCCTTACCAATCGGAGCAACTACCACGGCAACGAGAAGCGAGCTGAGCAACTCGCGCTGAACGTCGACAGTCAGCGAATCCCAGTCGCGCGCAAGGTGGCGCGGCTTGGCCTGCTCGGCGATCTGGTCGCGATTGTGGGCCGCGCGCTGTGTCAGTAGTTCATCTCTGCGGGCTTCTAGCGAACTAACCGCAGTGAAAACGACGCCTTTGCTTAGCTCTCCAGTGCCGTACGCCTGCATCAGTTCCTTGATGCGGCCCTGCACTTCCTCTAGTTCGCTCTCTCCCGGCCACGGCGCAAACTCGGTGAGCGTGGATAGGTCGGGGTATGCGGCCAGGACGGCGCCTACAACCGCCTTCTCCGCCTGGGCCTTGTGGATCTGACATCTGTGACATGAGGCGCAGGCGTAGGCGCGGACGCCGCCGCTCTGCATCCTGCTCCCGCACTCGGGCCGCCCACACCGCAAGAGGTTGGACAGCAACTGGGTTGCCTTCTTGCCGGCGCGATGGCCATTGGGAGCCGGGTGGAAGTACGCAGCCTTCCTGCTGTCCATCTTTGAGATCAGCGCTTCGAACGCTTCAGCGGTCAGCAGCGGCTCCCAAGTGCCCAAGACAGGCTTACCGGCGTCGTCTGTCAGAACTTCGCCTTGGTGGACTCGATAACCGCACAGCCTCGGATTGCGTAGGTACTGCCGAACCGTTGCAGGCTTCCAAGGGTTGCCCATCGAGGTTGTGTAGCCCGCGTCGTTCCAGTTCTTTGCGATCTGGCGGATGGACACGCCCGCCATCACATCTGTGACCGCTTGGCGAACGGCTGCGGCTTCCTTCTTGTCGAGCTTGCCACCACCGTCCCCCCAGCCGAACGGGCGCCGGGATGCGATGAACCGACCCTCGTGTGCGATCTCTAGGTACTTGCGCTTGAGTCGTCGCGACGTATCCCGGCTCGACTTGTTGGCGAATGCCACCATGACGCGCGCCATCGTGAGGCCGTCGGCGGATGACAGGTCTATGTCGCCTTGCACCGTCGCGAAGACGAGACCGCCCTTGTCGTACGCCGCGATCGCGCGCTCAAGGTCGAGCGGCTCGCGAGCGAAGCGGTCGAGGTCGTAGGCGACGATTCCGTCGATGCGCCCGGCTTCAAGGTCCGCCATCAGCCGCTCCCACTCGGGGCGGCTTTGCTTTGCGCCGAAGGCTGAGACGTCGTTATCGACGTACTCCCCAGCGACACCCCAGTTGCGGAGCTTCGCGATGCTCCGACCGTCCTTGACCTGGCGCGCGACGCCGAGCTTCGTGTCGTTCGGATCTTCAGAGATGCGGGCGTAGATTCCGACTGGCATCCTTCAATCTTACACTGTTTTACGCATATCAAGGTCGAGTGAGATCTCCTCGGCCCAGCCGGGATCCGCGGCGGGCAGATCGGCTCCGCCGCGCTGGCTGACCTTGGTGAAGCACCCGTTGTCGGTGGTGCAGGGCGGCAGCTGGAACTGCGCGCGGT
>JAICYS010000118.1 GCA_025934105.1 Myxococcota bacterium | reverse complement strand
GCCGCTTATCCGCCCCCCGCGCTCACGGCGGACGGGCGCGAGCTCTTCTACGAGACGTCCGGCCCGAACGCCGGCGGCGTGATCCTGCTGGTGGCCGCAATCGAAGGTGACGGGACCAGTCTGGGCCAGCCACGCGTCCTCGGCAGCGGGCTCTATTCCTACCTGGCGGCGCCGGACGGAGCGCGCGTCGCGCTCACCGACTACGCGACCGACGAAACGACGATCCAAAGCCTGGCCGGCGGGGCACCCGTCGATCTCGGCCGCGGGCTGGAGCCTTTGGCGTTCTCGCCCGACGGCGGGGCCCTTCTGGCGCGCAACGGGGCCTCGGACGGCGCCGCGACCCACTACGTCGTGGCGGACACCTCGACGGGCGCGACCGCCTTCCTCTCGTTCCCGGTCGGAGAGACCATCTCGCTCGTCACGGCCTGGAGAGGCGAGAGCCCCGGTGCAGTGGTGGTCGTGAACCGGGTCGCCGACCTTTCGACCGGGGCGACGACGACGCTGGCCGGTCTCGGGCAGGTCGACGCCGTTGCGGGAACGCCGGCCCCGGCCTCCGCCTACGGGTGGGACGACGGTGATTGCCTCGACCCCTACACGGTCGCCGACACGGGAGACCCCGCTTGCGAGGGGTCCTTCCGGCGGCTCTGGCGCGACGATCTCGCCACCGGCGCGCACGCCGTGGTCGCCGCGGCGACGGTGCAGGCCGGCAACGACTCCGACCTGTTCGCGGTCAGCGCCGACGGAGCCTGGCTGGCCGTCGCGGCGGGCTCGGGCATCATCGGCGAGGCCACTTCCACGTCGATCACGGTCAAGCAGCTCTCCCCGTTCCCCGGGAGCGCCGCACCTTGAAACGAGCCCTGTCCGGACGGACCCGGGCCGGGACCGGCGTTGGCGCGTCGCCGATCGGGCCGGGCGGCGATTCGATGTTCGGCCGGCGGCGCGATCGGAATAACGGGCGTCATCGATCGTCCTATGGTTGCGCAGCCGTTCGCGGCGCAGAGAGGACTCGAGCGACGATCGTGAGGTTCGGGAAAACCAGAGAAGTCGGTTTCGGAGCCGGACCGGCTTTGCTGGGTTGCCTCTCCCTGGCGGCGCGGTGCGGCTCGGCCTCCGTCTCAGGTGGCGGCGGCACGGGCGGCGTCGCCGCCGCGGGACTGTCCGGGCACGGCGGCGGTCCCGTCGGGGCCGCCCCCGGCGAATGTCTGCATGCGGTGGCAGGGGACGAGCTACCTCGACGACGTCAGGGTCGAATGAGGCGGCGGCTGGCCCCACGCGTCTCGCGTTTTTGGCCGCGGGGAGTCGACCGGAGGCGTCGAAGCCTAGAAATGCCGGGCGCCGGGATGCGCGCCGGCCGCGTCGAAGGACGCTCGGACGAGTCTCTTTGACAAAAAAGACCGCGATCGAGCAGACAGGTTGAGGGATGCGGGTGGGAATGGCCCAACTAGGACTAAGCTCCGTGGAACAGAGGGAAAGCGCAATGGCGGGGGGGGACGGTTCGCGCAATGAATTAGCCGCCGCGCCCCGATCGGGGACGCGGCTCGGCGCCTATGAGATCGGGGCGGTCCTGGGCGCGGGCGCGACCGGCGCCGTCTACGAGGGCGTGCGAATCACCGACGGCAAGCGTGTCGCCATCAAGATCCTCGGCCGCGAGCTGGGCGCCAAGCCCACCGCCCGCGCCCGGTTTCTCAACGAGGCGAAGCTGGCCGCCCGCGTGCGGCACCCGAACATCGTCGAGATCCTCGACGCGGGCGAGGAAGGGGAGGCGGCCTACCTGGTGATGGAGCTGCTGCAGGGCGAGGATCTGGCGCGTCGCTTCGATCGGTGGGGCGCCATGTCGGTCGCCCAGGCGGCCGACCTCTTGGTGCCGGTGTGCGAGGCGGTCGCGACGGCGCACGCCGCCGGCGTCACGCACCGCGACCTCAAACCGTCGAACATCTTTCTGACCGCCCGGGATGGCCGGTTTCGCCCCATGGTCCTCGATTTCGGGGTCGCGAAAGAGGTGGGCGCACCGGCGGAGCCGTCGGGGGCGCGTCACCCCGTGGGCACGCCCATGTATCTGGCGCCCGAGTTGCTGGCCGATGAGACCAAGGCGGGGCCGGCCACCGATCAATATGCGCTGGGAGTCATCTTGTACGAGGCGCTGACCGGCGAGCATCCGTACGCGGCCGACGACCTGCCGCAGCTATTTCGGGCCATCGCCGCCGGGAAACCGCCGTCGCCGCGCGCCCGCAGACCCGAGACGCCCGTCGAGGTCGACCGCCTCGTGACCCGCGCGATGAGCGCCGATCCGCAGGCCCGGTTCGGGACGGTGGCGGACCTCGGCCGGGCGCTGGCGCCGTTTGCGACGACGCCGGGCGCGGCCGCCCCGACCGGCCGCCGCCGCCCGCCGTCGTCGCCGGCGATCGCCCTCGAGGCAGCTACTCCCAGCCCGTTCGTCCGGACGCTGATTCCCGAAGCGGACGCCCAGAGCGGCCCCTGGTTCTCGGCGCCACCGTCGGCGGATGATCTGTCCAGCGCGGCGACCCTCCCCTTGACGCTGCCCCCGCGCCTCGAGCCACCGGCGTCCGCGGCGCCACGCCGGGCCAGCGCGCTGGCGGCGAAGACGGCGATCGTGCGCGACGACCACGAGGCAGAGCCGTCCCCGCGCTGGAATCGGCGGCGGATCGCGATCGTATCGGCCGTCGCGCTCGGCGGCTGCCTGCTCGCGTTGCTGCTGATCCGCGGGGGAGGCTCGGGTCATCACGCGCCCCGCGTCGGCGCCCCGGCCTCGCTCGCAGGGGCACGGCTCGGCGCGCCCGTGGGCCCGGCCGCCGCCGCGCCGGTGTCCGTTGCGGCCGCGCCTCGGCCTGCGGCCGCCGCGGCGCCCGGAGCGGTCGCCCTTCAACCGGCCGCCGCGGCCTCGACCCGACCCGCCGTCTCCGCGGCGGATGCGCCGCGCGCCTCGGTCGCGGCGGCGCCGGCCGCGCCCCCGGCCCGACCTGAGACCCGGGCGGCCGCCGCTCCGGCGATCGCGGCCCGACCCGAGGGCCGGGGAGCCGCCGCTCCGGCGATCGCGGCCCGATCCGAGGGCCGGGGAGCCGCCGCTCCGGCGATCGCGCCCCGACCCGAGGTCCGGGTAGCCACCGCGGCGGCGCCCGCGCGGGCAGCAACCCCGGTCGCCGCGGCTATCTCGTCGGCGGCGCCGCACGCGTCCCGTCTGACAGCTCCACCCGCCGGGGCCGGTTCCAGCGAATCGCCGGCCGCCCGACCGCCGGCCGCGTCGCGCCGCGAACCGCCCGTCGCGCGGGCGACGGAGGCGGGCGAGCCCGGCGCCGAGCCGCCCAAGCGGGCCTCCCGCGCGCGCGATCGCGAAGGCTCCGGGGTGCGCATGCACAACGGCGTCCCGCTCTTGGATTGAAGCCACAGGACGGATCGACCGCGCCATGAACATCCCGCCCTCGCAGAGGCATTTTCGCGCAGTGCGCGCCGCGCTGGCGGCGGTCGTGGTCGCCGCCTTGGTCCCGGCGCCCGCCCACGCGCTGACGGACGCGGAGCGGGCCGAAGCCTTGATCCGCGACGGTGTTCGGCTGCGCGCTCAGGACCAGACGGCCCGGGCGCTGCCGCTGTTCGAGGAGGCGTATCAGCTTTCGCGCTCGCCCCGAACGGCCGGGCAGCTGGGTCTGTGCGAGCTGGAGCTGGGGCACTTCGTCAAGGCCGAGAGCCACCTGGCCGAGGCGCTGGCCAGCCCGAGGCACCCGTGGATCGCCAAGAACAGCGCGATCCTCAAGCGGCAGCTCGAGGCGGCGCGCGCGGGCGTCGGGGAGCTGGTCGTGACCGTGTCGCCCCCGGGCGCGGACGTCGCGCTCGACGGCAGTCCGATCGACCGGTCGATGATCGGCGCGCCCATCCGGCTGGACAAGGGGCCGGTCGAGATCGAGGTTCGCGCCAGCGGGTTCGAGCCGGCGCGCGAGACCGTCACCATCGAAGGCGGCCAGCGTGAGAGCCGCGCGTTCCGGCTGGTGGCCACTCCGGCGGTTTCTTCGCCGCGGCAGGCCGGCCTGTCGCCGGGGCCGGCGTCCGGTGCGGCGGACGTTGGCGCGCCGCGCGCCCGCGCCACGGACTCCCGCACCGGAAGCGCCGGCGCCGCGCGGCTGGCGGCCTGGATCACCGGCGGCGCCGCGATCGGCGCGCTGGCGCTCGGGACCGCGGAGGCGTTCAATGCCGCCAGCAAGCGCGACGACTTCAACAATCACACGGCGGCGGCCGGCGGCGTGACGTTCCAGGATTGCGGGACCGCCAGCTTGTCGGCTGCCTGCCAGCCGCTGAAGGATTCCTACGACCGGGCGCTCACTTGGTCCGTCGTCGGGTTCGCCGCCGCGGGCGCCCTGGCCGCGACGTCGGCGGTCCTGTTCGTGCTGTCATCGCCCGGCCACCAGGGCGGGACCGAGGTCGCCGGATCCGGACCGGTGTGGGCCTGCGTTCCGCAGCCGGGTGTCCGGGGTGTCGGGTGCGCGCTTCGCTTTTGAGTCGGAGAAACCGAATGCTGAGAAGACTGGCCCTGGTCGTGGTGGTTCTCGGGTGGTCCGGGATCGGGTGCGGTCTTCGCGAGCAGCCGCTCTATCCCGACGGCGGGCCCGGCCCCGGCACCGGCGGCCAGGGACTGGTCGGGTCGGGCGGCAAAGGTGGCGGGCCTGCTGGAACCGGCGGCACCGGCGATCGCGGCGGAGCCGGGGAGCATGCGGGGGCAGCGGGGTCGGGCGGATCGCTGGGGGCCGGGGGCGGCGGCGCGGGCGGGACTCCGGGCGCCGAGCTGGGCACGCACTGCGCGACCGGCGCGGCCTGCGCATCCGGCTTCTGCGTCGACGGCGTCTGTTGCGACTCGGCCTGCGGGGGCAGTTGCTGGCAGTGCAACCTGGCCGGCTTCGAGGGGCATTGCACGGCCGTGGCGGCGGGACAGCCGGCGGCGTCCACGCGCCAGGCCTGCCAGGTCACCGCCGCGTCCACCTGCATGCAGGATGGTTTCTGCGACGGCAAAGGCGCCTGTCAGCTGTACGCCAGCGGCACGGCCTGCGCCGCCGGGACCTGCAACACCAGCACCCAGATGGCCGTGACCATGTCGGTCTGCGACGGCACGGGCAGCTGCAAGCCGACGACGCCGGTCGCCTGCGCGCCGTTCAAGTGCGCCGCGACGGGTAACCAGTGCGCCACGACCTGCGCCGGCGACAACGAGTGCCAGGGGCAGCCCTGCGTGAACGGGTCGTGCGGACGGGTCGCCAACGGCAGCAAGTGCACCAGCGCCAACCAGTGCTTGTCGGGGCAGTGCGTGGACGGCTATTGCTGCGATTCGGCCTGCGGCGGCTCTTGCCAGGCTTGCGACCTGGCCGGGTCGACCGGCCACTGCACGACGCTGGCGGCGGGCCAGTCGCCCCGCGGCGGGCGGGCCGGCTGCGTGCCCGGCACCTGCGGCAGCGCCTGCGACGGGACCGCCACCTCCTGCGTGTTCGCTGCGACGTCGGTGGTTTGCGCGGCGGCCAGCTGCACCGAAGGAACGGTGACGGCGGCGCGCAAGTGCGACGGCAAGGGCGCCTGCGCGGCCGCCACGACGTCCTCGTGCAACGGATACGCATGCTCGGGATCGGCCTGTCGGACGGCCTGCGCCGGCGACGGCCAGTGCGCCAGCACCAAGCCTTACTGCGTGTCGGGCGCCTGCGTCGCCAAGAAGCCGCTGGGGACCAGCTGCGGCGACGGGACCGAGTGCGGCAGCGGCAACTGCGTGGACGGCGTCTGCTGCTCCAGCAGCAGGTGCGGCGCCTGCACCGCCTGCAACCTGACCACGCCGGGGATGTGCACCAACAGGGCGGCGGGCGCCGCCGACGACGCCTGCGGGACGACACCGGCCGCCTGCCAGCTCGGGACCTGCAACGGGTCGGGGGCCTGCCGGCCGGCCAGCGACGGCACGTCGTGCGGCACCCACATGGTCTGCCATTCCGGAACCTGCGGCAGCTGCACCCCGAACCAGCCGTGCAACCTGACGAACAAGTGCAGGGTCGGTCAGACCTCGTGCGCGACCGGTCTGTCCCAGTGCGTGGACAGCGGAAACCAGCCGGCCGGCACGGTCTGCGGAACGACGACCTGCCCGGACACGGCACTGGTCACGCCGGCCTGCAACGCCAACGGCAACTGCAACGCCACCATCGAGATGCCCTGCGCGTCCGGGATGTGCAGCGGGGACGGCACCGGCTGCGCGCCGCCGCCGGACGGCGGGGCGACGGACGCGGACGCCACCCCCATCTGAAGCGACGTGTGGACGATGGCGGCGTCAGCGCCGCCGCGCCGCGCGCCACACCGCCGGGTCGCGCGGGAGAGCGGCCATCGCGCGCGCGAAGCTGCTGCCTTCCGCCGTCCCGAGGAACCGCGGTCCGGCGCGGGATCAGTCCCGCGTCACCTCATGTGAGCGCCTCGCACCACGGCCGGGTGAGGCCTGGGCCATGCACCGCGCGCGCCCAGTGGATGGTGGCGCAGCGGCCGGGATCATGCGGGGCGAGCGGCCCGTGATGGTGGCGCAGCGGCCTGACCCATGCGCGGCCAGCGGCCAGTGATGGTGGCGCAGCTGCCTGGACCGCGCGCCGCCGCGGTCAGTGATGGTGGCGCAGCTTTTCGGGGTCGCGCTGGGCGTCCTTGACGACGCGCCGGATGCGCTCGGCGCCCTCCAGGGCGTCGTCTATCAGCTCGCGCAAGTCACGCGACTCCTCGTCGGTGCCGGGCGGAAGGCGATCCGCCAGCACCTGCAGGTTGGCCATCAAGTAGGTGAGCGGGTTGTTGATCTCGTGCGCGATGTCCGCCGCCATGGTCGCGAATGCGGCCGCGGTGTCGGCGGCCGCGGCGCGCTGTTCTGCCGCGTGATCCGAGACCGCGCGGATGCGGCCCACCAGCTCGGCGAAGTCCAGCGGCTTGCGCAGGTAGGCGTCGGCGGCGATGGCCCGCGCCTTGGCGCTCATGTCGGCCGACATGGCGATGAGCGGGATGTGCGCCAGCGCCGGGTCGGCGCGCTGTTCGACGCGGAACTCCCAGCCGTCCATCACCGGCATCATGAGGTCCAGCAAGATCAGGTCGGGCACGTGAGCCGCGCGCAGCTGCCCCAGCGCCTCTCGGCCGTTCATCACCGCCGTGACCGTCGCTCCCTCGTCGCGCAGGAGCTCCGTCAAGGCGTCGCGAATCATGTCGTCGTCCTCGACCACCAGCAGCCGCAAGCCGCGCAACGCACGATGCAAAGGTGCCACCGCGAGCATTTCGGAAAACCTAGCGCTTCCCTCGCGTTACGCAAGTGCGTCGCCCCGTCAAGGGGTTGACGGGCCGATGAGGTCGGTGACCAGGGGGCCGTGGATGTAGCGCTCGCCGCCGTCGCACACCATGAAAACGATCGAGGACCCGCGAGATTCCCGCCGTTCCGCAATCTTGAGCGCGGCGGCCAGCGTCGCGCCCGACGAGATGCCCGCCGAAATGCCCTCTTCGCGGGCCAACCGCCGGGCGTGGGCGAAGGCCTCCTCGTCGCTGACGGGGAGCACCTCGTCGATGACGTCCCGATTGAGCAGCGGCGGGACGAAGCCCGCGCCGATGCCCTGAATCATGTGGTTCGTGGCGCGGCGCCCCGAAAGTACCGCGGCGGCGGCCGGTTCGACCGCCACGACGCGCACCCCCGGCTTCCGGGACTTGAGGACTTCGCCGACGCCCGTGATGGTGCCGCCCGTGCCGACGCCCGCCACGAACACGTCGACCTCGCCCGCCGCGTCCTGCCAGATCTCGGGGCCGGTGGTCTCGCGGTGCGCCTGCGGGTTGGCCGGGTTGCGGAACTGGTCCAGCCCGACGGCGCCCGGGATTTCGCGGCGCAGCGCCTCGGCGCGCTGGATCGCCTCGCTCATCAACGCGCCCGGCGTCAGCGTCACGCGCGCGCCCAGATAGCGCAGCAGCATCAGGCGCTCTTTCGACATGCGCTCGGGCATGGTGACGTGCAGCGTGTAGCCCTTCATCGCCGCCACCTGCGCCAAGGCGATGCCGGTGTTCCCGCTGGTCGCCTCGACGATGGCGCCGCCCGGCCGCAAGGCGCCGGTCCGCTCGGCGTCCTCGACCATGGCCAGAGCGATGCGATCCTTGACGCTGCCGCCGGGGTTGCGCAGTTCCAGCTTGGCCAGCAGGCGCGCGTGGCCGCCGCCCAGGCGGCGCAGCTCGACGAGGGGCGTCCCGCCGATCGTCGCGTGCACGCCCCGAAACAACATCGTCCGCGCATTGTACGCCGCACGCGCGGGCGCCCGACCTCATTCCCGGCGATTCGGCCGCCGCGGGGCCGGCCGGACCTGGCGTCGCGCGCGCGGCCCGCGCCTCAGAGCCGGAAGCCGAGGCCGACGTCGATGTCGAAGTTGAACGTGAACTTGGGGGCGCCGAGCTCGGTGTTGACGGCCGCCATCAGGCCGATGGTGTCGCTCAGGTCGTACCAGAGACCGAAGGTGGGGCCGATCAGGAACGGACCGCCCAGTACGGCGTCGACGCAGCCCGTCTTGCGGTCCATCGCGCAGGTCGTCTGCGGGAACGACATGGCGTGCGCGACGTACCCACCGCCCAGCTGGCCGCCGACGGTCCAGTGGAAAGGGCCGTCACCCAGAAACCAGGTCGCCCGGGCCAGCGCCGCGAACGCGAACGTGGTCGGGTTGCAGTAGCTGCTGCCGCCGGCTCCGCAGCCGTACTCGCCGTTGGTCCCGCTGATGTATTGCAGGCGCAGGGCCAGCGAGAGCAGGGTCGTGGAATTGAGGAAGTAGCCGACCTGCGGCTCGATCTGCCCCAGCTGGCCGGGCGCCAATCCGGTCGACAGCTTGTGACTGGGGTCGAGGTGGCCCGACCCGCTGGCGAGGCCGCCGCCGCTGCCCAGCGTCAGCCCCAGAAAGAAGCCGCCGCCCTTGTCACCGGCGTCCCCCTCGTCGCTGTTGTCGTCGTCGTCGGAGGACCGCCTGCGGGGTCTGGCCCGGGGGGCGCGCTTGCGGGGCGATTCCTCTTCGTCGCTGGCCCCGGCGTTGTCCCCGCCGCCTTCGGCCGCGGCGCCGCCGGCGTTGTCCCCGCCGCCTGCTTGGCCACCCTGTTCGCCCCCGCCGGCCGTCGCGGGCTGGCTGCCGTCGGCCGCCAGCTGCGCCTGTTCGAAGGCGTCCTGCAGCTCGGGGGTGACGATCGACTTGGTCAGCTTGATGTCCGGCTCGATCTCCAGCGCCTTCTTGAACTGCTTGATGCCCGCTTCGCGTTCCTTGAATCCGACGATGGCCACCGCGCCGAAGTGGATGTATGTCCGCGCCGTGATCGGGTGCTGATCCAGCCCGGCGTCGGCGCAGGTCTGCAGCGCCTGTCTGAGCAGATCCTTGGCGGTGTCGTAGTCCTTCTGGCTGTACGCCGCCAGGGCCTTCCGGTTCAACTCGGTGACTCTGGCGACGGCAGCCGGGTCGCCCGCCGGCGCCGCCACGACGGCGGCGGGAGCAGCGAGCAAGAACCCCACCACCACCACGGCCACCCGCGACGAGACGAAGCGATGGGAACCCACCATGGCCGCGCATTAAAAGACGGGGCCGCACGGAACGCAACAGGGTCCTGGACCCCCGGAAACTAAGTCGCCCGGGGCAGACCCGATGCCGCGAGCGGGCGACGGCGCGGCTGGCCGGCCGCGCGTCGCCCCGCGAAGGTGTCGGCTACGGGAAGATGCCGCGCTCGGCGTAGGCGCGGGCGATGCGCTCGACGGCGATGGCCATGGCCGCCACGCGCCAGTCGCACTTTTTCATGGCGGCGTACTCGCTGACCGCCAGATACGTGCGCTTCATGCGCTTGGCCAGGCGCTCTTCGACCTCCTCGAGATCCCAGCGTTCGGACCGCTTGTTTTGCAGCCACTCGTAGTAGCTGACGACCACCCCGCCGGAGTTGGCCAGGATGTCCGGAATGACGTCGATCCCCTTGTCGCGCAGGATCGGCTCGGCGGCCGTCTCGGTCGGGCCGTTGGCGCCCTCGGCGATCAGCTTCACGTTCAGCGCCTTGGCCTCCTCGATGCCGATCTCCAGCTCCAGCGCCGCCGGCACGAAGATGTCGGCCGCGGTCGCGAAGAATTCGGCCCGCGAGATGGAGTGCGTGCCCGGATAGCCGATGACGGAGCCGGTCTTGTGCACGTGCTCGGCCAGCTTGTACGGGTTGATGCCGTCGCCGTTCGTGACGTAGCCCTTCCAGTCGCCGACGGCGACCAGGGACGCGCCGGTGCGGGCCAGGATCTTCGCCGTGTTCGCGCCGACGTTGCCGAAGCCCTGCACCGTGTAGGTGGCGCCGTTCAGATCGAAGCGCCGGTCGCGCGCCCATTCGGCGATGCAGTGAACGATCCCCTGGCCGGTGGCGGTCTCGCGCCCGTGCGAGCCGCCGGAGGCCAGCGTCTTGCCGGTCACGACGCGCCGGTTGGCGTTCTTGTCCGTGAACCCGACGACGTTCATGTACGTGTCCATCATCCAGACCATGATCTGGCCGTTGGTGCCGACGTCGGGGGCGGGGATGTCGTACTCGGGGCCGATGTTCGAGCCCAGCGCGTGCGTGAACCGCCGCGTGATCCGTTCCAGCTCGCCCTGCGAAAAGTCGCGCGGCCGGAACTTGATGCCGCCCTTGCCGCCGCCGAACGGGATGTCGTGCAGCGCGCACTTGTACGTCATCCACGACGCCAGCGCTTTCACCTCGTCGAGGGAGACCTGTTCGTGGTAGCGAATGCCACCCTTGTACGGCCCCAAGATGTTGTTGTGCTGGACGCGGTACCCCTTGAACATCCTCAACTCTCCGCTATCCATGCGGACGGGGAAGTTGACGATGATCTCGTTTTTGGGCTGCGAAAGGATGTCGCGCACCGACTGCGGCACGCCGGCGACCTTCGCGGCGCGGTCTAGCTGCGCCAGGGCAACTTCGTACGGGTTGGGCTTCTCTTTGTCGGCGTCGGACATTGCTTTGACCTTATCACCCGGATCGGGCTCGCGCGCGTGAGCGCGTCTCGTCTGACCGGCGGAGCACGGGCGCTGGCGCTGGAGATCACGGCCGAGGCGCGCGCCGAATGGGGCTTCGCGAGCGACCTCATCGCGCGGGGGTTCCGCGCGCACCGCGAGCTGTCGAGCGGGGACCGCCGGCTCTGCGCGGAGACGATTTATGGGCTCATCCGGATGGATCGGCGGCTGGACGCGATCCTTGAGGAGCTGGCCGGCGGTGTCCCGATGGCGCCGCACGCCCGCGACGACCTGAAGCTGCTGGTCTACGAGGCGCGGTCCGGTCTTCCGCTGGGCGCGCTGGCCGCCGACGCCAAACGACTGGCTGCCGCCGTGCGGCCGGGCGGCGGTTTGACGCTGGACCTCGAGCGCGCGATCGCCGACGACGCCGGCCTGGGGAGCCGGCGCGGGCTGGATCGCGAGGCGGTGCGCCTGTCGTACCCGACCTGGCTGCTCGAGCTGTTCGCGGCCGACCTGGGGCACGACGAGGCGCTGGCGCTGGGCGAGGCGATGAACCGCCGGGCGCCCATGTGCGTGCGGGCCAACACCGGGCGGCTCACTCGCGAGGCGCTGGGGGCGCGGTTGGCCGACGAGCAGGTGAGCGCGCACCCCACGCCGCTCGGACCCGACGGCCTGATCTTCGACACCCGGGTGAACGCGTTCGCGCTGTCGGCGTTTCGCGACGGGCTGTTCGAGGTGATGGACGAGGGGAGCCAGCTGGTGGCCGAGCTGGTGGCGCCACCGCCGGGCGGCCGGGTGGCCGACGCGTGCGCCGGCGCCGGCGGCAAGACCCTGGCCATCGGGGCAAGCCTGGCCGGCAAGGGGCGCGTGCTGGCGCTGGACACCGACGGCAAGAAGCTGGAAGAGCTGCGGCGGCGCGCGCGCCGGGCCGGGCTGACCAACCTCGAGGCCCGCCAGGTGTCCGAAGGCGGCCTGCGCTCCGGCAAGGGCGAGGTGGCGCGCCCCGGCACCTTCGATCGCGTGCTGGTCGACGCGCCGTGTTCGGGGCTGGGGACGCTGCGGCGCAACCCGGAGGCGCGCTGGCGGCTGACCCGCGCGGCCGTGGAGGCGTTTCCGGCGCGCCAGCTGGCGCTGCTGGTGGACTACGCGCCGCTGTGCGCGGTGGGCGGCCGACTGCTCTACGCGACCTGCACGGTGACGCGCGCAGAGAACGACCGGGTCGTCGAGCGGTTCCTGGCCGAGCGGGACGACTTCGTGGCGGTCCCGGTGAAGGAGATCTGGGGGCGCGCGCGGGCCGAGCAGGTGGGCGACGGTCAGGTGCTGCGGCTCTTGCCGAATCGTCACGACACCGACGGGTTCTTCGCCGCGGTCCTGCGACGCGTGCGGTGATAGCCTGGGGGCGATGCGAGCCCGCCACTCCTGCGCCGCCGTCCTGGGCGTGGCGCTCGTGGCGGCAGCGCCGGCCGCTCGGGCCCAGGCCGCCCCGGCGGCTCCGACCGAGGCCCCCGGGCCGATCGTCTCGGTCCTGACGTTCGGTCCGGGCGACCACCCGTTCTTCAAATTCGGGCACGACGCGCTCTGGATTCACGATCCGTCGGACGGCGCCGATCGCGTCTACAACTTCGGCACGTTCCGCTTCGATTCGCCGCGGCTGATCCTCGATTTCCTGCACGGGCGAATGACCTACTGGCTGTCGGTGGCGGGAATTTCGGCGACGCTGGCCTCCTACGAGCACGAGAACCGGTCCATCCTGGTTCAGCAGCTCGCGTTGCCGCCGGACGTGGCGCGGCGCCTGCGCGAGCGGCTGGACCTGAACGCGCGGCCGGAAAACCGCGACTACAAGTACGACTACTTCCTCGACAACTGCGCCACGCGGGTCCGCGATGCCGTCGATTGGGCGGCCGGCGGCCAGCTCCGCGCGGTGGGGCGGGCGCCGGCGCGCCTCTCGCTGCGCGATCAGGCTTTGCGGATGACCCTCGGCTACCTGCCGCTCTATCTGGCCATCGACGTGGTGCTGGGGCCGGCGGCGGACCGGCCCATCGATCGCTGGACCGAGATGTTCATCCCCGAGGAGCTGGCGGCGGCCTTGGCCGACGTGCGCGTGCCCGGGGGCGCGGACGGCACGCCCGTCCCGCTGGTCACCAGGACGGTCAAGCTGTTCGAGGCGCGCCGCCCGTTGCCGCCGCGCCAGCCGCCCGGGCTGCGGGGCACGTTCTTCGCGGCCGGCGTCCTCGGCGGCGCGCTGTTCTGGCTGCTCGGGTGGGGCGCGAGCGCCGCTCGGCTCGGGCGCGCGCCGCGGCTGGCGTTCCGCGCTCTCTTCGGCGGCCTGCTGTCGCTGTGGGGGTTGCTGGTCGGCTTCGTCGGCTGCTTCTTGCTCTACGTCTGGGGCTGGACCGACCACGCCGTCGCGCACCGCAACCAGAACCTGCTGCTCTGTCCGCCCTGGTCGCTGGCGCTGCTGGTGCTGGGCGTCGGCGTGGCCGCCGGCTGGCCGCGGGCCACGCGGGCGGCCCGTGCGGTCGCGACCACCGCGCTGGCCGCGGCCGCCGCCGCGCTGTTGCTGAAGCTGGGCGTCGCCCAGCACCAGGACAACGGCCGCTGGATCGCGTTCTTCACGCCCGCGTGGCTGGGGATCGGGCTGGCGCTGCGCCGGCTGGCGCGCGGTTGACGCCGGTCAGGCGTGGGCGTGGCGGCGCCAGCTGGGGCCTTCCGCCGCGCCGACCAGCCAGCCCGCCGTCAGCAGCAGGTACGCGCAGCCGATCCCGAAGGTCAGCCAGGTGAGCCAGATCGGGCTGCCCGCGGCCAGCGCGAACAGCCAGAGGCCGAGGAGGACGAACCCGGCTATGGGCCAGGTCGCCGTCCCCTGCATCTCGAAGCTGGTGGTCGACCCCAGGCCGCCGAGCACGATGATGCCGACCGCGAGGTCGACCCA
Organism: Myxococcota bacterium; assembly: GCA_025934105.1. Taxonomy (GTDB): domain Bacteria; phylum Myxococcota_A; class Polyangia; order Fen-1088; family Fen-1088; genus JADGRB01. The sequence continues at coordinate 2,702 of JAICYS010000118.1, read as the reverse complement.
CGAAAGCCAGTTCGACTCGTTGTACCCGACCGCGAACATCCAGGCCGTCAGCAGCGCAACGGCCAGCAGAGCCGCGATCCATCCCATGCGCTTTTCCATGAGATTCAAGCTGGACATCGTTCGGCCCTTCACAACAGCCGGTAGGTCCACGCCTTGAGGTGCCCCGTTTCGGGGACGCCGGCCAGCTCGGGGTGATCGCGGCCGGCGCCGGCGCGGCTCAGCACCAGCGCGGCGCGGCCGGCATCGAACAGCGCATCCGCGCAGGTCTCCTCCCACAGCGTCCGGCTCATCCGCCCCGAGCACGAGCAGGCGACCAGCAGCCCGCCGGTCCGGCACAACCGCGCGCCGCGCAGGATGAGCTCTTTGTACGCGCGGGTGGCGGCACCCAGCCCGGCCGCGCCGCCGCGCTTGGCCAGCGCGGGCGGGTCGATGACCACCACGTCGAACAGCTCGCGCGCGGCCTCGAGCGCCCGGAGCCGGTCGAAGGCGTTGGCGCGCTCGACGGTCATGTTGGCCAGTCCGTTGCGGCGGGCGTTCGCGGCGGCCCGCTCGACCGCGGCGGGGTTTTCGTCCAGCGCCAGCACGACGCCGCCGCGCCGGGCCAGCGCCAGCGCGAAGCCGCCGTGGAACGTGAACGCGTCCAGGACGCGGGCGCCGGCGGCGGCCAGCGCCGCGATGGCGGCCTGGTTGTCCGCCTGGTCCAGAAAACCGCCGGTCTTGCCGTCGGTCAGCAGGTCGGCCTCGAGGTGGTTTTCGCCCAGCCGGTAGGTGACGCGGGCGTCCCGGCCGTCGGCCAAGCCGGCGAAGCGGGGGAGCTCCTCGAAATCGCGCGCGGAGCCGTCGTCGCGCACGACCACCCGGCCGGGCCGCAGCACCGATCGCACGATGTCCAGCAGGTCGTCGCGAACCGCGTTCATCGCCGCCGAGGTGGTTTGCACCACCGCCGCGTCGGCATAACGGTCGACGATGAGTCCCGGCAGCCCGTCGCTCTCGGCGTGGACCACCCGGTAGGCGTCGCGGGGCAGGTTCAGCGCCGCCCGCCGCTGCAGCGCCGCCGGCAGGCGCTGCGCGACCAGATCGGCCAGCCGGGCCGGTCGGGCCCCGGGCCCGCGGTCGAGGACGCGCAGTGCGATCGGGCCGCGCGCCCCCCAGGTCGCGAGGGCCAGGGGCTTGCCGCGCGCGTCCTCGACCGACACGACGGTCGGGCCGCCCGCGCGAGCATCCTCGGCGGGGCCGCGGACGAGGTCGGTCCGAAGGACCCAGGGGTGGCCGCCCCGGACGCGCGCGGCGCCGCGGGCGTTGACCACGGCGGTCGCCGCTTGGTCGCGCATCGGTGGGGCGCGCATCATAGGCTAAAATCGCCCGTATGGCCGCTGCGCCCGTTCCGCCCACTGCTCCGCTTCTGCCCACCGGTCCGGTTCCCAATGTGTACGCCGCGCGGCGCGCGCGCCTGATGGACCGGCTGGGGCCGAACGCCGCCTTCCTGCTGATGTCCCCGCCCGAGCGGCTGCGGAACGGCGACGCCCACTACAAATACCGGCAGGACAGCGACATCCTCTACCTGACCGGGTTCGCCGAGCCCGGCGCGGCCGTGCTGCTGCGCCCCGGCGCCGCCACGCCCTTCGTGCTGTTCGTGCGGCCCCGCGATCCGGGGGCCGAGACCTGGACCGGGCGGCGCGCCGGCGTCGAAGGCGCGGTCGCCACGTACCGGGCGGATGCGTCGCACCCGTCCGAGCAGCTGGACGACAGGCTGGCCGAGCTGGTCATGGGCGTCGAGGAGATCCACTACCCGTTCGGGCGCGAGCCCGAGCTGGACGCGGCGGTGGGCCGGATGCTGGGCCGGTTGCGGGCCGCCGAGCGGCGCGGCCGGCGCGCGCCGGTGCGCCTGTGCGACGCGCGCCTGACGCTGCACGAGATGCGGCTCATCAAGTCCCCGGACGAGGTCGCGGTCCTGCGGCAGGCCGCCGAAATCACGGCGGAGGCCCACGTCGCGGCGATGCGGGCGGCGCGGCCGGGCGGCACCGAGCGAGAGATCGAGGCGCTGGTCGACTACACCTTCCGGCGGCGCGGCGGCACCGGGGCGGGATACGGCACCATCGTCGGCGCCGGCCCGAACGGCACCATCCTCCACTACGTCGAGAACGCGTCGCCGCTGGCCGGCGGCGAGCTGTTGCTGATCGACGCGGGCTGCGAGGTGGACGGCTACACGGCGGACGTGACCCGGACGTTCCCCGTGGGGGCGCGCTTCACCGAGGCGCAGCGCCGGTTCTACGAGGCCGTGCTGGAGACGCAGCAGGCCGCCATCGAGATGGTCAAGCCGGGCGCCACGCTGGATCAGATCCACGACGCGGTCGTGGCGCGCCTGACCGGGCACCTGGTGGCGCTGGGCATCCTCGAGGGCGATCCGGCCAAGCTGGTCGCCGACGGGGCGTTCAAGCCGTACTACATGCACCGGACCAGCCACTGGCTGGGTCTGGACGTCCACGACGTCGGCTTCTATTCCGAAAACGGCGCCACCCGACCGCTGGCGCCCGGGATGGTGCTGACCATCGAGCCGGGCCTCTACGTGGGCGACGGCGTGGCCGCGCCCCCCGACTACCGCGGCCTGGGCGTCCGCATCGAGGACGACCTGCTGGTCACGGAGACCGGCTACGAGAACCTGACGGTCGCGACCCCCAAGGCCGTCGACGAGATCGAGCGTC
>JAICYS010000315.1 GCA_025934105.1 Myxococcota bacterium | reverse complement strand
GGCTTCTATTTCCTCGAGATGAACACGCGGCTGCAGGTCGAGCACCCGGTGACCGAGTTGGTGACCGGGCTGGATCTGGTCCGCTGGCAGATCGCGGTGGCGCAGGGCGAGAAGCTGCCGTTGCGGCAAGAGCAGATCCCGCGGCGCGGCGCCGCGGTCGAGTGCCGCGTCTACGCCGAGGACCCGGTGAAGTTCCTGCCCTCGCCCGGGACGATCACCTCGCTGCGCGTGCCGGCCGGGCCGGGCATTCGCGACGACGCGGGCGTGGTGGCGGGCAGCGTGGTCTCGGTCCATTACGACCCGATGATCTCCAAGCTGTGCGCCTGGGCGGACACGCGGGGCGCCGCCATCGATCGCATGCGGCGGGCGCTGGCCGAGTACCACGTGGGCGGCATCCGCACGAACCTGCCCTTCCACCGGCGCGTGATGCGCCACCCGGCCTTCATCGCCGGCACGTACGACACCGGCTTCATCGAACGGCACAAAGCCGAGCTGGCGCCGCAGGCCGCCGACGAGCGCACGGCCACGCTGGCGGCGGTGGCGGCCGCGATGGAAGCCGCCCGGTCCGGTCTGGGCGCGCCGCCGGCGCTGGATCTTTCGCACACGCAGCTCTCCGCCTGGCGGCGATGACCGAGGATCAGGGCGGCGCGGCGCCGGCGCGCGCCTCGCTGCTGCTGGCCTTCGCGACCCTTTACGTCGTCTGGGGCTCGACCTATCTCGCCATTCGCATCGGCGTGGGGAGCTGGCCGCCGCTGGTGCTGCCGGCCGTGCGCTTCGTGCTGGCGGGCGGCGCGCTTTACGCGCTGCTGCGCCTGCGAGGGGCGGCGCGGCCGGCGGGGCGCGAGTGGGGCGCGGCCGCGGTCGTCGGCACGCTGCTGCTGGGCGGCAACGGCCTGGTCTGCTGGGCCGAGCAGTGGGTTCCGTCGGGCGAGGCGGCGCTGATCATCGCCAGCGTGCCGTTGTGGATGACCGCGCTGCCCTGGCTGGCGCGCCGGGCGCCGATGCCGCACCCGCTGGCGCTGGGCGGGATCGCCCTGGGCCTGAGCGGCGTCGCCTTGCTGGTCGGCGGCGCCCACGTGGTGGCGGGGTCGTCCGGCGGCGGCCTGGTGGCCGGCCGCATCGCCCTGCTGCTGGCCAGTCTGTCGTGGTCGGTCGGGTCGCTGCTGTCGCGACGGCTGCCGGTGCCGCGGCAACCGGCGATGGCCAGCGCGCTGGAGATGCTGGCGGCCGGCCCGGTGATCGCGCTGGCCGCGGGGTTGAACGGGGAGTGGGGGACCTTTCACGTCGCGGCTGTGACCGGCGGGGCGTGGGCGGCGCTGGTCTATCTGATCGTCTTCGGCAGCTTCGCGGGCTTCGGCTCGTACGTCTACTTGCTCAAGCACACCAGCCCGGCGCGGGTCGCGACCTACGCCTTCGTGAACCCGCTGGTGGCCATCGTCCTCGGAACGCTGTTCGCGCACGAGGCGCTGTCCGGGCGCACCGTCGCCGCCGCCGCGCTGATCGTGGCGGCCGTCGGAGCCGTGATCTGGGGGACCGGCAACCGCGGCCGTTGAGCATTACCTTTTCCCTCAGGATGCAGCGCGGGAGCGAGGCTGAGGCGGCCGGGGTCCGGCTGATCCTGGTCTACAAGCTGATCAAGGCCGCGCTTCAGGTCGCCGCCGCCGCGGTCCTCCTTTACGGCGCGCGCCACGGGCTGACGGCCAAGCTGACGCACTTCGCCGAGGAGCTCCGACATCACGCCGTCTACGCCGGCAGCAACCTGCTGGCGCGGGCGATCCTGAAGTTCACCCACGCCCGCCACGGCATCGTCTGGACGGCTTATGCGGCGCTGGGCGACGCTTGCCTCAGCGCCGTCGAGGGGTTCGCTCTTTGGCGCGGGTACACCTGGGGCGAATGGCTGGTCGTCGGCACCACCGCCAGCCTGATCCCGTTCGAGATCTACGCGCTGTCGCGCCACCTGCGCGCGGGGCGCGTGGTGCTGCTGGTGTTGAACCTGGCGATCGTCGCGTACCTGGTCAACCGGGCGCGGCACCGCCACGTGGCGCCGCTGTCCGCCGTCCGCGGCGCCTGACCGCCGGGTCGCGCCGGAGGCATGCTGTTGCTCTCCCGTCGGTGTCGCGCGGGATCATCGACCGTCCGAGCAATCGGCCTGGCGTGATGCCGCGGAGTGCAGGCGGGAATCTGGCGCCACGCACGTCCGCGATGACGGCACCCGGCCTGCGGACGTCGTCGCAGCTCCAATCGTCGACGACGTCGCGGGCCGCGGCGCGCGGGCGCGTGGCGGCCGCGTCATCCGAACAGCCGCCCCTGCCGCGGGTCGGCGTCCTTCGGCACCACCTGCGATTTCGGCGGGCCCGCCGGACGCGGCGCCCGGATCAACCCCCGCAGCCGCTGCAGGTTCCGCGCGAACGAGGTCAGCTTGTCCGGCCCCGACGGGGTCTCCAGCACGCCCGGCGTGCTCGCGAAGCGCGCGTCGTTCACCAGCCGCCAGAAGGGCAGCAGGCCCAGGTAGCCGTCGCCGATCTCGGCGTGCCGGTCGACGCGGCTGCCGGCCGGCGTCTTCGAATCGTTGAGGTGAAAGGCCTTCAGCCGCTCGAGGCCCAGCACGCGCCCGAACGCCTCGAACGTCCGCTCGTAGCCTTCCTCGGTCGACAGGTCGTAGCCGGAGGTGTGGGCGTGGCAGGTGTCGAAGCAGACGCCAAAGGTTTCACCGCCCCGCGCCTTCGCCAAGATGGCCTCGATCTCCTCGAACCGGCACCCCAGGCAGCTTCCCTGGCCGGCGGTGATCTCCAGCAGAAGCTGCACCCGCATTCCCCGCGTCCGCTCGTGCAGGTCGGACAGCGACGCCGCGGCGGCGGCCACGCCGTCTTCCGTGCCCAGGCCGACGTGGGCGCCCGGGTGCAACACCACGTAATCGAGGCCCAGCTCCTCGGCGCGGAACATCTCGTCGGCCAGCGCGTCGCGGCTCTTGCCCAGGATGACCGGATCCGCGGCGGCCAGATTTATGAGGTACGAGGCGTGCGACAGGGTCGGCCACCCGACGGTGGCGTGCTCGCTGCGGAACAGTGAGACCTCTTCCGGCAAGAAGGGTTTGGCGCGCCATTGCGCTGACGGGCGGGCGAAGATCTGAATGGCCTCACAGCCGTCGGTTTTGCCGCGGGCGATGGCGGTGTGAGGGCCGCCGGCGACCGATTCATGAGCTCCCAAAAGCATCGGCGACGAAGCATAAGCGATACCCCCCACTTTCGATTGACGAAGCCCCCCCGATTGGGTAAAGCAGCCGCGGATTTCTCTGCATGAATTCGGCCACTCTTTTCCTTCTCGCCGCGGCGCCGACCTCGCACGAGCCGCAGCTCATCGATCTGGACGCGACGGTGTTCGTCCAGCTCGGGATCTTCCTGCTGCTGGCGCTGGTGCTGTGGCAGCTCCTCTGGCGGCCTTACCTGCGCATCCGCAGCGAGCGCGTGACGCGCGTCGAGGGCTACCGGCAGGACGCGGCCAGGATGGAGGCTGACGCCGCAACCCGGCTGGCCGAGGCTGAGGCCGCGCTGGCGGGCGCGCGCCGGATGGGCACGGCCGAGCGGGCCACGGCCCGGTCCGAGGCGCAGGCGCGCGAGCAGGCCATCCTGGCCCAGGCGAACGCCGAGGCACAAAAGCGGCTGTCGGAGGCGCGGGCCCGCCTGGACGCGTCGCTGGAGGCCGAACGGCTGAAGCTGCAAGCCCAGACGCGCGACGTGGCGCGCACGGCGGCGCAACGGATTTTGGGACGGGAGGTGTCGGCGTGAGGCGGTTCCTGGCGATTGTGGCCCTGTCCGGCGGGCTGGCGTTGAGCGCCGGCGCCGTGTACGCGCAAGAGAACGACATGGCAGCCGCCACCGGCAAGTCCGGCGAGGGACCCATCGGCGGCGAGGTGCCCGAAGAAGGGCCGCCGCCGGTGAGCGCGAAGAAGCTGGTGCTTCAGTTCGTGAACTTCGGGGTGCTGGTGTTCATCCTGGTGAAGTTCGGCGGACCGGCGGTCAACAAGGCGCTGTCGGCGCGGCACCAGCAGCTGAAGGCGGATCTGGCCGCGGCCGAGACGGCGCGCGCGGAGGCCGAGGCGCGGCTGGCCAGGCAAGAGGCGCGGCTGGCCAGGCTGGAGCAAGAGATCGCCGAGATCCAGTCGGGGGTGAAGAAAGAGGCCGAGGCCGAGAAGGCCCGCCTCATCGCGCTGGCCGAGGAGCGCGCCAAGCGCATCAAGGAAGAGACCTCCTTCGCGCTCGATCAGCAGGTCAAGGAGGCGGAGGCCAACCTGCGGCGCGAGGTCGCGCTGGCGTCGGTTCAGCTGGCCGAGCAGCTGGTGAGACGGGCGCTGAACGCCGGCGATCAGCAGCGGCTGGTCGACACCTTCGTGGCGGACGTGGGCGGCAACGGAGCCACGCCGCCGCCCAAGGGGCCGCCGCCGGGGCCGGCCGCCACCCGCGCGCCGGTCAGGAGCGTGACCTGATGGCGGCCATGGCAGGGTCGGTGGCGCGCCGCTACGCGCGGGCCCTCTTCGGGATCGGCGTCGACGCCGGAACGTTCGAGGCCCTGGGCCAGGAGATCGGCGATCTGGCCAGCCTGTGGACCTCGTCGGCCGACCTGCGCGAGCTGCTGGAGAACCCGGTGTTCCGGCCGGATGAAAAGCGCAAGGTGCTGGAGCAGGTCCTGCCGCGCGTGGCGCCCACCGGCGAGGTGCGCCGCCTGGCGCTGCTGCTGCTGGAACGGCGGCGCATCATGTTGTTGCCGGCCATCGCCAGCGCCTACCGGGACCTGGCCGACGCGCACACCGGCCGGGTCCGTGCCCGCGTCACCTCGGCCGAACCGCTGACGCCGGCCGCGGCCGACCGGGTGCGCCGGGCGCTGGAAGAGCGCACGGGAAAGAAGGTCATCGTCGAAAACGCCGTCGATCCGTCGCTGATCGGCGGCGTGGTCGCGCAGGTGGGGGACCTGGTGCTGGACGGCAGCGTCCGGACCCAACTGGCAGACCTGCGCAGCAAGCTCCTCAACTGATCCACACTGGAAAACCAAGTCATGCAAATCCGCGCCGAAGAAATCAGCAACATCATCCGCAAGGAGATTCAGGGCTTCGATCAGAAGGTTTCGGTCCAGGAGACCGGCACCGTTCTGGAAGCCGGCGACGGCATCGCCCGCGTGTACGGCCTGGACAACGCCATGGCCGGCGAGCTGCTGGACTTCGGCCACGGCGGCGTCGTGGGCCTGGTGCTGAACCTGGAAGAGGACAACGTCGGCGTCGCGCTGCTGGGCAACTACGAAGAGGTCCGTGAGGGGGACACCGTCAAGCGCACCGGCAAGATCGCGCAGGTCCCCGTGGGCGACGCGCTGGTCGGCCGCGTGGTGAACGCGCTGGGCTTGCCCATCGACGGCAAGGGCCCCATCAACGTGTCGGCCAAGGACACCCGCAAGATCGAGGTCAAGGCGCCGGGCATCATCGCGCGCAAATCGGTGCACGAGCCGATGCAGACCGGCATCAAGGCCATCGACTCGATGATCCCCATCGGCCGCGGCCAGCGCGAGCTCATCATCGGCGACCGGCAGACCGGCAAGACCGCGGTTGCCATCGACGCGATCATCAACCAGAAGGGCCAGAACATGCACTGCTTC
>JAICYS010000036.1 GCA_025934105.1 Myxococcota bacterium | reverse complement strand
TCCGGCGCACCATCCGCGCCTTGAACGTCTCTGTGTACAACATCGTCTCGTCATCGTTCCTCCGCCCCCCTCGTCACGTCATCGGAGACGGCCGCCTTTCGGCCTCAGCTCCGGGCGGCAACTACCCTGTCACAGGGGGATTGTGTCAGCTGCATTTGTGCCGGCCTGCACCTCAATTGGCACTCCTCGGCGTCCCACAATCAGTGCGGCCCCGGAGTCGGTCTCTGCCGCCTCCACAGCCTCCGCGGCAGCTTCCGCGACGAAGCCGCCCGCAAGAGAGGTGACACCACCCCAGTGACAATTACGACAACTACGAATCACCCGACGACAACTACCCCACAGGCGAATGGGGCAATGTAAGTGACGCCACCGGGTGAATGTAGTTGACGTTCAGCAATGCGATACCGTGTGCTCGACCGAACGTTGCCGGGCGTGGTGCCAGGGACCGATGACTCCGCAGTGTGGCTAAAAGGCAGCGCCGGTATTTACCACCAGCCGCCGCGGTTCGTCCTTCCGCTGCCCGGCCTGGACATGTTGCCGCTCAAGTACGGGCTTCTGCAGGCCTACCAGACCAGCCTGGGCACCGAGGTTCCGCTGCAAAACCACTTCCAGATCTCGGCGGAGGGCTTCTTCAACTACATGGACCCCACCGTCTTCGACCTGGCCGTGAACGACACGAGCGTGATCAATGTGCCACACGCGACGCTGGTGCCGACCGAGGTCGGCAACTCGCTCGAAGACTTCCAGAAGATCATCCAGCGGCTGACCCAGCCCGAGACTGGCCGCGCATACGGGCTGGAGTTCCTGTTGCGCCGGCAGTCGCGAAACGGCCTGTTCGGTTGGGTATCCTATACGATCTCGCGATCGGAACGCCTCCAGCAGGGGCGCTGGGTCCCCTACGACTTCGACCGAACGCAGTTGTTGAACCTGGTGGCGGGCCTGCCGCTGCCGCGAAACTGGGACGTGGGCCTGCGCGCGCAATGTCAGAGCGGCCGGCCGACGACCACCACCACCGGCTACAACGCCGGCCGGAACGACGGATACTGGCGATTTGACGTCCGTGTCGACAAGCGGGCCCTCTGGAAGAAGTGGCTGCTCGACCTCTACGTCGACATCACGAGCGTCGCGCTGATGCCGGAAGAGATCCAGCCGGGAACAGTGATCCGCTACGTTCTGCCGACCGTCGGCCTCCGCGGCCGCTTGTGACCCCGATTGACTCCCGGCCGACGCGGCGCCTTCAACCCCGGCCGCCGTCGGTTACCACGCCCGCGTCCGCGCCAGCCGAGGGGGGAACTCCGCCATCCGGCTCGCCCGGATAACCGGGGGTTTCACCGGGGCAGTTCTCGTCGACGACACCGTTGCAGTTGTCGTCGACGTAGTTTCCACAGATCTCCGGGACGGTGGGCGACACGGAGGCAGTCGAATCGTCGCAGTCGTTGCACCACGGAACGCCGTCCCTGTCTTGATCCGTTGCCTGGCCCGGGTCGCCGTTCGCGCAGGCGACGAACTGTTGCAGGTACTGGGGCCGGTTCTGGGCCATGTCCTTCATCGCCGAAACGGCCATGGTGAATTGGTCCATGGTTGCCCATTTGTGTGTGTCGGCCGCGACAGCGGCGGCGATCTGCTGGGACCAGGCGTCGATCCAGCCTGTGATCTCGGCCGGATTCCACTTCGCGACCTGCGTCGCGATAGCGCCGACATACTGAGCTCGTGCAGTCGGATCATTGATGACGAGCAGGTAGTCCTTGGCCGGCGGATCAGGCAGCACGCGCCCCGCCCACCAGTAGATCGGATGCTCCTTGTAACCAAGTGACGGCGTGAAGACCTCTAGCCACTCCAGAGCCGAATCGGTGTGATCCGGCAGCCACAGGTACCCGGCGCTTCCCTGGTCGTAGAGCCAGAAGTTATGCGAGCCGCCGTAATAGCCGTCGGCATCTTCGACGACAGCCTCGGCTGCCCACTCGAGCACCGTGTTCGGGACGTCGACCAGGGTCCGCAGGGTGCTCATGTCGTTGGCGCTGTCAAGCGCCTGGACCCTCGTCCAGTTGGTCGCGCCGACGTTCGTGTGCGCCTCTGTGCCACCCTTGAGGAGGTCGCCGTCTGGGTTCCCGGGAAAATACTGGGCGAGCAGAGATTTTGTGATCCCTTCTTCCGCCACGTACAGGCCGTAGAACTCGCCGTTGATGGTGATGGTGGCGCTGTTCGAGCAAGGGGCGGTGAGACCGATCCCGCGGAACCAGTTGTTGCCGACGCGCTCGCTGAGAAAGCTCCATTCATCGCGCGCCATCTCGAAGTGGATTGTAGAAATCCCGTGGAACTTCTGGTGCGTGTCGTATTGGTCGAACGAGATGTCGAACGCCATCTTCGGATTCGTGTCGAACATGACCGTGTTGACCCAGGACGACTTCCCCCGGAGGCGGACGGCAGCGTTCGAAACGGTCTCGGACCCGTAGTGGAAGACGATCGGGTAGTAGGTTTGCGGGGGCGTTCCCGCGAGGACGTCCTTCAGGTCGTGAAAGTCTGCGTCGAGCTTGGCCCAGTCGTCGGAGGAGATCTCGAACGAGTACGCTGCCAGGACGGATTGGTCGAAGAGGTCGGAGCAGAGCCGCGGGCTGTTGCTCGCGTCCGGAACCTGGCGCGCGACGGGCGGCGCGCCTCCCGAGCCCGCCATCGCACCGGCCGCTGCACCAGCGGCGGCGCCGCCGACCCCGCCGCCCACGATTGCCCCTGCGGCGCCGGCGGGCCCGCCGCCCGCCATCGCGCCTCCGGCACCGCCAAGAGCCATCGTGCCAGCGGCGCCACCGCCGCCGCGCGGGACCGCTTGTCCGCCGCCGCCGCAAGCTGATGTGATCCAAAGCACGCTCGCCGTCCACGCCCAACGCCGACTGGTCGTGTGTCGCTCTCTCGCTGTGATCACCAAAGCGACGCCGTCAGTTGCAACGGCTGTGCCTTTACGAACGGTGCCGGAAACCACTAAGCGCACGGCGCGGGAAAGGGTCCCCGCGCGCGGGGCACGTGTCTAATCGGGATCAAACAGCCGTTCGTGGGTGGCGAGGTCGTAACGTGTTGTCGCGGGCGTTTGAAACGCTTGGAAATGAATCGTGACTCACGTTCCGTGCGTGTCGTCACATCACCAAAGCATCATCCGTGTGGGCACCGGCTCTCATGACGCCTAGGGTACTACCGGAGTGGTCGACGGCCACCGGAGGACCGAACACGATCGTCTGCTCCCCCGCGAAATCGCCATTCATCCCGGTTCCATCGCTCGTATGGTCGACATCTCCAGGCAGCGGTGTCTCGTGTCCGTCCTGCCGCTTGCCGTGATACTGGACGTCGCCGCCCGAACCGTTCGACTTCACCCCCCGGAGCGATGACCTTCCCTTGGTTGTCGAGCCGCCCGCGGTCCGAACCATGAACGCCGTCGCTGTTGATCAGTACGGCCGTCTCTTCAACGTCAAACTCGTCGTCTTGCCGTGAGGACCACAAGGCGAGGGAGCCGGCCTTTCCGTCGGTGCGGGCGCTTCCCTCGATTGTTCCATCGCCGCCGGAAGCGTCGATGACCCGGTCGGGAGCGATGATCAGGATGCCGCTCATCCGGTCATCGCCGTCACCCGAGAAGACGTACACGAATCTTCCCTGGCCGCCCGTGCGACCAGTGTCCGGAGCGTCTCCGCCGCGCGCCTCGAGCTGACCGTGGACGGTGAGGTAGCCGTCCTTCGTAAACAGGTAAATCATGCCGCCCGGGCCCGCCGTGCCGGCTCCTGCGGACGCGCCCCCGTCCGCGCGGATGTCGGCCGTGTCCTCGGTCATGGCGTGGCCAGCAAGCCACTGCTGAAGCAGAAGCGGGCGAACGATTTCATCAATGAGCGCAAGTGGCAACGGGGCATCGCCGCTGCGCTCGCGCGGAAGGTGTCCCCCGGCATGGCCTGAGCGGGCTGAATGCTCGCCGCGCCAGAAGCACAACGTCTTCCGCCGGACCGCCTGCTCTCGAAGCCTCTTCTTCCGACCGGATGGACAGCGTCGAACCTCTCCGCCGGTGGATGTTACCGCCGGCACCAGAGAACGTTGCCGTACGCCAGGATGCTCAGGTCGGCGCTCGTCGCCGTGATACCGGACGGCAGCTCGTCGACGACGCCGTCTGTCGCCGTATCATGGACGCGCGAGGTGAACCCCGGGGCGCCGCACGACGCCGCGATGTTCGCACGCGCGGTCGTAATGACGCGCTCGCCGTGAGCGCTGATGGCGACCGGCTGCTCGCTGGCTGACCAGGTCGCCTCCTCGGATCGCGCCGGGTACCGCCGGATGAGCCCGCCGGTCGGCAACACCTGCCAGAGCGTAGTGTCCGACAGGCCGCTGCTCGCGCCTGTGCCCAGGAACGCCGTTCCATCCAGCGACAGCAGTCCGCGGGCGGTCCCCGTCGCGAACGGCGGGTCACTGCAGACGCCGCAGGCGCGCCATGCCACCTCGTTCGTCGCGGACACGAACACCGGGCAGCCGTCTGACAGCCCCACGAGCGCTGGCGGCGACGGGTAGCCCTGGTGCAGGACCATCTGCGTCTGTTCGAGCCCCGTCGAGAGCGACACGTTCTTCAGGACCATCAACGCGGTCTGCGGGTCCAAGCAGAGCGTGTCAATCGAGGTGTCGTCGGATGAGAACGCCGCGGTTCCGCAGTCGAGCGTGACTACGCGCCTGCCGTCCGCCGAGCGGAAGACCTCCCATGACTTCGCGTTGCGGTCATCAAAAAATGTGACCAACACATAACGCCCAGTCGACGAGAACGAAATGTCCCACGATGGCCAGTCGCCGAGCTGCCCGGGTTCTTGAGAGATCGTGGACAACAGCGCCCCGTCGGCCCGTTGCAAGAGCTGGATCTGCGTCTCCCTTACCACCGCGATCATCTGGCCGTCAGGCGACGGCGTGACGTTGCTGTTTACGAGAGGACCGTCGCTCGAGCAGATCGTGGTGAAGGAATCGGCTCCGGGATGCCAGATTCCCAGCAGTCCCGGCTTGCCGGGTGCGAGGACGATCGTCTTTCCATTGCCGGACATCGCGACGAGCGGAGACGCCGCCGCGGCAGTACTGGCGAGGACGGTGCCGTCGGCGACGCGCGCCAGCGTCAGCTGGCCGTCGCCATTGGCCGCCAGGACGGCGGTCCCGTCCGGCGTCACGAGCAGAGCCGACTCGATCGGCGGCGCGGGCAGCGGCGTCCCGTCGCTGACGCGGTAGGCCATCATGGCGGGCCCTCCAACCGGGCCGCGAATCAGCATCAAGTCGGCACCCGTCGCGACAAGTGGCTCTCCCGGCGCTGGGCCCCCCGACCACGTCAGCGGCGTCACCAGGGGTGAAAGCGTCTGAGGATCGAGGACGGTCACGCTTCCTGCAAATTGGCCGGTTCCGCACCACGACCGGTCCTCTTCGACGACGATGCGGCTGCCATTCAAGCCGAAAGTAGCCGTCACCACGGCGCCCACCGAAGCCTCCGGCTCGCGCGTGGCGACAATGCTGCCGGTGGCGGCGTCGAGCAAGAACAGGTCGGCGCCGGGCGAGATCAGAATCGCCGTTTCGTCCGGCGAGAAGGCGACCGCCCCGCCCAAACCGTTGAACGACCTCGCGTACGGGTGTCCCGGCAGGGTCGTGCTCCAGATCGGCGTGAACGTGTCTGCGCGCCACATGGTCACGACGCGCTCGCCGTTCGCTATCGTCGCGATCGTGTTGCCGTCCGGCGAGAACGCGGCCAGCGTGACGGTGTCGCGCGGCGGGGCGAGCAGGCCAACCACGGAACGCGACGCGACGTCCACCACGCGGACGACCCCATCCGCGCCGACCAACCCCACGCGGGTGCCGTCGGGACTGACCGCCAGCGCCTGGACGAGGTTGGGCGGGAAGCTTGCGCAACGCGCATACACGCCTGGAACGGCGGCGGTCGGTCGCGGGAAGTAGAACGTGTTCGGGATCGCGTCGCACGAGAAGGGGACGGCGGTGGGCGGGTTCCAGGCCGCCGGTTCGGGCGGCGCGGCCGCGTCCGGCTGTGGGTCTGCGGTCGCGGGGCAAATGGGGACCGCTCCGGCGCTGGGCGGGTCGCCGCTGGGCAACGACGTCAGCAGGACCCCGCCGCTGCCGCCCGCCGCTTGGCCCGCAGCGCCCCCCTGACCGTAGCCGGCATCGATCCCTCGGCCGTCGGGCCGTCCGGCATCGCCGCGCGACGGCGGAGCCCCCGCGTCGACCGCTTCCGTGTTCGTAGACAGCGGCTCGGACCGTCGGGCGCCGCAGCCCGCCCACAACGCGATCGACACACACACCGCAATTTGCCGCATCGCTCCCTCCAGAACTCCTCGCTGGAACGTAGGAGCACTTCCGTAGTTGCCAATCGAGGCGACTACGGCCGTCCCTTCATCGGGACGAGCACACCGTCGAGCGAGACGGCCACCACCACGGCCGCTGTTCGGGACCTTCTCCCCGTCGCACAGCCGCTTCTCGAAGCGGCGCGGTCGTCTTCCCAGCGCGCGGACAGGGACTTCGGCAGCCGGTCCAGGCTGGACTTCGACGGCCTCATCCCGCCCATCCGCGCGAATAGCGCCTCGCTCTCGCCCGGCGTCAGATGTGCCACCGCCCAAGCTGCGTTCGCCGCCGCCAACGGCGTGAAGTAGCCCTCGACCATTCCCGCCCGCAGCTCCATCGCGCTGACAGCGCGGTCGCCGTCGTGCCGCGTCGAACGTCCGTTCAATGGTCACGGCTCCCGCCGCCGTCATGTACATTTGCGGGCACCGCAGCACCCGCCGATGCCCCACGCCGTCGATCTCGACGGCCGGGGCGTCGATGTCCAGCCGGGCCAGCTCCTCCGCGACGAACTCCGCTTGGGCAGCCGCGAATCGTCGCTGGGCCTCCCGTTCGAACGTCTCGAAGTCGGGCACCGGGCCGCGGGCGGCCCGACGCTCGTCCACGAAGGCCCGCAGCTCATCGAGCGCGTGTGAGGTCTTGCCAGCGGAAACCGGGATCGGCGACTCCGTCATGGGGCATCCTCCGAGGTCTTTGTTGTTCGCAACCTCGAAGTACCGCGGTGGGGCTCTGCCCGTTCAACTCATTCGCCGCGTACCACTTTGTCACCGGCGCCTCGCTGCCCTCTCGACTTCCTCTGCGATTTCAGGTCAGGATGAGATCTTCACCCCTTGGTTTGCGCTGCCACCAGCTTCTTGAAGTCCTCGCGGGCGCTCTTCGTCAGGGCATAGGTGTCCAGATCCTTGTGGCAGCCCTCGCAGGTGAACTTCTGGCCGTTCGCCTTGGCCTTCTTGACCATCTCCTTCATGTCCTTCTTCGCGGCTGGCCGGCCGCCGCTTGCACACGCCTTCCCGACCTCGTTTTCCGGTTTCGTCGCGATCGTGCATTTCGCTTCGTCGCCGGCGCGCGCGGCGCCGCCGAGCAGGATCGCGATCAGAAGGGTCAGAACAGACGAACGGACGACTGACATCATGCGTGTGCTCCTCGCTGGAGAAATCGAATGGACGCCGGTGAGGTACCAGCAGCAGCCAGTCAGCAGGCACCCGGCGGTGATCGCGTGCGCATAGTCACGTGCGTGGGTTCTCGACGGTGGTAGGCGTCCGCGAATGCCTGGTGGTCACCGCCTGCGGGTACTTGGCGGTCATCGGAGGAGTCGATGCCGAAGAACGAAGATCACGATTGTTGCGCCGAGTGTCGGAAACGCACGCTGGACCGCCGCGAGATGCTGGTGCTCGCCGGCGGGGCGGCTGCGCTGGCGGTGTTGCCCGCTTGCGGGCCGCCGACCGGCTCGCCTCCGACCGGAACGATCGCCGCCGGCAACATTTCGGCTCTGGCGGTCGGCGCGCTGGTGGTCATGTCCAATCTGGTCGTCGGCCGCGACGCCAGCGGCGTGTATGCGATGTCGGCCGTCTGCACCCATGCGGGCTGTCTGTTGGATGATGGCAGCCAGTCGATCGCCGCGGGCCTGAGCTGCCCGTGCCATGGGTCAGCGTTCGACGGCAACGGGAAGGTCACCCGGGGACCGGCAGGCACGCCGCTGCAACACTATGCGGTCACGATCGCCGCTGACGGTTCGGTGACGGTCGACGCCAGTCAGCCCGTCTCAGCCAGTACCCGGACTCCCGTCAGTTGACGTTCAGGCTCATCATCTGGACGGTCGCGGTGGCCTCGTGCTCAGCCGGTGGCCGGCGCACCGCTCCCCCGGACGCCGCCAGCAATGCTGATCACCCGGTAGCTGCCGATCCTCGCGCGGCTATCTGTTCGAGGGTGGATGCGGGCGCTTCGGTGCCCTATGCGATCGTCCAACAGATCTTCGACCAGCAGTGTGTGACGTGCCACGATCCGGGTGCCGACCTCATCCTGCAGGACGGGGTCTCGTGGAACAACCTGGTCAATCACGCCGCGCCGGCAGCCGAATCGTGTGGTGGGATTCTGGTCGTCCCCGGCGACTCCTCGGCGAGTTATCTGTTTCAAAAGCTCTCCAGCAGCTCACCTTGTTCGGGCCTCCAGATGCCCAGAGGCGAGCTTGGGTCGGAGCCGCTGCCGGGGTGTGTGATTGCCCTGATCGCCACTTGGATCGAAGAGGGCGCGCCGGGGTCGGTCAACGGCGGCGGCTAGTCAGGAATTCGGTGACCACCTCGATCGTGAGTTCCTTCGGGCTGCTTATGGTCGCAGATGACGATGCTTCACGTGGGGAAGAGGGTGATGGGATTGGTGCTGTTCGCGGTCCTGGCGGGATGCGGGGCTGGCAACGGCGAGAGCGGCCCGCCCGGTTCAGGTGGAGCGGGCTCCGGGGGAGCGACAGCCACCGGCGGCGTCGGCGGGATCGGCGGTGGGCCCGGACTCGGCGGTGCCGGGGCGGCTGGTGGCGCGAGCGGAATGAAGGCCGCGGCCGGAAGCAGCGGCCCTGATGCCGGCGCTGTTCCGACCTTCTCCGCGATCTATCAAGGGATCCTCCTCGTCTCGTGCTCGGGCAGTCAGTGCCACAACCCGGGCTCCCGGCACGGTGTCAGCTTCGCCTCACAATCCTCGGCGTACCCGGCTGTCTTCAGCCGTGTAATGCCCGGCAACGCCAATGGGTCCAGCCTCTACGGGCTCCTCAGCGCGGGCGTCATGCCTCCGAGCGATCGAAAGCTCGCTCCGGCGCAATTGTCTGAAATCGCGGCGTGGATCGACGCCGGCGCATCGAATGACTGACCGACACGGGGCAGCGGTCACGGCCGAACCTCCCAGTTCTGCCGGCCGAGGCCCGTGATCCATCCGCTGACGCGATCGCCGGGCGACAGGAAGCCGAATGCATGGCGGTGGTCCAGCAGGTGGCGGCGGTAGTCCTCGGACGGCCAGCGAAGATAGCGGGCGCTCCGCAGGACCAGCGAGGGGCAGAACTCGAGCCAGGTGCCGCTTCGAGCGTCGTCGCTGACTCTTCTTTTTGCTGCTGGCAGGCACTCTTCCCTCATCTCCCTAGTCCCCTGGATCCGTCATTTCTTGAACATCCCCGGCGGCCGAACCGATCGAATTCGCGAGGGCATTGGCCGGACGGTTTTTCAAGGCAACTCGATTTCAGGGGACTAGGTTGCGTCTCGCCCGCGACAAGACCGAGCCGGCGGCCGGGGCCCGATGCGCGTTCCTTGGTCACGCCCCGATGGTAGGGGGGCGGCGCGGAGACACTGGGTCTGCTCAGCCGGCGACCCGCTTAAGACCGCGGCGAAAAACGGGGACGCTTCGGTGTTACAGGCGCCTTGAGTACAATCGGTTAACGATGCCTAGAGTGACCGGGATTCGCGTGGTCCGCTCACCCATTCACGGATACGGGGTCGTCGCCCTGAGGGACTTCGCCGACGGTGAAGCGATCGCTGAGGTCGACGGGGTGACCTGGCGGGAAGGCGAGAACGTCGACGACCGCTACTCGCTGCGGATCGAGGACGGGGTCTATTTCGACATGGTGGACCAGACGCGGTTCATCAACCACTCGTGCGCCCCCAACACCTGGGTTGAGGTGGGCGTGACCGACGAGGGCCAGGCCTGGGCCACCGTCATCGCCTTGCGGCCGATCGCGGCCGGCGAGGAGCTGTCCTATGACTACGCATTCCCGGCCAACCTGGCCGAGCCGTGCCGATGCGGCGCCGCCAACTGCCGCGGCCTGATCATCGACGAGGACCACCTGGTGCCGGTCGCTGGCGGCTCCGCCTCCCGCTGACACGCGTGGCGCGCATCTTTTTAGCCGCGTCGATTGTCGTTCGAGCAGCGAGTCGAGATGGGACGGACAGGCGCCCGTAGTTCAGTCGGCGCCCGCGCTGGCCCACGCAAAGAGCTGTGAACGGGCCACAATGTGCGAGGCAGGGGATACACTGGACCGATGCGGGACCCAAGCTGGGCGTGCGGGAGAGCCTGTTTCGCGGCGATCGGTCTGTGCGCGATTCTGACGGCCTGTGGCGGGTCGAGCGGAGGAGCCAGTTCGGGAGGGCAAGGCGGTGGAGGGGCCGGGAAGAGCGGATCGGGCGGCGCCGGAACCGGCGGCGGCGCATCGGGCGCCAGCGGCACCTCGGGCTCCAGCGGCGGCGCCGCGGGGACCGGTGGCACCGCCAGTGGAGGCGCCTCCGGAGGCTCGTCCGGCGCGACCGGGGTGGGGGGGGCCGGCGGATCGGGGGGCCAGGCGGCCACCGTTCCGGGCACCGTCTTCTATGTTGGCGGCGAGTTCAAGACGGTCGGTGGTCAGGCTCGGACGCGGATGGCCGCCGTCGAGGTGAGCACCGGCGCGGTCGCGCCGTGGAATCCGGGCGCGGACGGAACGGTCCGGGCGCTGAGCAAGGGCGGCGATACCATCTGCCACCATATTCTGCCACCTGCGGCGCTCACATCTACCTAATTTATTGTGCTCTCAACGCCAAGTCGGAATGTCCGGGCTTCTGCCCCCGGCAGGGCCCGCAGGGCCCGGGAAGCAGGGGCGAGGCAGTTGACGTAGCGCCCCACTATCGGACAAACCCGAAGTCTGCGCTCATCGTCCGCCGGTAGCCGCGCGGCCGCCGCTCGCCCCACGGAGGCCAGCGCCAGCGCCATCCGCCACCACCATGCCCGGTGCACGAACATCGCCCCGGTACTCTGAGCATTGGTGGGCGGGCGCAGCCCCCAACCAACGTTCGGCCCCTTCGTTTGCGGCGATGGCGCATCGCCCGCTGCACGGCTGGCCCGATCCAGCAAGGCTTGCGCTCGGCTCGCCGACGGAACGGCCCGGACGCGTGCGAGGAAGACGCGCCACCGAGAGCCTCGTCAAAACGGAGACCGCGCTCCCCAGCGCGAGCGCCGCGATTTGCCCCACCCGGCCGCGGGCCTGGCCCGCCGCGCCCAGCAGGAACAGCGAAATGGCCAGCGACACGGTGTGCAGGACGAACACGTCGCCGTGGTCATTGGCGGCGTTGGCGGCCGCCACCGCGCCGCGCGCCTGTCGATCCAGGGCCGCGATTCGGTCCAGCGTGGCCAGGCGGTACTGGGGCCGCGAGAACGGCAGCGGCGCGTCCTAGTGCACCGCCCTCGAAATAGCGTCACGTTCGGCCGACGATCCGCGCGGCGCTTCGTTGCTTCTCCTCACAATACCTACGGGTATTCCTCGTCGTCGCGCCTCGCGTCCAGCGCGGCTTGTCGGCCTCGGCGTTGACGCTATCTCGACGGCGGTGCACTAGTGCCCAGCCTGAACGTCTGCGATCCAGTCCTCCAGCGCCGGCCTCAGCTCCGCGCGCGCGTGCCGCCGAAGGAACTGCGCCTCGCGCTGGTGGCCGCTCTGCTCCGCGGTCACTACGAAAGGAAGGTCCCGACGTCGAGGGTCATGTTGCGGTTCATGACCACGAACTCGCGGGTGGCGATGAATTGAGCGGCCTCCGCCTCGGTGATTCCGTGCGTCTGGATTCCGCTCCAGAGGGATGCCTGGTAGGCGCCCAGGCCGATGACACGCTGGCCAGACCGAGGAGGGTGGTGGAGATGACCTGGACCATTTCCTCTTCAGGGTCGCCATCGGCGACCGGCGGGCAACCGGCCATTGGGACATCCGCATCGTCCGGTACGGTGACGTCGGGCGCCGGCCGACGGGCGTCACCTCATAAACCATAACAAAATTCCCCCTCAGAGGCAGATAGAGATAGGGGGCCCGATGAGGACCAGCCGGTTTGCCGTTCTTCGACTGCTGTCGGTCACTTGGGTGTCCGCCTGCTCGGGCGGGGGCCACCTCGGTCACTCCCCGGACGCCGGGCCTTCCATGGGTGGCAGGCCGGCCAGCGGGGTCGGCGGGGCCGCCGCCGGGGTCGGCGGGGCCGCCGCCGGGGTCGGCGGGGCCGCCGCCGGGGTCGGCGGCAATCCCGGGGGGATCGCCGGCAATCTCGGCGGCCTGGCGGGCGCCGGGGCCGGCGGGCTGGCCGGAACCGCGGGAGCGCCCGCGGCCTGCGCCACCTTGCCGCTCATTCCGCGACGCGTCCTGGCGTTGCAGCCGGCGCAATTTGGGCGGGCGACCCGGGACCTGCTGGGGCTGGCGGACGCGCCCCCGCTTCCGGTCGGCATCGTCCAGCCCACCGGCGCACTCGCCGCGGAGGCGAGTTTCGACGGCGAGTCCCTCTACGCCCTCTACGTGGCCGCCGGCACCGCCGTCACCCAGGTGGTGCCGCGCGCGGCGGCGCTGGCGGGCTGCAGCGCGTCGGAGACCGACGTGGATTGCGCTGCCCGGTTTGCCCGAGCCTTCGGGCGGCAGGCGTTTCGCCGCGCGCTCGACGACGTCGAGGTGGCCGACGTGATGAAGGTTTTTGCCACCGTCTGCCCGGGCCCGGCGACCGCCTGCGCCAGCCCGACGGACTTCGCGGCGGCCATCGGCCTCATGGTCAAGGCGTTCATCCTGGCGCCGTCGTTCCTGTACCGGACCGAACTGGGGCCGCGGGACCTGACCGCCAACGCAGCCGGCGTCTACCCGGACGTCACGTTGACGCCCGACGAGGTGGCCACCCAGCTGGCGTTCATGCTGCTCGGTTCGACGCCGGACGCGGACCTGCTGGCGGCGGCCGACAGCGGCGCGCTGGCCACCCCGGCGGGGCTGCTGGCGCAGGTCAACCGCCTGCTGGCGCTGCCCAGCGTCCAGAACAACGTGACCGATCTGGTCTCCGAATGGTTGGGAATGGACCAGCTTCCACAGAAGGTGAAGGACGTCTCGCTCTTGAGCCGGCTGCCGGCGCCGGACAACGACCAGGCGGCGCTGGCCGTCGAGCTGCGCGGCTCCTGGGATCGTTCGCTCGGGCAGACCCTGTGGTCGACGCCGACCGGCAAGGTCACCGACCTGCTGACCTCGCAGACGTTCTTCGCCGACTGGCGCCTGGCGACGCTCTACGGCGTGTCCCCGGGTCCCGGGGATGACTCGGTTTTCGACGAAATCGCCTGGCCCTCCGTGCAGCCGCGGGCCGGCATCCTGACCCACCCCGCGTTCTTGTGGGCGCTGTCGGATCCGTTGCTCGCCAGCGTCGTCAAGCGGGGCAAGGCCATTCACGATCAGATCGTCTGCCAAGATCCGCTGCCTCCTCCCATCGATCTGTCGACCCCCGAGGCCGTCGCGGTCATCAACATGGGCGACAGCGAGACGACCACGTCCGACGCGCGCCTGGCGTCGGGGAAGCTCTGCGCGGACAACTGCCACAACGAGATCGACCCCTACGGGCGGCTGGTCCACGCGTTCAACGCCATCGGCGACTTCCGAACGGTCGACGAGGCCGGCCGCGCCATCGACACGACCGAGAGCCTGACGTCCAATTCGCCCCTCGGGGCCATGACGCTGTCGGGGCCGGTGGCCTTCGCCCAGGCGTTGATCTCGACCAAGGTGTTCGCGGGCTGCGCCGTGCAGCGGATGTTCGAGGCGGCGGTCGCGGTTCCGGTGGTTGCGCGCAACACCTGTCAGGTGAACGACTTGCGCGCGGTGTTCGATCATTCGGACGGGACAATGGCATCGTTGATGCGCGAGCTGGCGACGTCGGACTACGCGCGCGCCCGCGCCGGGGGGACGCCGTGACGTCGTACAAGATCGCGCGGCGAGCCTTCCTGCGCGCCTGCGGTGGCTCGGCGGCGCTGCTGCTGCCCCTGCTGCGCTCGATCGAGGCGCGCGCCCAGGGGGTGTCGGCCCCCAAGCGGCTGTTGATCCTGCACCACTGCCAGGGATCGCCGCTGGACCAGTGGCGCCCCGCCGCCACCGCCACCACCCAGACCTTCACGTTGCCGACGAACAGCGCGCCCTTCGCCCCGCTGCAGTCGAAGATGGTCCTCGTCGACGGCCTCAACCTGGTCGCGGCGACGGCCGGCAAGGACTCGACCGGAAACCACGGCGGCCAGAACACCAGCGAAGGCGGAATGGTGGCGTTGATGACCGGCGTCCCGACGCTGGGCAGCGTCAGCCAGCAAGATCATTGCGCCGGCGGCCCGTCGATCGATCAGATCCTGCTGGACCGGTCGCCGCTGCTGGGCGGGGCCCTGTCTCAGTCGCCGACCAAGACGCCGTTCGGCTCGCTGCAGCTGGCGGCCGACGTGCGCTCGTCCCGCAACGAAATCGCGCCGCGCGTGCTGTCTTATCGGCCGCCGATCGCCGCATCGGATCCCTCGACGGGCCGCCAGCCGCTGTTTCCCCAGACGGCGCCCATCGACGTTTTTCACCGGGTGTTTGGAACCGGCCTGCCCTCCGGGATGGACGCCGCCACCGCGCTGACCCGCGATCTCAGCGTCCTCGACTTCATGCGCAGCGATCTGAAGCGGCTGCGAACCCTGGTCCCGTCCAGCGAGAAGAGCCGGATGGACGCTCACGCCAGCGCCATCCAGCAGCTCGAGGCCACCATTCGGCAGAACGCGTCCCGGCTGCCGTCGGTCTGCACCTCCCCGCCCCAGCCGCCGGTGTTTCCGGTGACGACCGGCACTCAAGGGTCATCAGGAGACAGCACCACTCTGGCCGGCGTCGATTATGACGATCCCACCGACCCGAACAACCACCCCCACCAGCTGCTGGGGCAGACGCACCTCGCCCTCATCAAGGCGGCGTTCCTGTGCGATCTGGCCCGCGTCGCGACCTTCAGCTGGTCTTCGGCGACCAGCTGGGTGGTGTTTCCGGGGACGTTCGGCGGGGCCACGCTGGCCGGTGCGCCCCTGTCGTCACCGCACTACCCGCCGCTCAGCAGCACGGATCCCGGCACGAACGCCTGGTGGGCGGCGATCGATCTCTTCTATGCGCAGCAGTCGTCGCTGGCCATCCAGGGCCTGGCGGCGGCCCCCGATGTGGACGGCAACAGCCTGCTCGACAACACGGTGGTCGTGTACGTGACCGAGCTGTCGCGCCGCTGGGACCACGACCAGCGCAACATGCCTCTGGCGGTGTTCGGCGGCAGCAACACCGGTCTTCGGGGAGGCACCTTCCTGAAGATCACCGACGGCCCGCTGCCCTCGCTGACCGGCGCGTCGACCGGCAATCGTCCGTTCAACGACTTCTGGCTGGCTCTGATGGGCGCGTTCGGGGTCAATTTGACGGCGCTCGGCGACGCCACGCAATTCACCGGGCCGCTGCCCGGCGTGTTTGCGTGAGCGAACCCGGAGCCGGCGGGCCTTCCTAAAGATCGCGGGCGGCAGGCTTCAACGGCCTCTGGCTGGCCCTCGCCGGCGCTTTCAGCGTGCCTCTCAAGACGCCTGGGGGCGCCCCCACCCGGTTCACCGCCCTCAAGAAACGGACGCCGGCGCCCCGAAGGCGCCGACGTCCTGGCTGGTGACGGCGGACCCGTCCGGGCTGCGGTGCCTACGGGCTGACGCCGCCTTCCACGCCGGTCTCCAGGTACTGGTGCACGTGACAGTACACGGTCTGATCCGTTTGCGGGTCGCAGGTGAGCGGCACGTCGAACGAGGAGCTGTAAGCCGAGAGCCCGATGACCGGGACGGCCTGAAGGACGTTCCCGGCCGCGTCGGTCAGGCCAAGGTTGACGGTCAGGTTGCCGGACAGCGGGTGCCTTTCGGCGAACTGCGAGCTGCTGTCGCTGTTCCACGTGTAGCTGTTCTGGCAGTCGTAGGCGGCGCTGGTCTCCATGCAGGCGCCGTCCGAGTGATACGTGACGTCGCCCGCAAACTCCGACACGCTGACGTTCGTCATGCCTGTGCCGCCGGACCCGGTCGCGCACACGGTCACCCAGTTGAAGCCGGCGGGATCGCTGACCGACGCGCAGGTTCCCTGCGTCGGGCTGGTCGCGCCCGCGGCCAGGTCGGCGACGTTCAACAGCGACCAGGTCGTGCCGCCCGAGGAGGCAGACGCCACCACGCTGGCCAGCGGGAAGGCGACGGGTGTCCCCCAGCTTCCGCTCACGGACGCCGACTGCAACGAGCCGGCCCAGGTGTCGGTCTCGTTGTAAAGCAGGGCGCCCGTCGGATCGGTCACCTGGTCCGTGTCCATCCCGTTGTAGGTCGCGTCGTACGCCGTCCCCGAGTAGACGAAGTCGGGCGTCACGCTGACGGTGGCGTCGGCCGCGTTGTTGCTGAGGTCGTAGTCCCCGGGCCGGACGTTGCCGACCTCGACGTGAAGGGCGTGCGAGCCGGCCGTCGCGAACGTGTACGAGAAGTGGCAGGTCACGGCGCCGCCGGCGTCCACCCAGATGCCGTTGGCATGGTCGACCACCGCTCCGTCGGCCGAGAGCAGGCAGTCGGCCATCGCGCCCATGTCACCCATCCGCTCGATCACCGTGGCGGCGATCGAGGTGGGCATCCCCATCGACGCGTTGTTGGGCGCGTTGATGTGGCTGACCGCGAGGTCGGGGCGATAGCTCACTTGATCCTGGACCGAGACGTGGTCCATCCCCTTGTCGATCCCTTTGACGTTGGCGTCGACGGTCACGGTCTGACCGCGTCCGAGCTTGCCAAGCATCGCGGAGAAGAAGCCGGTGCTGGTGTGCGCGTTGAACGACCACTGGTGGGGCCGGCGCTGGTTGGGCATGGCCACCGCGACGTCGACCTTGTCGAAGCTGCCGGGCGGCGTGCTTCCGTCGTCGAAAGTTCCGGTCGTGGCGTCCATCTCGGCCATGCTCTGCGCGTCGATCATCGTCCGCACCGTCACCTGGGCGTTCCCGGCCCGATTGTGTCGGGCGGGGTGCTTCTGGCGATAGTGAGCGCAGCGCTTGTGGAACTTGTGGTCGCGGTCGTGGTCGGGATCGAGCGCCGACCCGCACACGTCGCCGAGACCGCTGGCCACCGCCGCCTCCTGCTGGGCAGATTGGTCGCCGGGCATCGGACCGCATCCGCCGGCCAGGCCCGCCGAAACGGCTGGCAGCGCGGCCCAGAACCATGGTCGGTATCGCCTCTTGTTCATGTCACGTTCTCCTCTGCGGTAGCCCGGCTGACTTCGAAAGTCCCGTGGCTTTGCGTCCCCCGATCGCTCGAGGTTTGCCGTTGTCACAAAGTGATCGACGACAGCATAAGCAGTAATCTTGCCGACTTAAAAATGCGTGAATAATGCCAAGACGCGCCGTGCTTGCGCCCACCCACCGTCGGTAAACCGACGGTCCGCGCGTCGATCCGCCGTCGCAAACCCGACGGTCGACCCGCTGCAGCGCGCTCTCACGAGGCGTCGATCTGGCGCGCGGCTTGCGTAAGGTTCCCTACGTCCATGCGACGGGTGCTTGCCCTCTGCCGGCCGTTGGCTGTCACGGTCCTGGCGTTCTTTGCTCTGTCGCGCAGCGCGCACGCCGCAAACATCGTCTGGAACGGGGGGACCGGCGTCTGGAGCGTGGGGACCAACTGGGTCGGCGGTGTCGCCCCCGGCTCCTCCGACATCGCCACCTTCACCGGCTCGACCGCCGCTTGCTCGATCTCCTCGTCCATCTCGGTGGCCGGGATCTCCATCTCGGTTCCGGTGACGATCACCCAGGCGTCCGGCGTCACCATCACGCTGAGCGGCGGCTTCACCCAGAACGCCGGAACGTTCAACGGCGGGAACAGCACCATCTCGATCGGCGGCGACCTGACGCTCTCGAGTGGCACCTTCAAATCGACCAGCGGCCAGCTCCAGGTCAAAGGGGCGTTCAACAAGACCGGCGGGACCTTCACCCACAACTCTGGCCAGGTGATGCTCCTCGCCACCTCGAGCAAGACGTTCGCGAGCAACGGGGCGACGTTCAACAACCTGACCATTAACGACGGTCTGGCCGGCTACTGGAAAATGGACGACGCCTCCGGAAGCAACGCGGTGGACTCGTCGGGATACGGCAACACGGGCACCGCGGCCGTCGCCCCCACCTGGGCGACGAGCTCGCTCCCCAGCCTTCAGTTCACGGACAAGGCGGCCGTCACGCTGAACGGCTCGAGTCAGTTCGTCGACGTCCCGGCCTCGGTGATCACGACCAGCTCACCGTTCACGGCCTGCGCCTGGGTGAAGTTCAACAGCGTCACCGGCAACCAGACCTTCGTCAGCATGGACGGCACGAACGTCAGCGCCTTCTATTTCAAGAAGGAGAGCGACACCGACAGCACCGCCCCCAACAAACTCGCGCTCGAGATCTACGCGGCCGACAACGGGAGCAGCACCCAGTTCAGGTCGGCCGGGACCACCACCGTGACCACCGGCACCTGGTACCACGCCTGCGGCGTTTACACCGGCAGCGTGGCGCGCATCTACGTGAACGGGTCACAGGAGGGGTCGGACACCACCATCACCAGCAGCTTCGCGGCGACCGGCCACACCATCATCGGCGCCGCGTTCTGGGCCGCCCGCTTGGACTACGTCAACGGCACGCTGGACGACGTGCGGGTCTACAACCGGGCCCTCAGCGCCACGGAGATCAGCGCGCTGGCCGCCGGGAACCAGCCAGGGACCTACCTGGCCACCCAGACGCTGACCGGGTCGCCGACGGTGAACGGCGACCTGATCCTGGCCTCGGGGTCGCTGTCCATGGGGACGAACACGATCAGCCTGGCCGGCAACTGGTGGAACTACGGCGGGGTGCTGTCGGCCAGCTACTGGGCGGGCGCCGCCATCAACCTCACCGGCTCGGCGACGACCAACACCATCCTGTCCGGCGGCCAGTTCATGCCCAGCCTGAACCTGACCGGAACCGGCAAATGGACGCTGGCCGACGACCTGGACGTCGACCCGAACGCCACCGTGACCATGACGACCGGCTCCCTGGATGTCTCGTCGCGGACGTTGCGCACGGGAGCCCTGGCGTCGGGCAGCGGGACGCTGACCACCACCGGCGCCACTGTGATCCTGGACGGCACCAGCAACCAGACGCTGAGCGTGACGCCCCAGAACAACCTGCGCGTCGAGGACGCCTCCGAGACCAACCTGGTCGGCTACTGGAAGTTCGACGAAGCGCAGGGGACCAGCGCGCGCGATTGGACCGGCAACGGTTACACGGCGACGCTCACCAACGGGGCGGCCTGGACGACCACGGTCCCGCCGAAGGTCGAGTTCTACGATCCGGCCGGCCTGACGCTGTCGAGCGCGAGCTCGCAGTACGCCGATTCGTGGGCCACCGTCACCGCCACCAACGCCGCCTACACGGCGTGTGGCTGGATCTACATGCTCTCGACGGCCGGGCACCAGGCCCTGGTCTCGATCGACGGGACCAACATCAGCGCGTTCTTCCTGAAGAAGGACGGGGTGACCGGCAATTTCAGCTACACGATCTACGCTTCGGACAGCACCGGCGCCGCCAACGCCTACGTGAACGGAAGCACCACGCCGTCGGCCAACACCTGGTACCACGTGTGCGGGGTGTACACCGGGAGCGTGGCCCGGCTCTACGTCAACGGAACGCAGGAGGGAGCGGACGTCACTGTCAGCTCCGCCTGGAGCGCGACGGGACACACGATCATCGGGGCCAGCAAGTGGAACGGCGCGCGCAGCGACCTCGTGAACGGCTATCTGGACGACGTTCGCATCTACAACGTGGCGCTCACCGCGGCCCAGATCAAACACCTGGCCAATGGCCGGTACGCCAACACCGGCGGAACGGTGACCGCCACCCTGGGCGGGAACGTCACGGCCAACGGGGCCGTCAACATCGACAGCGGCACCCTTGACCCGGGCTCCTCCACGCTGACCGCCAGCGGCGGGCTGACCGTGCGCAACGCGGGCACGCTGAAGCTGGACACGGGCAACGGGGCCGTGGCGCTGGGCAGCGGGACCACCCTGACGGTCGACGGAACCCTCTATGCCTCGGCCTCGCGCGCCGCCATCAAGTCCAGCAGCGGCACGTACGCGTTCAAGGTCGGCTCGACCTCCACGGCCACCCCGACGCTGAACATCAACGGTCTGATCGTCAAGAACACGGACGCCAACGGGATGTGGATCGACGCCAACACGTCCGCCACCACGACCTTCACCAAGTTCGACGGCATCGCGTTTTCGAACGGCACCTCGGGGGGCGAGCTGCTGCAGATCTACGCCACGTCGCTGAACCTGTCGTCGGCCGGTTGCACGTTCGACTCGGGCATCAACGCGACCACCACCTACAGCGTCAAGCTGACCGGCAACGGCACCAGCGACGGCGAGACCCGGATCGTGTTCGGGGGATCCACCTGCGCCCTCAACGCGGCCAGCTGCCAGGCCTCGAAGTCGGATGACGACGCCAACAACGACGGGATGGGCGATACCGTCGGCAACGCGGCCATCGTGCAGTTCATCCGCGGGGTGGCGGACGACACCGCCGGCTCGGTGGTCGGGTTTCCGACGGCCGCGTTCGACTGGAGCTCGTTCACCTACTACTCGACCTACGTCGCCTTCCACAATGCGTCCAGCGGCACGACCGACATGGTCTACGTGCGTGACGAGTCGGGCAACGCGCGGTACTCCTGGACGGTCCCGACATCCGGCGCGACCATCACCGGCACGCCGCAGTGGACGACCATTGGCGGCAATCACGTCCTGTTCGTCGCCACCAGCGCCGGCAAAGTCTACCGCCTGGTCGACAGCGGCACGGCGCTGGCGCCCGACACCGGCACCGCCTGGAGCACGAACCCGTTCGACTGCTCGTGCACCATCAGCACGCCGCTCGCCATGGACGGCAACAACCTCTACTGGGGGAGCACCACCAGCGGAAAGAACTTCTGGACGCTGGGGATCTCGAACGAGTCCAACCCCACGCCGGTCGCCATCACGCCGGCGGTGACGAACACCGCGCTGTCGATCGCAACGGTCAGCGGCACCTCCTACGCGTTCATGGGGGTGACCGGCAACATCCTCAAGATCAGCACGGCGGGCCAGGTCATCTCCGCGACCAACAGCTCGCCGGGAACCGCGTCCGTGTGGGGGCGCATCGTCGCCGGTTACAACAAGAGCGGCAGCATGCGCGTCTACGCCGGTGACGACGGCGGCAACATGTGGGCCATCGATCCCGGCTCCGGCTTCACCACCGCCAACGGCCTGTGGCATTACACGACGTCCAACCCGATCAAGGGCTCGCCCTACTACGACCACGACACGGACACGATTCATTACGGCACCCAGGGCGGCACCGTCATCGTGCTGGGAAGCACCGGCGCGGTGCTGAACGCCAGTTACCCGTATACGCCGGCCGGCGGTGCGGGCGACCCGATCACGGCCGCGCCGCTGTATTACAGCGGCGTTCTGGTGGTCGGCTCGACGGGGGGCAAGCTGTACTTCCTCGACCGCAACACGGGGACGACGCCGGGGGTGAGCCTCATCAAAGAGTACTTCTTCGGATCCAGCGAGTCCGTGTCGTCGGTCGGCTACGACCCGGCCTTGAACCGCTACATGGTGACGACGTCCAACCCCTCGGCGAACGACGGGCGGGTCTACTTCTTCGACCAGCTCACCGATCCGACCAGCGGATCCTCCTAGTGCGCCGCCGTCGAAATAGCGTCACGTTCGGCCGACGATCCGCGCCGGACGCTTCGTTGCTTCTCCTCACAATACCCACGGATATTCCTCGTCGTCGCGCCTCGCGTCCAGCGCGGCTTGGCCTGGTGCATGCCACCCGGCCGCGGGCTGGGGGGCCGACCGACCGCCGGCACCGGTCAGGCGCTGGTCGACGCGTTCCTCTGGGTCGGCAGGGCCGGTGTCAGCGTCGCGACCTGCGACATCGCCGGGCACGCGCGCGCCTGGGACTACGCGCGGTACAACGTCTGGAACATCGAAGGCGACGCGCAGAAGCACTTCGATCCCCTCTGGGGACATGCCCTGCCTCCGGCGGGAGATTGGTTTGCGGAAGAGGCGCTGCAACTGGCCAGCAACGCCCAGCCGCCCTTGCTCCCGTATGCGGCCGCCCGCTCGGACTGACGTCGTGAAGAAGTAGCGGACGTCCGGGCGGACGTCCGGCCGCGCCGCGCCGCGCCCGCCGCCTCGGGAAGAGTGGCGAATCGGGGGGCCGACGGGCTGGAGACTTGGTCCGTCGCTTGCTCATCGGAGAGGTGGCCGTTTCGCGGCCGCGACGACCGAGACAGGAGGCGCGATGTTCGGGACAGGGATGCGGACGCACGGAGGTTTGGCGAGGTGCATGCTGGCGAGATGGGGATCTGGGGGACAGCCGCACACTGCCAATCCGCCGCGCGTGGTCGTCGCGGCCGCGGCGGCGCAGGGCGGGTGAGGCCGACATGTCCAGGCGCACGCCCGAGCAGGTGCAGGCGTGGCGGGACGACGACGCACGCCTGGCCGACGCGCTGCTGTCCGGGCAGCCCGGCGCGCACGCCCGTGCCTGGCGGCGCCTGTCACCGCCGGTGCGCCGGATCGTGTTCCAGCACGTCCCGGCCAGCGCCGACGGTCCGGACCTGTGCCAGGAGGTGTTCCTGCGGTTCTTCTCGCGGATCGCCGAGCTGCGGGCGCGGCGCGCGCTGCGGAGCTTCTTGATCGGGATCTGCCGCCCGCCGCCTCGGCCAGGACGCCCTCCTGGCCGACTACGCCGGCGGCCTCATGTCGGCTCGGGCTCGACCGTAAAAAAGAACGTCGCGCCGTGTCCGACGGCGCCCTCGGCCCAGACGCGTCCCCCGTGGCGGCGAATGATTCGCTCCACCGTGGCCAGCCCGATGCCGGTCCCGGGGAAAGCCTCCTCCGTGTGGAGCCGTTGAAAGACGCCGAACAGGCGATGCGCTTGCGCCGGGTTGAATCCCGAGCCGTTGTCGCGAACAAAGTAGACAGACGGGGTCTTGGTTCGATCGACGCCCATCTCGATCCGGGCGTTCGGCTGTTTCCCGGTGAACTTCCAGGCATTGCCCAGCAGGTTGTCGAGGACCGCACCCAGCAGGCGCGCGTCGCCCTTGGCCTGCAGCGGTTCGGCGATGTCGACGGTGACCGTTCGCTCGGGACTGCTGTCTCGCAGCGCCGCGATGATGGCCCGCGCGCGCGCCGCCAGGTCCACGGTGCCGATGGTGAGCTCGGACCGGCTGGTCCGCGCCAGCGAGATGAGGCCGTCGATGAGCTCGGACATTCGCAGGGCGGCGGCTTTGATTCGCGCGGCGGTCGCGACCGCTTCGTCCGTCATGCCCTGTCGGTGGTCGTCGATCAGCATGTCCGCGAATCCTTCGATCCGGCGCACCGGCGCGCGAAGGTCGTGCGCCACGGAATAGCTGAAGGACTCGAGATCGCGGTTGGCTTCCTCCAGCCGCGCCGCGACGCGCTGCTTCTCCGTCACCTCGTCGCGCAACTGGTGGTTCAGGCGCTCCAGCCACCGGTTTGCTTCGACATACCCGCGCTGGGTCATCTCGAAGGCCGCCAGGCTCTCGCGAAAGAAGGTGCCGGCTCGGCTGAAGCGCTCGCCGTCGGTCGGACCGAGGGCGAGATCCGCCTGGGCGGCCTCGTGCAGCGCCGCCCACTCGATCAGCGCCTGTCCGCCGCCGAGCGCGCGCCGGCCGAGCTCGTAGCCGCGGGCCAGGTTCTCTTCCGATGGATCCGCCACGAACTTGCGCAACGCCTCCACATAGGCGGCGGCCAGATCGTCCATCTTTGCCGCGGGGATCATTCCGCTCCGCCCGGCGCGTACCGCGCGATCACCACCAGCGCATCATCGCTCGCCCGTGCTTGCGAGGACAAGATGGCCGACGCCATCTCGTCCAGGTCACCGTCCGGCGTGATCGTCTCCACGAATCCCGGGGAGATCCCGTCACTGGCCAGGATCACGAGATCTGCCGGGTCGAGCGCGCGGCTTCGCTCGACCGGCGCCGGAATCTGGTAGCCGACGACCCCGGCTCTCGAGATCATCGCTTCACGCTGCTCGCGGCCGACCTTCCAGCCCTCGACGTTTCCCACGCCGGCCCAGGTGATCGTCGGGGCCATGAACGAGACCGAAACGACGAGCATGGCCGCGCCCCGGCTGCCCTTGAGCGCCGCGTGGCAGGCGACGATCTGCTCGGCGGGCCAGCGCGTCGGGTCGGAGCGCAGGACGTCGGCCGCCAGCCGGGCGGCGGCCGCGGCTTCCCGACCGTGGCCAAGCCCGTCAATCACGGCCAGCAGGGCGCCGCCCGGGAAGGGGACGACGACGGCGAGGTCGCCCGATTCCAGCTCGCCCGGAAAGGGCCGCGATCGCTCGGCCCAGCGAATCTCGCCGGTGCTCACCGCCGAACCCATTTCCGCATCCGGACCGTCGTGCCCACACCGACCTGGGACTCGATCTCGAACTCGTCCATCAGGCGGCGCGCGCCGGGCAGGCCCAACCCCAGGCTTCCTCCGGTCGAGAAGCCGTCACGCATGGCCTGTTCGACGTTGGCGATCCCCGGTCCCTGGTCGCGCGCGACGACCGCGATGCCGCGACGCTCTCCCTCCTCGGCCACCGACAGCTCGATCTCGCCGCGCTGCGCGTATACGAGGATATTCCGCGCGATCTCCGAGATGGCGGTGGCGATGAGGGCGAGATCGCTTCCCTTGAATCCCACCAGCGCCGCCAGCTCGCGGCCGGCCTGTCGAGCCATGACGATGTCCGCGTCCCGGACGATGGCGATGCGTTGCGGGTCGCTCACCGCCGGCCAGCCTGCGTCGGCGGGCGCTCGAGCTCCGCCACGGCGTCGTCCAGATCGAGCGCGGTTGAAACGGCGCCCAGGTCCAGGCCCAGCTGGACCATCGCGAACGCGACATCCGGCTGGATCCCCACCACGACGGTTCGCGCCCCGCGAAGCCGGCTGCCGTACGCGATGTCGCGCAGGGTGCGCGTGGCGAACGAGTCCAGCACGTCCAGCGCGGTCACGTCGATGACGACGCCGTGGGCGCGCTTTTGCCCCACCATCTCGCTGAGCCGGTCGCGCAGCTGCACCAGCTCGTCGTCCGTTTGCGCGACCTGGATGGACGCGACCAGCACATTGCCGTGGCGCAGGATTGGGACGGACATGGTCGAGCCGTCACAGCGCGCGCGCGGGCGCGGCCAGGCCGTTCAGGCGCGCGTCGCGGTGGATGACCTCGTACCCGAGCACCCGCTCGGCCTCCTCGATCCCGCCCTGCAGGTCTCCGATGGTCTGCAGGCCGGCCAGGTCGACGCCGAGGTTGACCAGGGTCTGCGACACCTCGGCGGACAACCCGGTCACGATCACAGTGGCGCCCATCAGCCGCGCCGCCGCCACGGTCTGCAGCAGGTGGTTCGCGACCTTGGTGTCGACGGCCAGCACGCCGGTCACGTCCATCACCACCACCTTGGCCCGATTGGCGCGGATGGCGTGCAACAGGTTCTCCGTCACCAAGCGGGCGCGATGGGTGTCGATCATCCCGATGATCGGCAACATCAGCAAGCGATCCCGGATCTGAAGCACCGGCGTGGTCAGCTCGCGAATCGCCTCTTGCTGTCGGGTGATGAGGCGCTCGCGCTCCGCGACCATGACGTCCACCATCAGGCCGAGGTCGAGGAACGCGACCTTCTGCAGCGAGAAGAACGCTTCGATCCCCGCCTCGGGCTCGGGCGCCGCTCGGAACGCCGCCACGCCCATCGCGCGAAGGAGGTGATGAAACGCCGCCATGAACACCCGCTCCTCGAGACCAGCCCGCCCGTAGAGCCGCGCCAGCCGGAGCCGCTGCAGCGCGTATTCCGCGCCGTACTCGCCGCTGACCATCGCGGTCAGATGCTGGACCTTCAGCCGGCGGGCCTGCTCGACCAGCTCGCGGTTCCGCATGAAGTCGCGGGCCTCGTCCGTCTGAGCCAGGTAGTTGAAGAACAAAGAGGCATACTCCTCGGCGCGCTGGGTGATCGCGTCCCGGATGCTGGCGATGCGTTTCGTGTCGTCGGGGCCGAGGCCGACCAGCCGCCGGCGCCGCTCGATCGCCGCTTCGTCGAGGCCCATCTCCTGGGCCAATGTCTTGTCCGCGGTTCCAGCCAGATCGCTCGCCATGGATCCTCCTGCAGGTGATGCTTTCGCTTTAGTTACCGGCCGGCTGCTCGACCACCGCCACCTCTTCGACCAGGCGCCGCAATCGATTGGTGTCGATGGGTTTGTCGAGGCGGCGGTTGGGGATGCGCTCCAGGAACGAGCGCGCCGACGCGGTGAAGGCACCGCCGCTCATGAAGACGATCTTGTCGGCGAGGGCCGAGTGGGTCTTGGCCAGGTCTTCGTGAAAGTCCATGCCGGTCATCTCGGGCATCATCACGTCGCACAAGATCAGCTGGAAGCGCTCGCCGCCGCGGATGAGCGACAGGGCGTCCGGGGCGCGCGTGACGGCGGTGACCTTGTGGGGGGCCAGCAGCCGCTCGAGGACGCGTCGCAGCGCGGGCTCTTCCTCGACGATCAGGACGGAGCAGGTTCGCCCGCTGGTGGTCTGGGCCGGGCGGGGGACGGGCACCTCCTGCGTGCGCCCGGACCTGGCGGGCGGCAGGAACACGCGGAAGGTCGTCCCCGCGCCGACGACGCTCTCCACCTCGATCCGGCCGTTCATCGCGGTGACCAGGTGGTGGCAGATGGCCAGCCCCAGCCCGGTGCCCACCCCGATCGGCTTGGTGGTGACGAACGCGTCGAAGATCCGCGGCATGACCTCGGGCGGGATGCCGCTGCCGGTGTCGCTGACCTCGACCACGACCATCGATCCTTCGGCCCGCGTCTGGATGGTGATGGTATTCTGTCCGACGCGCCCTTCGGGGATGGCGAGCGCCGCGTTGACGATCAGGTTCAGGAACACCTGACCCAGGCGCCCGTCGTTGCCGTCGACCGAGGGCACGGTGCCGAACTTCAGGACCACCCGGAGCGCCCGGTCAGTCGGCGTCGGCGTCATGTCGTGTTCGTCGTTGCGGCCAATCATTGAGGATCTCAGCCCGGGGCGCGTCCATCATCGACCCGTCGTAGACGGGTGCCAATTCAAAAGAGAGAGGTGACGTTGATTTGCGAAGGTTTCGAAACCGTCGCCCGGGGAGTTTCGAAACCATGATCGCCGACGGTCGGGTCTTGCCTCGATGGGGGTCTGTCCGCGCGGCTACTGCGGCTCCAGCGAGAAGAAGAACGTTGCGCCGGCGCCCACGGTGGAGTCGGCCCAGACCCGCCCGCCGTGGCGGTCGATCACACGGGCCACGGTGGCGAGCCCGATTCCCGTCCCGGTGAACTCGGCGTTGGTGTGCAGCCTCCGGAAGGGCCGGAAGAGCCGGTCCGCGCGTTTCATGTCGAAGCCGGCGCCGTTGTCGCGCACGAAATAGGTCCGCGGCCGGGACTCTGCCTGCAGGCCGGCCTCGATGCGCGGGTGGGCGGCGGCGCCCGTGAACTTCCAGGCGTTACCCAGGAGGTTGTCGAACACGATGCGCATCAGCTGTGCGTCGGCGCGCGCGAGCAGCGGGGACGCGACGCGGATCTCGACCTGGCGCGATGGCTCGCGCTGCTGCAGGTCGGCCGCGGCCGCGGTCGCCAGCGCGGACAGATCGACCTCGCGCCGCGCCAGAGCGGCCTGCTGGATCCGCGAGAGCGCCAGCATGTCGGTGATGAGGTCGTCCATCCGCTGCGCCGCTGCCCGCAGGCGGTCAGGTAGTGGCGCCCCGGGTCGTCGAGCTTGTCCAGGTACTCGTCGCACAGCGCGGCGGCGAACCCCTGGATCCCCCGCAGCGGCGCCCCAGGTCGTGCGACACCTGCACGTCGTCCAGGTACATCGTGCCCGTGAAGCCCTCGGTGGTGACGTCGGCGATCGGGAACTCGCCGGTTATCACCGCGTAGTTGTTGAGCGCGGCCGGGCGTGACCCGCTGCTTGCCAGGGCCGGATGTCCGGCTGCGGCTCAGCGTTCCGGGCCGCGTGTCCTGGCCACCTTCAGCAACTCCGAGCTGAGACGCGCGACCCGCTCGTCCAGCGTCGGGACTGCCTGGGCCGCAGAAGGGTACTCTTCTGCCAGGTTGATGATGTCGAGCAGATCGATCCGTCGCTTGCTCGGGCGACGAGTCTGCTCTTCCGCCGCTGCCAGTTTCAGCACGAGCAGATCCGTGGGGGACGCGAGGCGCAGGCGATAGCCGCCGGCGTCTATCACTTGCGCTCGGGTGACGGCGTCCTCGATCCCGACATCCTCTGACGAAAACTGAATGGCTGTTCTCTCCGTCTTGGGCCGCGTGCCGGGCGCCCGCCAATTGTCGCTGTGATCGTAACGGCCCTCGTGGACGAAGCCCGCCTTCAGCAAGGCATCGCGCGGGATCTGATCGAAGCGGGTGACCGCGAGATCGATATCCAAGGTGGTGCGGGGCTCCCGGGAATAGATCTGGACGGCGACGCCACCAATCACGGCATAAGCGGTCCCCGCCGCTTCGAGGACATCGATCACCTCCCGGAGCGCTCCTTCCTTGGTGTCACCCGCTGGCAGGCCCATCGTTTCCCTCCAAAGGCGGTCGAGGGCATAGCCCTGCCTCAGCCGACTTCGGACCGCGGCAGCAGGAGGCGTACCCATTCCTGGATTATACGGAATCCCCAGGCAGTGCCCCAGCCGTCCCCAAAAGCCGCGCGCCCAAAGGGGGAGGGACGAAGTTGACAGAAGAAGCGGTCGATCTGCGCTGCCAATCCCGATAGAGAGACTTGCTGTGAGGTCCGACGCGGCGGGCGTGCTATCGGGCGGCGAGCTTGGGTCCTCGTCGTTGCGGCGCGCCTCAGGCGGCTAGCACCCCAGATCTCGTCCGTCTGGCGCGGTGCACTAGGCAAAACCTCGGTCGGCTCGCCGGCGGCCGATCTGGCCAATCGATACGCCAGCTCCACTACCGTGGGTCCCCACCACGCGCCGGCGACTGCGGACCAACAGACGGCCATGAGCAACGCCTTGGCGAGCGACGAGCCGTGGACGCCAAGGAGCGGTACGAGGCCCAGCCCGACGAGCATCCAGCTTGCCCCGATCGCCGACTGCGCCCCTCAGCACTGTGACGTCACTCAGCACGTGTGCGTCGACGGCCTCTTGAGCTCGGACTGTTCCGGCGCCACGCCCAACTGCTCGACGGGCCACACCTGCGGGGCCGCCTACAACAACAGCAACACGTGCCCGACGGACACCCCCGTCTGCGAGACGTCGGCGCACACTTGCGTCGAGTGGCTGGGCAACGCGGACTGTGACCCGACGGCTTCTGCCAGGCTGATCGAACCTGTCGCTGAAGCGACGACCGGCGCGCGTCAGTTCGTGATCGCCGGCGACGGATTGCCCGTGTAAATGGTCGGGCAGCGCGGCTTGGTGGCGTCGGCGGGGCAGTTGCTGCTGCCGGTGAGGCTCTGGTACGAGGCTTCGGTCCGGGCCGGGGCTGCGTAGCCGCTGGGGATCGCCTTCTTGTTCAAGCTGGCGAAGTACGACAGGCACGCGTCACGCCACCAGCGCGCCTCGTAATGCTGCGTCTGAAGGAAGCTGGTCACGTCGTTGAACCGTTTGGTGTCGATGCGCCCCTGCACCGTCGCCCACTGGTCGCGCATCGTCTGGACGGAATCGACGCCCAGGCTGTAGCGGTAGACCAGCTCTTCCCAGATCGTCCGCCCCGACGAGGGGAGCTTGTCGTCCCACTTGACGTGCTGGAAGAACAGCAAGAAGTCGTCGGGTGTCGTGCTGCGCGTGCCGAACGTGCTCGCCACCGGCGACGCGTACTGCGACACGGTGTTGCTGCCGGTGGCCGTCCGGTCGAACCCGATCCCGGTGCTGTCGGCCTTCTCGAAGTAGGTCGGGTTGGTGTTGGTCGGGCTCAGGTTGCTGACCCAGGGCGCGGGGCCGTAATGGTTGTTGCTGCCCATCATGTGAACCAGCCCCAGCGGCTCCATGTAGTTCACGCAGTTCTGCCGCGAGCTCATCATGAGCTGGGTGACCGGGACGACCACGGCCGGGTCATTCGAGAATGTCTGCCGGATCCACTCGTCGGCGACGTCCTGCGCGGACAGGTCGGGGTCCCACGCCATCCGCCCGAACGCGTACCAGTTGGCCTGGTTGAAGTGCGACCCCATCCAGTTCGTGTCGCTGCCGATGCCGGCCACGCCCGCCATGGCGCTGATCGGCGAGCTGTACAGGCTGCCGTCGACGACGCGCGCGACCAGCGAGCCTTGCCCCTTGGCGTAGGTGTCGGACTGCAGCGTCTCTTGCCACATCGTCCCCAGGTAGACGAGGTGCGTGTCCTCGCCCAGGTACTCCTTCGTGATCTCCACCTCCAGCGCGAGCGGCGTCTTGGTCATGGCGCCGAACAGCGGGTGGAACGGTTCGCGCGGCTGGAAGTCGAGCGGCCCGTTCTTCACCTGCACCAGGGTGCCGGCGTTGAACTTGCCGTCCAGCGGCTTGAACTCGTTGTAGGCCTGCCCGATGCGATCGGTGCCGTCGTCCTTGTAGACGAAGGCGCGCCACATCACGATCCCCCCGTGGGGCGCCAGCGCGGCGGCCAGCATGTTCGCGCCGTCGGCGTGGGTGCGCCCGTAATCCGCGGGCCCCGGCTGCCCCTCCGAGTTGGCCTTGACCAGGAACCCGCCGAAGTCCGGGATCATCTGGTAGATGGTGTTGGCCAGGTTCTTCCACCAGGTCTGAACGCCGCTGTCCAGCGGGTCGGCGGTGCTGAGGTTCCCGATCTGTTTGGGCGCGCCGAACTGGGCCGACAGGTAGACGCTGATGCCGTACGGGCGGAACACGTTGGCCAGCGCCGCGACCTTGGCCAGCGACGCGCTGGTCAGGATCTGCGGGTCGGCGTTGACGTTGTTCAAGACGACGCCGTTGATGCCGAGTGAGGCGTTGGCGCGGGCGTAATCGGTGTAGCGCGGCGACAGGGTCCCGGGCAGCGCGCTCCACTGCCACAGCGACTTGCCGGCGTAGCCGCGCTCGATGGTGCCGTCCAGGTTGTCCCAGTGGTCCAGGATGCGGCGCTGGATCTTGGGCGCGCCGCTCACCGCCACCGCCGCCAGCGGCTTGTGCATCTGGAGTTGCCGCAGGAACGCGAAGCTGCCGCGCAGAACGCCCACGTCGCTGTTCCCGGCGATCACGAACCCGGGCTTGCCGCCGACGGTCGCGGCCTGGACCAGGTAGCCCTCGTTGCCCACGGCGGTCAGCGCGCTGCCCAGCGCCAGCCCCTGCACGATCGCCGACGAGGCGGGCGTGCCCAGGACCACAGCGCCGGCCGCCGTCGGGGCGTCGACGACCGGGACCGTCGCGCCGGTCAGGCCGCTCAGCCCCTTGACCAGCTCGGACTGGGCCGCCTGCAGGGTCGCCGAGCTGCCCGCTTTCACGATCTGCACCAGGCCGGCCTGGTACTCCGACAGCCGGCTGGGGAGGTTGACCTTGGGGTAGCGCAGCCAGAGCTGCGATCCGTCCTCGTCGGCCGGCGGCTGCGCCGGCTTGGTGTAGACGTCCGCGCCGCCGGCGCCCCCGGCCGGGCCCCCCGCGGCACCGCCGGTCCCCGTCAGGCCGCCGGTCCCGCGGCCGGCCGTCCCGCCGGCGCCCCCCCCGCCCGCACCCGCGCCGCCTGCC
>JAICYS010000155.1 GCA_025934105.1 Myxococcota bacterium | reverse complement strand
TGACCCGCCCGGCGGTGGAGGCCGGCGAGCGGCTCGGGTTTCTCCCCGGCAGCATGGAGGAGAAGGTCTCGCCCTACCTGCGCCCGCTCTATGACGCGCTTCACGACATGATGGACTTCGAGAAGGCCGACCAGCTGGTGACGCGCGGTCTGATCGAGGTGGCGCCGATCGCCTTCATGCGCGGCCGCACCCTCAACGACGCGTTCGTGATCCTCGACGAGGCGCAGAACACGACCGGCGAGCAGATGAAGATGTTTTTGACCCGCCTCGGGTTCGACTCGAAGGCGGTCATCACGGGCGACGTCACGCAGATCGATCTGCCCGATAACCGCCGCTCCGGACTGAACGAGGCGATCAACCTGCTGTCCAACATCCCCGGGATCGCGTTCCGCTACTTCACCGAGGTCGACGTCGTGCGCCACCCGCTGGTCCAGCAGATCATCAAGGCGTACGAAGCCAATCGGGCCGACAGGACTCCCGGCAAGGGTCCTTGAGCGTTCCCCGGCCGCGGCGCTGAGCCAAGCCCACCTCCGTCAACCCGAACCTGGCCGGATACCGATCGCACTCCGGCAACTCACGCGCCGCGCCCGATCCGTCCCGGCGTGAGCTCCGCGCGGTGCCGCGGAGGCGGCGCGGATTCTTGCCGCACCGGCGGATCGCGGTACATATGTCGCAAGGTGCCTGTCGATACCGTCGTCCGCGGCCGGGCGCGCGATGCGCTGGACGCCGCCACCCGGCGCCGGGTCGCGGCGCGGCTGCGCGCCGCGCTGCGGAGGCTCGATCGCGCCCGTTCGTCGGCGACGCTGGTGTTCACCGACGACGACGA
Organism: Myxococcota bacterium; assembly: GCA_025934105.1. Lineage (GTDB taxonomy): Bacteria > Myxococcota_A > Polyangia > Fen-1088 > Fen-1088 > JADGRB01. The sequence continues at coordinate 12,955 of JAICYS010000155.1, read as the reverse complement.
GATCCGGACGCTGAACCGCGACTACCGGAAGCACGATCGCGCCACCGACGTGCTCAGCTTCCATCTGCAGGAGCTGCGCGGCGAGGGCGATCCGGCGGGCGACGGCATCGCGCTCGGCGACATCGTCATCTCCGTCGAGACCGCCCGCCGCCGCGCCCACGGGCGCCGCCTGGTGGCCGAGCTGGAGCGGCTGGCCGTCCACGGCCTTTGCCACCTCTTCGGCCACGACCACCAGAAGAAGGCCGAGGCGACCGTCATGTTCGCGCTCGAGCGGCGCCTGCGCCGCCTGCCGCTGCCGGCCCGGCGCTGAGCGGGCCGCCTACGGGCTCATCATCGTGTTGCAGGTCGAGTCGAACTGCGCGCAGCTGGCGGGCTCGGCCGGTCCGGTGGTGCCCGCGTCGTTGGACGCGAATGCGGCCAGGCTGGCGGCGGTCAGCGAGCCGCAGCTCGGGATGGCGGCCGAAGCCTGCTGATAGGCCGAGCCCTGGTCGTTCGCGCACGTCGTGAGGTCGCCGACCGTCGCCTGGCAGGTGGACGGCTCGCCCATGAACGTGGTCGGGTCGCAGCTGGTGGTCGTCGTCCCTCCGTCCGGATTCAGGCAGTCGTTGTAGCCCTGCATGCACGCCGCCCGGAGATCGCTGTCCGACGGCGGCGAGCTGGCGAACGCGCCCAAAAACACGGCCGACTCGAGCCCCAGCTCTTTGCAGAGCGCCGGGCCGAGCGTCTCTGCCGTGTAGACGTCGAGGGAGTTGCAGAGCTGCTGGGCCTGCGCCGACGTCAGCGAGGTCAGCTTGGTGCCGGCCGGGACAGTGGTCGAAAATGGCGTGCCGCCTCCGTTGTTGCCGCTGCCGCCGGTGCCGGTCCCGTTGCCGCCGCCGGTGCCGGTCCCGTTGCCGCCGCCGGTGCCCGTCCCGATGCTGCCGCCGTGGCCGCCGCTGGGGCTTCCACCGCTGCTGCTGCACGCGAGTCCCGCCGAGATGATGAACCCAGCGACCAGATGCCCCCAACCTCGTGTCCGGATGTTCATGCGATTCCTCTCTTCGACTGTGATGAGCTTCGGCTGAAGCTACCAACAATTTGGGCGTCCGTAAAAGTAATCCACCTCACGCCGCGGCGCCCGCTGGGCAACTTTTGTGATACCGTGCTGCCCCTTCCAACGGAAACCAGGAGCGATAGATGCGCAGCTTTTTGACGGCTTCTCTGTTCGCAATCGGAATCGTGGCCGCCGGGTGTGGCGGCTCGAGTTCGTCTGACTCGACCCTGACGACGGTCTGCAATCAGTATTGCGCCAAGTGCAACACGGCCGGCGCAGGTCTGGCGACGGTCGGGTTTTGTGCGAACTGTTCGGGCTTCTCCGGCTCGACCTCGAAGTGCACCAACGAGTCGGCCATCGCCTCGGCAGTGCAGTCGTGCGCGAACATGTCGACTTGCTCTGCGAGCGAGACCTGCTTCGAGACCGGCATTCCGGACTGCGCGGGCAGCAGCAACGGCGGCACCGGCACCGGGGGGACCAGCGGTACGGGCACCGGCGGTCACGCCTCGACGGGCAGCGGCGGATCCAGCGGGATCGGCGGGAGCTCGGGGACGGCTGATTGCTCTGCTTGCGACAAGTTCGTCAGCAGCGGGTGCTGCGCCGCGTTTCTGACGATGGAAGGAGATTCGAGCGCCGGCTCCGACTGCGCCCCGCTGCAGAGTGCCTGCAGCTCGACGGGTTCCTCTGCCGTGTCCACTTGCCAGCAAGGCCTGACGGCCGGCGCGGCCCTCAACATCGCCGCCTGCAAGTAGAAGCGTCCGGCACTCGAGGCGCCGCGCCCGGGGCCAGCCCGGGAGCGGCGCCCGCGCCGAAGCTGCGAACCGTCAGAACCGCATTCCGCGCTTGGCGCGGAAGTGAAACCATTTCCAGGTGAGGTAGCCGGCGCCCGCCACCGCGGGCACGATGAAGAACGTCCCCGCGCCGGCCACGCCCAGCAGCACGGTGCCGCCCCAGGCCGCCGCCGCGAAGGTCCCCTTCTTCTTGGCTTCCGACTTGTCGCGCTCGATCAGGCTCTCCATGCGCCGGTCCTCCCTGCGACTAAGATGGCATCGGACGGGCCCGCGCGCCATGCGCCGGTCGTGAGGGCCGCCTAATTCAGCAGCTGCGGGGGGCTGAGGGCGAACGGCGCGATCTGCGCATCGAAGCGATCGCCGCCGGTGGTGACCATCTGGTACGTGCCCCGCATCGATCCGGAGGGCGTCCCGATCACGCACCAGCTGGTGTACTCGAACTCCTCGCCCGGGCGAAGCACGGGCTGTGCCCCGACCACGCCCTCGCCCCGCACCTCCTGGACGGCCCCGAACGCGTCGGAGATGATCCAGTGGCGGCTCTTGAGCTGCGCGGTCTCGGTTCCCTGATTCGCGATGTTCACGGTGTAGGCAAACGCGTACTGCTTGCCCGACGCGGAAGACCGGTCCGGCATGTACTCGCTCCGAACCGTGACCAGAATTCCTCGTGTCAGCGCGGACGACATTGCCCGTCAACCGTGCCAAAATCGCGGGGCGCATTCAAGCCGAGGCCGCCGGAGGTGCCCATGCTGCTCAGAGAGAAACATTGCGTCCCCTGCCAGGAGGGAACTCCTCCGCTCGACGAGGCGACCACTCGCCTCCTGCTCGGCGAGGTGCGGGGATGGTCGGTCGACGCGGGCGCCGGGAAAGCCGCGCGCATCACCAAGCACTATGAATTCGGTGACTTCCTGGCCGCCATGGCGTTCGTCGACAAGCTGGCGGCGCTGGCACAGTCCGAAGGGCACCACCCGGACTTCTGCGTGCACTACAGCCAGGTCGACGTGACGCTCTGGACTCACGTCGCCCGCGGGCTGACCGAAAACGACTTCATCCTGGCGTCGAAGCTGGACGCGCTGCTGCCATGACGGGAACGGTCGCGGGCACGGTCGTCATCACGGGGGCGACGGGCCTCATCGGCTCGGCGCTGGCGGCTGCCTGCGCCCGCGACGGGATCCGCGTGGCGGCGCTGGTGCGCAACACGGCCCGCGCCGCCGATCGGCTGCCGCACGCCACGCTGCACGCCTGGGACGCCACGGGCGGGCCGCCGCCCGACGTGGCCGTGGCCGGCGCCGAGGTGGTCGTCAACCTGGTGGGCGAGTCGCTGTCGGCCGGCCGCGGGAGCGACGCCCGCAAGAAGCAGCTTCGCGACAGCCGGGTGGTCGGGACGCGCGCGCTGGTCGATGCGCTGCGCGGCGTCTCGCCCCGCCCGCGGCTGCTGATCTCCGCGTCGGGCGTCGGCTACTACGGCAACCGCGGCGACGAGATCCTGACCGAGGCATCGCCGTCGGGCAGCGGCTTCGTCGCCGAGCTGGCCCGCGACTGGGAAGCCGAGGCCATCAAGGCCGAGGAGCTGGGCATCCGGGTGGTCATCCTGCGCAACGGCGTGGTGCTGTCCCGCGAGGGCGGCATCCTCAAGAAGCTGCTGCCGCCGTTCCGCCTGGGTCTGGGGGGCAAGATCGGCAGCGGCAACCAGTGGACGCCCTGGATCCACCTGGAAGACGAGATCGGGCTCATTCGCCACGCGATGGCTCACGAGGCCGTGCGCGGCCCGCTGAACGTCGTCGCGCCGGAGCCGGCCACCAACGCCGAGTTCGCCCGGGCCATCGGCGAGGTGCTGGGTCGGCCGACGGCGCTGACCGCCCCGGCCTTCGCGCTGCGGCTGGCGTTCGGCGCGATGACCGACGAGGTGCTGCTGGCCAGCCAGCGCGCCATGCCGGTGCGAACGCTGGAGACCGGCTACACCTTCCGGCACCCGCTCTTGCGCGAAGCGCTGAGCGAGCTCCTGGCGCGGCGCCCGCGCGGCCAGACGGCGGAGGCGGCCAGCTCGACCTGAAGGCGCGCGAAGGAGGCGAAGGTGGCGGCGGTGCGAGCAAGTCGGCAGGAGTCAGGGGCGGCTGACGGCAGACGCGAGCTGACCGTCGAGGCGAACGGGGAGGGCCCGGTGCGGCGGCGCGTGGCGCTGGCGCTGTCGGTCGCAGCGCTGGCGCCGCTGGCCGTGACCCTGGTGCTGGGCATCCTGTTGCTGGGCGGCGCGGCCGGCGCGTCGGCCAGCTTTCACGCCGCGCTGGACCGCTGGCTGTTGGTCTCGACGCTGGTGGGGGGCGTGGTGGCGGCGGCGCTGGCCGGGCTGGCCGCGCGCGAGATGTTGGCGCCGCTGCGACGGCTGGCCGCGGCGGCCAGCAAGTCGGCCGCCGAGCTGGAAGCGCGCGTGGCGGAGCGGACCGGCGATCTCGAGCGGGCGCACGCCGAACTGGAGGCGAAGTCCCGGCGGGGCGAGGAAGCCGACCATCTGAAGAGCGCCTTCATCGCCAACATGAGCCACGAGATCCGCACCCCGCTCAACTCGGTGCTGGCGCTGTCGCAGCTGCTGCGCGACGGCGTGGCCGGGCCGCTGGCCGTCGAGCAGCGGCGCTATCTGGAGGTCATCGAACGGAACGGGCAGGGGCTCTTGCATCTCATCAACGACATCCTGGACCTGTCGCGGATCGAGGCCGGGCACATGGACATCGACACCCACAGCCTGGACGTCGAGCCGCAGGTCGAGGCGGTGGTCGACGCGCTGGCGCCGCTGGCCGCCGCCAAGGGGCTGGACCTGGTCGCCGTGCTGCCGCCGGATCTGCCGCCGATCCGCGCCGACGCCGATCGCTTCCGCCAGATCCTGACCAACCTGGTGAACAACGCGGTCAAGTTCACCGAGTCGGGGCAGGTGCGCGTCAGCGCCGAGGCCCGCGGCGACGCGGTCACGCTGCACGTGACCGACACCGGGGTCGGCGTGCCCGACGCCTACCGCGACAAGATCTTTCAGGAGTTCTTTCAGGTCGATCAGACCTTGGTGCGGCGGCAGGGGGGGACCGGCCTGGGCCTCGCCATCGCGCGGCGGCTGGCGCGCCTCATGGGCGGCGAGATCTCCGTCGAGAGCGTGGTCGGCAAGGGCTCGCGTTTTTCCTTGCGGCTGCCGCGGGCCGCGGACGACCGGCGCGAGACGGTGGCCCGCTCGTCCGCCGCGCCGCCCGCCTTCGACGGGCCGCTGCCCCCCTCGCGCGTGCTGGTCGTCGAGGACAACGACGACAACCTGTTCACGCTGCGGCAGGTGCTGGCGCGGCTGCCGCTGGACCTGACGTTCGCGAGCAATGGGCGCCAGGCCATCGACGCCTGCCGGCGCGAGATGCCCGACCTGGTCATCATGGATGTGCAGATGCCCGGGATGACGGGCCTGCAGGCCACGGGGGCCATCCGCGGCCTGCCGGGTGGCGGGGACGTCCCAATTGTGGCGCTGACCGCGCAGGCGATGAAGGGCGACCGGGAGCGGATCCTGGCCGCCGGGTGCGACGACTACGTCGCCAAACCGTTTCAGCCGAAAGAGCTGACCGACGCCGTCGTGCGGCTCTTGCGTCGCGACGCCGGCGATGAGACGATCGATGGGCGCGCGGCCCCCGCCGCCGGGCAGCCATCCGACTCCACGACACAACATGGCGCGCATAATCCTCGTCGATGATCCGCCGGGCGCGGCGCGCACGGCCGCCGAGACCGTCGGTCCGCGCGGCAAGCACCAGATCGAGACGTCGTTCGCGCGGTCGGTGACCGCGGCGGCGAGCGGCGAAGCCGACTTCGTGCTGGTGCGGGCCGACGCCTTGCGGGCCGCGCTGACCGGCGGGGACGGGGCGCGCGAGGCCGTCCTTCGCGAAACTTTCCAGGCGTTCGAGGACGGCGTCTGCCTGGTGGGGGCCGACGGCCAGCTCCAGATCGCGAACGCTCCGGGCGAGCGCCTCTACGGCGGGGCGCTGCGCGACGAGCTGGAGGCCGCCGCCCGTGAGGCGATGTCGGGCAGCGCCACCGCCGACCGCAGCCTGTCGCTCGACGGTCAGGTCTACGCGGTCCACGCCTACGCGCTGCCCGGGCGCGGCGCCGTGCTCTACGTGCGGAACGCCACCGACGAGCGCGAGCGCGAGATCGGGCGGCTTCAGGCCGAGAAGCTGGCGTCGATCGGCCTCCTGGCGGCCGGCGTCGCGCACGAGATCAACAACCCGGCGGCGTTCGTCCTGGCCAACATCGAGGCGCTGGCCGGGCACCTGCGCCTCATCGAAGAGCGGCTGCGCGAGCCGGCGGATCCGGCGGCGGCGCGGCGGGGCCTCTCGGACCTGCTGTTCGAGGCCAACATGATCCTGCAAGAGTCCAAGGAGGGGATGGCGCGCATCCATCGCATCGTGCGCGACCTGGGCTCGTTCTCGCACGTCGACGAGGAGGCCAACGCGCCCGTCAACGTGAACCTGGCCATCGAGTCGACGCTGGGCATGCTGCGCAACGAGCTGAAATACCGGGCACGCGTCGAGCGCGACCTCAAGGCCTCGCGCTGCGTCCGCGCCAGCGGCGCGCGCCTCGGGCAGGTGTTCCTGAATCTCATCTTGAACGCCGCGCAGGCGCTGGACGAGGCGCAGTCCAGGCGCAACCTGGTGCGCGTGCGCAGCTTCGACGACGGCCCCGACGTGATCGTCGAGGTCGGCGACAACGGCCCGGGCATCCCCCCAGAGCTCCTGCCGCGCATCTTCGAATCGTTCTTCACGACCAAGCCACGCGGGATGGGGACGGGCCTGGGGCTGCCGATCTCGCTGGGGATCGTGCGGGCGCTGGGGGGCGAGATCCTGGTCGACACCCGGCCCGGGGAGGGGGCGACGTTCCGCGTGCGGCTCCCCGCCGACGATCTGACCGCCGGGACGATGCCGGCCGCGTCGGCGGCGCCGCCCGCCGCCCCGGTGCGCGGCTATCCGCGCCGCCGCGTGCTGGCGGTGGACGACGAGGCGCTGCTGCTCAAGGCTTACCGCCGGATGATCGGCGACGCGCACGAGTTGACGACCGCGCTCGGCGGCCACGAGGCGCTGCGGCTGCTCGAGCGCGACCCGAACTTCGACGTCATCTTGTGCGACCTGCAGATGCCCGACATGTCGGGGATGGAGCTGCACGCGGCGGTGCGCCTGCGAATCCCGCCCCTGGCCGAGCGGTTCGTGTTCGTCACCGGGGGCGCGTTCTCCAGCGACGCCCGGCGGTTCCTGGAAGAGTCGGTGGCGGCCGTGATTCAGAAGCCGTTTCGGCTGGAGGACCTGATGGCGCTCATCGATCGGACGGCCAGCGGGCGCGATCCGACCGCCGCCCCGCCGGCCGCCGGTCCCGCCGACTCGCGCGTGAGCTGACGCCGTGCGCGCGCGCAAGCTGGTGGTGGCGGCGCTGGTGCGCGATGGAACGAGGATCCTGATGTCGCGCCGCCGCGCCGATCAGCCGATGCCCAACCTGTGGGAGTTTCCAGGCGGCAAAGTCGAGCCGGGCGAAGCCCCGACCGACGCGCTGGCGCGCGAGGTGCGCGAAGAGCTGGGCTGCGAGGTGGCCGTGGGGCGCGTCCACGAAGTCGTGTTTCACGCCTATCCCGAGTTCGACCTCTACATGCTGGTCTACGAGGCGCGCATCGTCGCCGGCCAGCCCCGCGCGGTGGACGTCGCCGAGATCGCCTGGGTCGAGGCGGCGCGCCTCGCCGACCTGGAGCTGTTGCCCGCCGACTACCCGCTGGCCCGCGCGCTGGCCGGCGGCTGATCAGACGTCAGACCTGGGGCGCGGAATCGGCTTCGGTTTCCGGCGCGTCCGGAGGCGGCGTTTCGGCGGCCGGCTCGACCACCGGCGCGTGGGGCTGCGCCGCCGAGGCCGCCGCGCGCAGAGCCTCGCGCTCGGCCGCGCGCGCCGCCTCCGTCACGTCGCGCTTGCAAGCGCCGCACAGCGACGGCTCGGCCCAGGCGCCGAGGTGGGTCTGAAGCTGGCTCTCGGGCGGCCAGTAGATCGGCGTCCCGCACTGCTTGCACGGGATCTCCACCGTCTTTTTGTCCTTGAGGAAATCGATGCAGGACTGGCAGCGCCGCTCGGGCGGGCGGATCTCGCGCCGGCGCTTCTTGCGGTTGCGCGAGCGCTTCTGATGGCCGGCCGCCGGCGCCCGCGTCGCGAGGTCGGACGCCTCGGGAACCACGCCTTCGACGGCCTCGGTGGGCGCCAGTTCGCCGGGCGGCTGTTCGGCGGGCGGCTGCTCGCCGGCTGCGCTCTCGGCCACTGCCTCCACGGCCTTGTCCTCGGCCTTGTCGGGCACCTTCGGTTCGGGGCGAACGCCCGCGGCCAGCTGGGCCTGCTTGGTCCAGGTCCAGGTCCCCTCGCAGTTTTCGGTCTTGCAGGGGATCTGCCGATCCTCCAGCTCGCCCATCTCCTTGGCGCAGACCTCGCAATATTGCGGATAGGGGTCGCCGCTCTTGCCGCGGACCGCCCGCGCCAGCTGCGCGCCGCGCTTGTCGAGCCAGGTCCGCTTGCAGCCCGACCGCCGGCAGGGGCGCTCGACGTCCTTCAGCGACTGGTAGATCTTGAGGCAGCTCTCGCACATCCGGCGCGCCGCCTTCGGGACCGGCTTGCCGGCCACGCACTCGTCCAGCTGGTTGCCGCGCTCCCAGGTCCAGGTGTTCTTGCAGCCCGACGTGCGGCAGCGGATCTGTCGATCGGCGATCCCGCCGAACTCGGCTTTGCACGACTCGCACATCCGGCGCGGCGGCTCATTGGAGAGGCCGGCGGCGTAGGCCTGGATCTGCTCGTCGGCCGACCAGATCCACTTGTTCTTGCAGCCGTTGATCCCGCAGGTGACCGGCCGATCCTTCAGCTTGCGGTAGACGCCCTCGCACTGCGCGCACCGCAGGGCGGGCGGTTCGGGCGTGACGTCGGGCGCGCCGGCCATCAGCTGCGCCCGCCGCGTGAACACCGCAGTGCGGTGGCACCCGGCGACGGCGCAGGGCAGCGACTGGTCGGCCAGCTCGCCCAGCTTCCCCTCGCAGTTCGCGCACAGCCCGCGTGGCGCCGGTTTCTTGGCGGCCGCCGCTTCGAGCTGCGCCAGGGCTGTCCAGGTCCACGTTCCGTCGCAGCCCGGCCGATCGCAGGGACGCTGCGCGTCCGCGACGCGGCCGAACAGCTCGCGGCAGGGATCGCACATCGACGACGTCGGATCCGACGGATCCGCCGCCCCGCGCCCGCCCAGCTTGGCGGCTTTTACGCCGGCAATGCTGATCCAGGTGCGCGTGCAACCAGGAACGGAACAGGGCGACGACTTGGCGCCCAAGCGATCGGCGAGCGTGAATCCGGCGAGACCCATGACGGGGTCACTATGCTGACCAAAGCGCCGCTCCCGTGCAAGCCCGATTCGGTAACGCTTGCGTGCCGTGGGGGGTGGGGGTAGACAAGCCCCCGCCAAAAGATGCAAATCACGATCGAAGATCTGTCCCCGGTCGAAAAGAAGGTGGAGTTCGAGCTCCCCTGGACCGACGTCGCTCCCAAGCTCGACAAGGCCTACGACAGCCTGCGCAAGGGGGTCCGGCTGCCCGGCTTCCGCCCCGGCAAGGTGCCCCGCGCGCTGCTGGAAAAGATGTACCGCCGCCAGGTCGAGGACGAAGTGGCCCGCGAGCTGGTCGAGCGGTCGATCACCCAGGCCATTCGCGAGAACCAGATCCAGCCGGTGGCGCCGCCGGCGGTGGCCGAGATCGAGATCAAACCCGGGTCACCCTTCAAGTTTTCGGCGCGGGTCGAGGTTCGCGCCCAGGTGGCGCCGCAGGATTACGCGGGCGTGCCGGTGTCGCGCCGCCCGCCCAAGGTGACGGACGAGGAGGTCCAGCAGGCGCTCGAGGGCTACCGCCGCCGGATGACGCAGTTCAAGCCGGTGGAAGGCCGCACCGAGACGGGCGCCAACGACCTGGTCCGCGCCGAGCTCTCCGGCCGGGTGGGGGAGCACAAGATCAAGCGCCGCGAGGTGGTGGTCGACCTGGAGGACGACGCGGGTGGGCCGCTGCCCGGCCTGGCCAGCCGCCTGCAAGGCAAGCCGATCTCGGGCGAGACGCCCTTCGAGGTCGACTACACGCTGCCGGCCGAAGGCATTCCGGCGGAGCTGGCCGGCCGGCACGTCAAGCTGACGGTCTCGATCAAGGAAGCGCGCGAGAAGCAGGTCCCGGCGCTGGACGACGAGCTGGCCAAGGACACCGGCGAGGCCGAGACGCTGGAGGGCCTGCGCGCGAAGGTGCGCGAAAAGCTGGTCGAGACCGAGCAGCAGCGGATCAAGCGCGAGGTCGAGCGCGCGCTGGTCAAGGAGATCGTCAAGCGCAACACCTTCCCGATCGCGCCGACGCTGATCGATCGCTACGCCCAGGCCATCGTCAACCGCACCAAGAACCAGCTGTCGATGATGGGGATGGACGTCGAGGCCTTCGACGACGAGCGGATGCGGCGCGAGGTGCGCGGCGACGCGGAGGAAGAGGCGCGCGGCGCGATCCTGTTGCAGGCCATCGCCGAGCGCGAAGGGATCACCGCGACGGACGCCGATCTGCAGAAGCGTCTCGCCGAGCTGGCCGCCAGCCGCAACGTGAGCGTCAAGCAGCTGCGCGGCGACTTCGAGAAGGACGGGCGCATCCAGCAGATCGAGGCCCAGGTCCGCGAACAGAAGACGCTTGATATGCTGATCTCGCAGGCTAAGATCACCGACGAAGATCCGCCGACCAAGTCCGAGGGCTCGCTGATCGTGACGCCCGACGAAGCGCGGCGCGAAGCCCGTTCCAAGTCCAAGTAAAAGCCGGAGACGCCCGAAAGGAACCGCCCATGCGCGACGTGCCGCCGCCCCCGATCTCGAACTTCATCATTCCGACCGTCATCGAGCAGACCCACCGGGGTGAGCGCGGCTGGGACATCTTCTCGCGCCTGCTGAAGGACCGGATCATCTTTCTGGGAACGGCCGTCGACGATCAGGTGGCGAACATCATCATCGCCCAGCTCCTGTTCCTCGAGAGCGAGGATCCGGACAAGGACATCATGCTCTACATCAACTCGCCGGGCGGCATGGTCACGGCGGGGCTGGCCATCTACGACACCATGCAGTACGTGCGCCCGGACGTGGCGACCTTCTGCATGGGGCAGGCGGCGTCGATGGGCTCGTTCCTGCTGGCGGCTGGCACCAAGGGCAAGCGGTACACGCTGCCGCACTCGAGCATCCTGATTCACCAGCCGCTGGGCGGATTCTCGGGCCAGGCCACCGACATCGACATCCACGCGCGCGAGATCCTGAAGACGCGCGATCGTCTGAATGATCTGCTGGTCAAGCACACCGGCCAGCCGATCGAGCGCATCAAGCAGGACACCGAGCGCGACTACTTCATGAGCGCCATCGAGGCCAAGGAGTACGGCATCATCGACGAGGTGCTGATCCAAAAGCCGTCCACCGCCGGCAAGTAGCCGGGCGCCGTGGTCAAGCACATCGTCTTGTGGCGCCTCAAGCCCGAGGCGCACGGCCGGTCGGCCGCCGAGAACGCCCGCGCGATCAAAGAGAAGCTGGAAGCCCTGCGCGGGCGCATCCCGGGCCTGCTGCGGCTGGAGGTCGGCCTGGATTTCAGCCGGCAAGAGAGCTCCGGCGACGTCGTGCTGGTCTCGGACTTCGAATCACGCGCCGCCCTCGACGGCTACCAGGTCCACCCCGAGCACGAAGCCGTGAAGGGCTTCATTCTGGAGGCCCGCAGCGAGCGGCGCCTCGTCGACTACGAAGTCTAGGATCGGTGTACCCTGGCCGGGTGACCGGCAAAGTGGCGTTGACCGTGGCCGAGGTTTCGGTGGCGGGGCTCTGGATGCCGGCCGCCGTGGCCCGTGTCAAGCACTGGACGGGACGACCCTCCCGCAGCCGAGCCCGGCGGCGGAGCTCACCGTGGTGACGAGCAGGGGGGAGGCTGTCGTTGTCAGACCGCTGACGGCTCCGCCGCCGGCGCGCTGCGCTGGCTGATCCTGGCCGCGCTCGCGCGCCTCCGCCGCCGAGCCAAGCGACCACAGATCAGACGCTCATGACGTGTGCTATGGTTTTCTAGGTGCCTGCCGAGCGGAAGCGTGACGACCACGGGAACCTCTCTTGCTCGTTCTGCGGAAAGAGCCAGAAAGAGGTCAAGAAGCTAATCGCGGGCCCGACCGTCTACATCTGCGACGAATGCATCGGCCTCTGCAACGACATCATCGCGGAGGAGATCGAGAAAGAGTCGGAGAGCTTCGGACTGGCTCCGGTCCCCAAGCCGGCCGAGATCAAGACCGTCCTCGACGACTACGTCATCGGGCAGGAGCGCGCCAAGAAGATCCTGGCGGTCGCCATCCACAACCACTACAAGCGCATCGACGCCAAGGTGGGCGCCGAGGACGTCGAGCTGGGCAAGTCGAACATCCTGCTGCTGGGCCCGACCGGTTGCGGCAAGACGCTGCTGGCGCAGACGCTGGCCAAGATCCTGAACGTCCCCTTCGCCATCGCGGACGCCACGAACCTGACGGAGGCCGGGTACGTGGGCGAGGACGTCGAGAACATCATCGTCAACCTGCTGCAGAACGCCGACCACGACATCGAGAAGGCGCAGCGCGGGATCGTCTACATCGACGAGATCGACAAGATCGCCCGCAAGGGCGAGAACCCCAGCATCACGCGCGACGTCTCCGGCGAAGGGGTCCAGCAGGCGCTGCTGAAGATTCTCGAAGGCACGGTTGCCAACGTTCCGCCGCAGGGCGGCCGCAAGCATCCGCACCAGGAGTTCTTCCAGGTCGACACCACCAACATCCTGTTCATCTGCGGCGGCGCATTCGTCGGACTCGAAAAGCAGATCGAGCGGCGCACGGGCAAGAAGACGCTCGGCTTCAAAGCGGACGTGAAGTCCGTCACCAGTCGCGACATCGGGACGACGCTCGAACAGGTCGAACCCGAAGACCTCATCAAGTACGGCCTCAGTCCCGAGTTCGTCGGCCGGCTGCCCGTCGTCGGCACGCTCCACGAACTCGACAAGGCAGCCCTCGTCCAGATCCTGACGCAACCTCGGAACGCGATCACGCGTCAGTACCAGAAACT
>JAICYS010000338.1 GCA_025934105.1 Myxococcota bacterium | reverse complement strand
TTCGGGCGCGCTCGACCAGCAGGGGCGCCCCCGAAAAAACGGCCGCGCAGGCGCGGGCCGGAGCGTCGGCCGGCGGTCGAGCGAACTGGATTGCGCCTCCGGGCGGCGCGTGGTCGGGCATGGTTTGCTGCCGCTCACCGTTGCCTTACCGCACGCCCTCCGAGCTCACCAGCCGGGAGCAGACCTCGTCGGTCACGTCATCCAGCGTCGCCACCACGACGTCGGCGGCGGACAGGTCGTAACCGGCGAAGTTGCCGGCCTCCACGCCGATGACGCGCAGCCCCGCTGCGCGCGCCGCCAGGATGCCGGGCGTCGCGTCCTCGAGGACCACCGTCCGTCCGGCCGGCACGCCCACCGCCGCCAGCCCCTTGAGGTACGGCTCGGGCGACGGCTTGCCGTGGGCGTAGTCCTCGGCCGCCACGACGGCCGAGAACAGGTCGCGCACGCCGATGCCCGCCAGCGCGTCCCGCACCTCCTTGCCGCTGGCGCCCGACACGACGGCCAGCTTCGAGCGCGCGGCCAACCGCCGCACCAGCGCGACGGCGCCCGGCAGCGCGCGATGCCCGCTCTTGGCCAGGAGCGCGTCTTTCTCTTCCACGGCGGCGTCGATCAACTCGCGCATGGGGACCGCCAGCGCGTGGTTGCGCGTCACCATCGCGTAGATCTCGTTCCACGAGTGACCGATGACGAACCCGCGCTCGTCGTCGGTCATCTCGGCGCCGTAACGGCGCAGCGCCAGCACCACCGACTCGACGTTTTCGCGCTCGCTGTCGACCAGCGTTCCGTCCAGATCGAACAGGAAAGCCTCGGGCACCCCGCGTTCCGGCATGAATTACGAGGTAGATTACCGGAGCGGTGACCATCCGGACCAAAATCTGGCTGATCGCGGTCAGCGTCGCCGTGACCGTGGGCGTGGCGTCCTGGGGGCGCATGTTCCTGACCCGCAACCGGATCATCAAGGACGAGCAGACCAGCGCCGAGGAGCTGGCGCACGACATCGTCGAGGACCTGAAGAGCGTCCCGCCCGAGGCCGACGACCGCGACCTGGAAGAGAAGCTGCTCGGCTACCTGAACCGGCACACGCGCATCGTGCGCCTCGACCTTTACGTCTATCGCGAGGCCAGCACCCCCTCGAGCCGCATCGTCGCGCCGCGCGGCGACCGCCCCGAGATCACGCGTTTCGCCCCCTTCGTGCGCCAGCCGCTGGGGTTCACGCGCCAGCACACCGCCGGCGAATCGGTCGAGGAGCCGATCGAGCTGCCGGTCGACCTGCAGGGGCCCTGGAAGGCCACCCTGGACATGCGGTGGACGCTGGGCCCGGTCGAGGCGATGCTGAAGACCGAAGAGCAGATCTCGATCGTGTTCGCGGTGGTGTTCGTGATCGGGCTGACGCTGGTGTCGGGTCTCATCACGCAGCGGGTGATCGGCAAGCCGCTGGAGGTGCTGGCGGCGGCCATGCGCGACGTCGAGGGGGGCGACCTGTCGCGCCGAATCCCCGTCGACACGCTGGACGAAGTCGGCCGCCTGTCGCAAGGTTTCAACCGCATGCTGGAACGGCTGTCGCAAGCCGACGCGCAGATCCGCGCCTTCAATCAGCGGCTGGCCGCCGAGATCGAAAAGGCGACCCACGACCTGTCCGAGAAGAACATGGCGCTCGGCCAGGTGAACCGGCTGCTGAACGACATGCGCCTGGAGAACGCCTCGAAGGTCCGCCTGGCGACGCTGGGGCAGCTGGCGGCGCAGCTGGCGCACGAGATCGGCACCCCGCTGTCGTCGGTGTCGGGGCACATTCAGCTCGCCTTGCGCGAGCGCGATCTGCCGCCGCCCCTGCGGGACCGGCTGGACGTGTCGGCGCGCGAGATCGAACGCATCAGCAAGATCGTGCGCGACTACCTGGACTCGACCCGGCCGCTCGAGCCCGAGCGGCAGCCGACCGCGCTGCCGCGGCTCCTCGACGAGGTGGTCGACGTCGTGGCCGGCGGGGCGCCGGACAAGCGCGCGCGCATGACCACGGAGGTCGAGCCGGCCGTGGGTGAGGTGGTGACCGACCCCGGGCTGCTGCGCCAGATCGCCGTCAACCTGGTCTCGAACGCGCTGGACGCCGTCGACGGCGACGGCGCGGTCCAGGTGGCGGCGCGCGCGCAGGGCGACGACGTGCTCATCACGGTGCGCGACACCGGGCACGGGATCGCGCCCGACGATCTGCGCCGGATCTTCGAGCCGTTCTACACGACCAAGGGTCGCGGCAAGGGGACCGGGCTGGGCCTGGCCATCTGCCGCCAGCTCACGGCGGCGCTGGGCGGCAGCATCTCGGTCGAGAGCACGCCCGGCGAGGGATCGACGTTCTCGGTGCGGCTGCCCCGCAGCGGCCCACCGCCCGCCGCCCCGGGGGGCGGCGAGATTCGCGCCCGCTTGCGGACGGATCCGGGGACCGGCCCGGGGCGCGCGCAGAGCGGAGGCCGCGCGTGAGCGCCACGACCCGCGTGCTGGTGGCCGAAGACGACCGCGTGGCGCGCGATCTGCTGTGCGAGATCCTGCGCGGCGAGGGATACGACGTCGAGGCGGTCGACGACGGCGAGCAGGCCATCGAGCGCGCGCAGGCGGGCGACGGGCGCTACGACCTGGTCGTCTCCGACGTGCGGATGGAGCGGTCGAGCGGCCTGGACGTGCTGGCGGCGTTCACGGCCAAGGCGCCCGCCACGCCGGTCATCCTGATCACCGCCTTCGGCGACGTGACCGGCGCGATGGAGGCGATCCAGCGCGGCGCCTACGACTACGTCTCGAAGCCGTTCAACATCGAAGAGCTGCGGCTGACGGTGGCGCGCGCGATCGAGCGGCGGCGGCTGGTGGTCGAACAGAAGACGGTCCCGGCCGACGGCAAGACGCAGCTTCAAGACATCGTCGGCAAGAGCACGGTCATGCTGGAGGTCTACAAGCTGGTCGCGCGGGTGGCCGGGTCGACCGCGACGGTGCTGGTCGAGGGTGAGTCGGGCACCGGGAAAGAGCTGGTGGCGCGGTCGATCCACACCCACTCGCCGCGCGCCAACGCGCCGTTCGTGCCGGTCAACTGCACCGCCTTGACTGAATCGCTGCTGGAGTCCGAGCTGTTCGGGCACGCGCGGGGCGCGTTCACGGGGGCGGTGTCGGCCAAGCGGGGCCTGTTCGAGACCGCCAACGGGGGCACGCTGTTCCTGGACGAGATCGGCGACATGGGGCCGAAGATGCAGGCCCAGCTCCTGCGCACCCTGCAGGACGGCGAGGTGCGGCCGGTGGGCGGCACCGAATCCATCCGCGTCGACGTGCGCCTGGTCTGCGCCACCAACAAGGACCTGGAGGCGGAGGTGAAGACCGGCCGCTTTCGCGAGGACCTCTACTTTCGCATCAACGTCGTCACCATTCGCCTGCCGCCGCTGCGCGAGCGGCGCGAAGACATCCCCAGCCTGGTGGCGCACTTCCTCAGCAAGACCGCGCGGCGCGAGCGGCGTGAGGCGGCGGCGATGTCGCAGGAGGCGCTGCGCCTCTTGAGCGGGTACGCCTGGCCCGGCAACGTCCGCGAGTTGGAGAACGCCATCGAGCGGGCGGTGGCCGTCGCCAAGGGCAACGTCGTGCTGCCGTCCGACCTGCCGCCCGAAGTCGGGGGCAGCGCGGCGCTGGGCGTGGCCGGCGGCATTCCGGCCGGCGACGCCGGGATCGTCGCCGACCGCCCGACTCTGGGCGAGCTCGAACGGCGATACATTCAGCTGGTGCTGGGCGAATGCGGCGGCAACAAGAAGAAAGCCGCCGAAAAGCTGGGCATCGACCGCCGGACGTTGTACCGCGCGCTCGAGCGAAGCGGCGACATCCCGCCCGACGACGAGGACCGATAAATGTCTTGGGCTGCGGGTCGTGGTTAAATTGGCGGCTCCACCGAATCGGGAGAATGCCCATGAAACTGAGCGCCACGTTGCTGCTGTCCCTGGTGTGGCTGACCGCCTCCGCCGCGCGCGCGGAAGATCATCACGAAGATCGCCACCAGGAACACCAAGAACACCACGATCAACGCGCCGAGCACCACGAAGAACATCACGAGCAGCACGCTGACCAACGCCCGGAGTGGCACGGCGGGCCGCCGCCCCAGGTCCGCAACGCCGAGCGCCGCCCCGAGCCGCCGCGCTGGCAGCCGCACCCCGGCGGCGCCCACCCGCACGGCGCGATGGTCCGGCCGCACGCCGTGCGCGTCCTCAGGCCGACCGTCGTCCGATACGGCGCTCACCAGTGGCGGCACTGGGCGCACCCGACGTTCGCGCGGCCCGCTTATTACTGGGACTGGTACAACGTCCGCCAGGTCACCTGCGTCGCCGAAGATTCCTACGGCGACCAGTATCCCGTCACCGAAGACGCCTGGCGCGGGTTCGGCCTCAACAACATGTCCGACGTCGAGGACGACGCGCTGGATCGCTGCTACCAGGAGTCGGGCGGCGATCCCAGCTGCACCCTGGCCACCTGCTCGCATTCCTGAGCGCCGGCGGGCGGGCGCGCCGGGTGTGGCCCGGATCTTTTCGGGCGGGCCCGGCCTTGTGATCGCGGCGGCTCATCCTTAATTCGAAGGGGTGCGCCCCCTCGTGTTGGCTCTGGTCGTCGCGGTCTCGCTCGGCGGGCGTGCGTTGGCTCAGAACGCGCCTCGCAACGATCGACCCGCGCCGGAGCTGGGCGCGCAGCCGGTGCCCGCGCCGGCTGCGCCGCCCGACGAAGCCGCCGCGCCCGCGGTCCCGCC
>JAICYS010000370.1 GCA_025934105.1 Myxococcota bacterium | reverse complement strand
GCCGCTGCGGCCCGAGACGCTGGCGCGCTTCATCGAGCCGCTGCCGATTCCGCCGGTGTTGAAACCGATGGGCACCCGCCCCGACCCGCGCGATCCGCAGCGCCAGCTTCCGTTCCATCGCGTGCTGATGACCGAGGCCGCGGTGGCGATCCACCGGGACCTGCCGCCCACCCGGGTCTGGACGTACGGCGCGGCGTTCCCCGCGCCGACCATCGAGGCGCGCCGCGATCGGCCCCTGCAAATCGAGTGGATCAACGCGCTGCCGTCACAGCGCTTCCTGCCGGCGGAGCCCGGCGCCCGGGACGTCCGCGCGGTCGTGCACGTGCACGGCGCGCTGGTGCCGCCCGGCGACGAACGGGTCCCCGACCGGCCGCTCGCGCCCGGGCAGTCGTTGACCACCGTCTATCCGAACCAGCAGGACGCCGCGACGCTCTGGTATCACGACGACGCCCTCGGCGCGGCGGCCGCCAACCAGTACGCGGGCCTGCTGGGCCTGTTCCTGGTGCGAGACGCGGCCGAATCGTCGCTGGGGTTGCCAGCCGGGCCCCACGAAATCCCGCTGGTGCTGACCGACTGCGCGCTGGGCCAGGACGGCCAGCTCCGCGACGGGCAGACGGCCGAGGGCCGCGCGCGCCTGGTGAACGGAAAGCTGTTTCCCTTCGTGGCGGTCGAGCCGCGCCGCTACCGGTTGCGGGTGGTCAATGCGTCGTCGACGGCGCAGGAGCACCGGCTGTCGTTCGGCGCGCCGGTCGTGCTGCACCTGATCGGCAGCGACCAGGGGCTGCTGCGAGCGCCCGTCCCGGTCGAGACCGTGCGGCTGGTCCCCGGCGAACGCGCCGATCTGGTGGCCGACTTCGGACGCGCGGCCGGCACGGCGCTGGCGTTGAAGAGCGGCCCCGTCGAGCTGGCTCAGTTCCGGGTCAGTCCCGGCGCGCCGCCCCGGCAGCCGCCCTTGCCCGGCCGGCTGCGCGACATCCCCGCCGCCCCAGCCGCTGCCGCCGCGGCGCGGACCCTGACGCTGGCCGAGGCTGGCCCGCGCTGGAGCGATCCGATCACGGAACGCCCGCGGCTGGGCACCACCGAGGCGTGGGCGCTCGTCAACCCGACGGCGCGAACGCTGTCGTTCCACCTGCACGGGTTCCGGTTCCGCGTCGCCGAACGCGCGCCGTCGCTGGCGCCGGGCCGGGCGCTGCCCGCGGACCCCGCCGAAAGCGGCTGGAAGGACACGGTGCGGGTCGACCCGGGCACAGTCACCCGCATCTCGATCCCCTTCGTGGGATTTGCCGGCCGATCGGTCTGGGAGTGCCAGCTCCCCGGCCACGCGCTGGTGCGCCCCTTCGAGGTGGTTCGGACACCCACATGACCGCGGTCCGCCTTGCTGGGTCCAGCAACCTGGAGTAGCTTTCCAGCCGTTTCGCAGGGCCCCCGCCGCCGATGCTCGCGCTCGCTTTCACGTTCGCCGCCACCGCGCTCGCCGCGGCGCCTTCCGCCAGCGTCACGTGCGCCGACGGGCCGGCCAGCTGCGACAGCGCCTCGGCCGCGCAGGTGGCGTTCGCTGCCGACGGGCGCGGCGACGACGCGCCCGCCGAATACGCCACGCCGGCCGAGATCGACTGCCCCGAGCCGCCCCAGCCCCCGGCGGTGCTGGCCAGCGGCGAATGCAGCGACGCGCCGGTCCTGAACCTCTGGTACCGCGTCTCGCGCTACCCGGAGAGCGAGCTGCCGGCCGGCCAGGTGGCGCCCACCTCGCCGGCGCGGCGGGCGCACGGCGCCAAGACCGTCAGCGGCGGCCTGCCCGATTTCGGCCAGATCACCAAGCTCACCGTCCAGCCGATCGCGCTCACCGCGCTGCCGGCGCTGTTCCCGGCCATCTCGCGGCGCCTGGAAGACACGCGCGCGCAAGCTCTGCCCGCGCGCGCTCTCGCGCCGCCCGACCGTCCGCCTCGCGCGTAGCGGGCGCCTCGGGTTGTTCAGCTTCACGCGCGTGTGAGGAGCGGGCCGCGCGCCCGCACGCGCTGGGAATTTTCGTCGCGCGGCCTGTTGTTTCCGACCGGAGAGAGAGACTCATGAACAAAGGGACAGTATTGGTCTTGGGATTGGTGCTGCTGGGAGGCGGGTACGGACTCGGCCGCCTGGCGACGCGCGACAAGAGCGGCTCGTCGGACGGCGACGCGGCGGCCACTGCCGGCGGGCCTTCCGCGGGCGACGGCGTCGAGCGCATCCGCGTGCCGCTGGAGGGGCCGATCAGGGGGCCGACGAACGCCAAGGTGACGATCGTCGAGTTCTCCGACTTCCAGTGCCCGTTCTGCGGCCGCGTCATCCCCACGCTGCAGCAGATCGAGAAGAACTACGCCAACGACGTGCGGGTGGTCTTCATGCACAACCCGCTCCCCTTCCACCAGAACGCCGAGATCGCCGCCGAGGCGGCCGTCGCGGCCGAGGCGCAGGGGAAGTTCTGGGAGATGCACGACAAGCTGTTCGCGAATCAGCAGAACCTGACGCGCCCCGATCTCGAGAAGTACGCCCAGCAGATCGGCCTCGACATGAACAAGTTCAAGGCCGCGCTGGATTCGCACTCGGGCAAGAAGAAGATCGACGCCGACCTGGCCGTCGCCAAGCAGGTGGGCGTGCAGGGGACGCCGAACTTCTACGTCGACGGGCGCAACATCCAGGGCGCGCAGCCCTACGAAGAGTTCAAGAAGGTCATCGACGACGAGATCCAGCGCGCCAACAAGCTGATCGCCCAGGGGACAGCCCCGGGCATGGTCTACGCCGCCTTCATGCGGGGCGCGAAGACCGGCGGCCAGGCGCAGGCCCAGGCCGCCAAGGGCCCCGGGGCCGGCACCGAGGTCTACAAGATCCCCGTCGGTGATGCGCCGACCCGCGGCAGCAAGCAGCCCAAGGTCACCATCATCGAATACTCCGACTTTCAGTGCCCCTACTGCGGCCGCGCGCACGAGACCGTCAACACGCTGCTCAAGCAGTACAGCAACGACGTCGAGCTGGCCTACAAGCACAACCCGCTGCCCTTCCACCAGAACGCCATGCCGGCCGCCCTGGCCGCCGAGGCCGCCCGCGAGCAGGGCAAGTTCTGGGAGATGCACGACAAGCTGTTCACCAACCAGCAGCACCTCGAGCGCGCGGACCTCGACAAGTACGCCCAGGAAATCGGCCTCAACATGGGCAAGTACAAGGAGTCGATGGACAAGCAGTCGGGCAAGGACCGCATCAAGCGCGACATGGCCGAGGCCGAGAAGTTCGGCGCGCGCGGCACGCCCAACTTCTTCATCAACGGGCGCAACTTCCGCGGGGCGCAGCCGCTGGAAGCCTTCAAGAGCGTCGTCGACGAGGAGATCAAGAAGGCCGACGCGAAGATCGCCTCCGGGACGCCGCGCGGGCAGGTCTACGCCGCGCTCACGCAGAACGGCCTCGAGAAGGCCGCCGCCCCGCCGCCCCCGCCGGCCCGCGCGGGTGAGCCCGACCCCAACACCCGCTACCGCGCCGAGATCAAGGGCGCGCCGATGAAGGGCGCCAAGGACGCGCCGGTCACGATCGTGCAGTGGTCGGACTTCCAGTGCCCGTTCTGCGGCCGCGTCGAGCCGACCATCGCCAAGGTGATGGACGCGTACAAGGGCAAGGTCCGCGTGGTGTGGCGCGACCTGCCGCTGCCGTTCCACCCGAACGCGCTGCCCTCCGCCATCGCGGCCCGCGCCGCCGGCGAGCAGGGCAAGTTCTGGGAGATGCACGACAAGCTGTTCGCCGACCAGCAGCACGAGGACCGGGCCACGTTCGACAAGTACGCGCAGGAGCTGGGCCTCAACATGAAGAAGTTCGACGCGGCCCTGGACGCGCAGAAGGGCAAGGCGGCCATCGAGGCCGACGCGGCGGCCGGCGCCAAGATCGGCGCGCACGGCACGCCGGCCTTCTTCGTCAACGGGAAGTTCCTGTCGGGGGCGCAGCCCTACGAGGTCTTC
>JAICYS010000252.1 GCA_025934105.1 Myxococcota bacterium | reverse complement strand
GGCGAGGCCGGCGCCCCGGCGACGCCCCCCGGCGCCGGCGCTGGCTGCTCGACGGGGGCCAGAGCTGGCGGCGGCGCGGCCGGGACGACCGCGGCCGCAACCGGCGCGGCAGGCGCCGCGGAGACCGCGGGCGGCGGCACCTCCGCTTCTTTCCCGCGATGAATGATCACGTCGTAGACGGCCGCGGCCGCGCCGGCCTTCGTGACGGCCACCCGGTGCGCGCCGATCAGCAGCCGGATGGGTTGGCCGCGCGCCGCGGGCGGGATCATGTCACCGTCGACGGCCGCGTTCGCGTCGCGATCGATGGCCAGCCTCAGCGTCCCGGTCTTGGCTCCCAGCTCTGCCAGCGCGCTTTGGACCGCCTGCCTCTGCTCGATGCTCAACTCCACGGCGTGGTCGTGCAGCACCCTCTCGTACGAGGCATAGGCTTCCAGAGTGCGGCCGCCGCCCCGTTGCGCCTCGCCGATGGCCATCAACGTCTCGCCGGTCGGTTCGGCGGCGTAGGCCGAATTCAGCCGGAACAAAGCCTCGTCGTAGCGCCCTTCGCGCAGGAGGCGCCGCCCCTCGGCCGCGTCGCGCTGGGCCTGCCGGAGCTGCCCGCCCGCCGCCGGCGGCGAAGCGCTGGCCGTCGCCGGCCACCCGGCCAGCGCCAGCAAGAGGGCTCCGACCCGAAGGGCCGCCACGGGCATGCCAGGCATCGATCGCATCCAACGATCGTCACCCAGGTGGCTTCCCTGAAGCCAGCGACAAAATCGTGAGCTTATTTGCCCGCGACTTCGCGGAGGCGCTGCTCGATGGTGGGCGCGTCCTCGGGCACGAAGCCGGCGTTCACGTAACGGACGATGCCGGCCCGATCGACCACGTACGAGGTGGGCATCCGGTCGGGCTGAAGCAGCTCCGCGATCTCGCCGCGCGGGTCGTGGGCCACCGTCAGCGACCAGCGCCCCCCCTGGGCCCGCAGGAACTTGTCGACGTTGGCTCGCTCCTGGTCGACGGAGACCGCCAGGATTTCGATGCCCTGGCTCTTGAGGCGCCGGGCCATGTCGTTGAGGACCGGCAGCTCCTGCTTGCAGGGGCCGCACCACGAGGCCCAGACGTCCAGCAGCAGGACGCGGCCACGATAGCTGGCGACGTCGATGGTCTTTCCGGAAAGCCCATCGACCTTCAGCGGCGGCAGCGGCGCGCCGATGGTCCCCTGCCCCGCCCCCCCGGCGCTTTCACCGGCGGTCGCGCACCCGAACACGGCCAGCGCCAGCAGGAGCCGCATCGGGGCCGCGCGCTTCACTTGGCCAGCTCGTCCTTGATCCAGTCGCGCAGGCTGTCCGCGTCGCGCGAATCGGTGTACTCGCGGCCGTCGATATAGAGGGTCGGCGTGGCCTGCAGGCCGATCGCCGCCCCCTCGTCGTGGTCCTTGCTGACCTTGGCCTTGACCGCGTCGGAGGCCAGGTCCTTGCGGAACTTGGCCAGATCCAGGCCGGTCTCCTTGGCCACCTTCTCGATCTCGGCGGGACTGAGGTCGTCTTGATGCTCCCAGAGCTTGTCCTGGTACTGCCAGAACTTCCCCTGCTTCTGGGCGGCCACCGCGCCCTCGGCGGCCAGCCGCGCGTTGCTGTGCTGGGGCAGCGGGTAGTGCTTGAAGTAAAGCTTCACGTCGTTGGGGAACTCGTCCAAAACCTGCCGCAGCACCGGCTGGAACCGCTTGCAGTGCGGGCACTCGTAGTCCGCGAACTCGATCAGCGTGACGCGGCCGTTCGGATTGCCCTTCATCGGGGCGTCCGAGACGTCGATCTTCTTGGGCGCGATGGGCCGGTAGCGCTTGGCGATGGCCTCGTCGACCTCGGAGTCGGTGTACCCCTGGTCGACCAGCCGGGCCACGTACCGGAGCGCATTCACCGAGCGCGCGCAGCCGCCCTTGGCGGCGTTGGCCGACGCCAGCAAGCTCTGCCCCTCGCCGCAGATGGAGGCCTCGTTGTTGCCGATGCGGAAGAACACCTTCCTGCCGAAGTCATCCAGCTTCGAGATGTCGACGCCCGGGGGGGCCTTGTCCTTGGCGGCGGGGCTGGCGTTGCCGGGCGAGACGGCGGGCGCGGGGGGCTGAGCCGACGACTTGGCACAGGCCGACGAGCCGACGCCGACCGCGATCGCCCCGATCAGGAAGACCGACGATGAGCGTCTGCGCATGGGGCGTCTAGATATAGAAATCCCCGAGCGCCAAGTCAAACACCCTGCTATTAGAGACGAACCCTGAGAGGGTCCCTCTATTAGAGACGAACCCTGAGAGGATCCCCGGCACCTGCCGCGACGGCTCCGCGGGGCAAAGCCAAGCTTCGCCAGCGCCGCGCTCACCCAGGAACTCGGGGAGGGTTCCTGGCACCTGCCGCGACGGCTCCGCGGGCCAAAGCCAAGCTTCGCCAACGCGGCTTTCGCCGCCGCGCCTCTATCCTCTTGAGTTGATTGACTGTCGTCCACGCAACCTCTATAAATCGCGGCGTCGCATTCGCTCTTCCCACGGCGGCCACCATGACATCAGATTATCTGTCTGCAGCGCTCATGATCCTGGCGGGGGTCGGCTTGGCGCTGGCGCTCACCGCAGCCGCCAAGTACCTCGGCCCCTCGCGGCCGAGCGCGGCCAAAGATTACCCGTACGAATGCGGGTCCGAGGTCATCGGCAGCCCGCGGGCGCGCTTCGAGGTGAAGTTCTACCAGGTCGCCATCGTGTTCCTGGTGTTCGACATCGAGACGGCGTTCCTCTACCCCTGGGCGTTGAAATACCGCGAGCTCTCCTGCACCGGGTCGGTCGTGAACGGCGTCTGCTCGGGCGGGATCTCATTCTTCGGGATCGGCGAGATCCTGGTGTTCATGCTGGTCCTGATCGTCGCCCTGGCCTACGTCTGGCGGAAGCGGGCAGTCGGCTGGGAGTGATCCCGGCGGAAGGATCAAATGGGCTTCGAGTTGGGACCGGCCGCGACCAAACAAGAGGGCAAGTAGCCGATGGCGCAGATCGTTCTGGATCGCCTGACCGCGCAGTTCGCCGGGGGCGAGCTCATCGAGGTCGGCAGCAACCTGGGCAACGAGTGGGCCCGCGTCAAGCGTGAGTCCTGGTCGGCGGTCGCCAAGTTCCTGCGCGACGACCCGACGACCAAGTTGGAGATGTTCATCGACCTCACCGCCGTCGATCGGCTGGGGCTCCGCACCTGGCCCGAGGACGCGCCGCGCTTCGACGTGGTGCTGCACCTCTACTCGGTCAGCCACAAGCACCGCCTGCGGCTCTACAGCGCCGTGCCCGAAGAGGATCCGTCGATCGACTCGCTGGTCCCGATCTGGGCAGGCGCCAACTGGTTCGAGCGCGAGGCCTACTACCTTTACGGCGTGCGGTTCAAAGGACACCCGGACCTGCGCCGCATCCTGATGTACCCGGAGTTCGTCGGGCACCCGCTGCGCAAGGACTACCCGAAAGAGAAACGGCAGCCGCTGGTGCGCCGGCAAGCAGGGACGCACGAATGAGCGACTCACACGATCACGATTCGGACCTGGTCCCGCCGACGCGGCGGGTGGTGCTCGGGTTTCAGGACGCCGACGAGCTGGAGGTCCCCGATCTTCCCACCGAGCCCGTTCCCTTGAACATGGGCCCGTCGCACCCCGCCATGCACGGCACCGTGCGCATGGTGCTGGAGGTCGAGGGCGAGAAGATCTCCAGCGCCGACATCCAGATCGGCTACCTGCACCGCTGCTTCGAGAAGGAATCGGAGAGCGCGACCTGGACGCAGATCTTCCCGTACACCGACCGCCTCAACTACATCTCGCCGATGCTCAACAACATCGGCTACGCGATGGCGGTCGAGAAGCTGCTGGGCATCGCCGACACGCTGCCCGAGCGCGCCCAGTACATCCGCGTCATCGTCGGCGAGGCGTCGCGCATCACCGATCACCTGACCTGCCTCGGCGCCAGCGCGATGGAGCTGGGCGCCTTCACCGTGTTCCTCTACGCGCTCAAGGCGCGCGAGTGGATCTTCGAGCTGCTCGAGGAGATCTGCGGCGCCCGTCTGACCGTCTCGTACATGCGCATCGGCGGCGTGGTGGCCGACATGCCCGAAGAGTGGGGCCAAAAGCTGCTGGACGTGCTGGCCCGCGTGCGCGACGTGATGGTCGAGATCAGCAAGCTGCTGGACCGCAACCGGATCTTCCGCGACCGGATGGACGGGATCGGGATCATCACCAAGGAGGACGCGATCTCCTGGGGCATCACCGGCCCGGTCGGACGCTCGACGGGGCTGGCCTACGACGTCCGCAAGGACCACCCGTACCTGGTCTACGATCGCTTCGACTTCGACGTGCCGATCGGCTCGGTCGGCGACAACTTCGACCGGTACGCGGTGCGCGTCGAGGAGATCGTGCAGTCGATGCGGATCATCGAGCAGGCGCTGGCGCAGATCCCGCCCGGCCGCTTCCTGCACCCCGATCCGCGCGTTTCGCTGCCGCCCAAGAGCGAGACGTACAACACCATCGAAGCGATGATCGCCCACTTCAAGCTGATCATGGACGGCATTCACGTGCCGCCGGGCGAGATCTATTCGTACACCGAGGCCGGTAACGGCGAGCTGGGCTTCTACATCGTGGCCGACGGGACCGGCCGGCCCTGGAAGTGCCGGGTGCGCCCGCCCTGCTTCCCGGCCACGGCGGTGCTGGGCAAGGTGCTGCCCGGCCTGTTCATCGCCGACGTCGTCCCGACCTTCGGCATGATCAACATGATCGGCGGAGAGTGCGACCGATGACCGCAACGCCCAACACGCCCCCGCCTCCCAACGCCAACCCGACCACCCAGGCGCCGGCGGCGCCCGACACGGTCACCCTGATCATCGACGGCAAGTCCGTCACCGTTCCCAAGGGGACGATGCTGATCGAGGCCTGCAACCAGAACGGCTCCGACGTGCCGTTCTTCTGCTACCACGCCGGGCTCACCTCGCCGGCCGTTTGCCGGCAGTGCCTGGTCGACGTGAAGGGGCAGCCCAAGCCGGTCCCCTCCTGCTACACGCCGGTGGCCGACAAGATGGAGGTCCTCACGCGCTCGCCGCGCGCGCTGGACGTCCGGCGGCAGATGCTCGAGTTCACGCTGGTCAACCACCCGATCGACTGCCCGATCTGCGACAAGGCCGGCGAGTGCCTGTTGCAAAAGCAGTACTTCGATTGGGACGCCAAGCTGGCCCGCAACGACGGCGTCAAGGTCAAGAAGGACAAGGTCGTCGACCTCGGGCCGCACATCGTCCTCGACCAGGAGCGCTGCATCCTCTGCACGCGCTGCATCCGCGTCTGCGACGAGGTGGCCAAGAACCACCAGCTCGAAATGGCGCAGCGGGGAGATCACGAGGTGCTGACCACCGCGCCCGGACACCGGCTGGACAACCCCTACTCGCTCAACACCGTCGACGTCTGTCCGGTCGGCGCGTTGACCTCGAAGGATTTCCGGTTCGCGATGCGGGTCTGGGAGCTGTCGACGACCCCGTCGGTCTGCCCGGGCTGCGCGACCGGCTGCAGCGTCGAGGTCCATCACTCGCGCGGGAAGATCTACCGCCTGGTGCCGCGCCTCAACCCCGCCGTCAACAAGCACTGGATGTGCGACGAGGGGCGCTTCACCTACAAGCCCGTCCACCAGGACCGGCTGGCCGCGCCGACGTCGGGCGGGCTGCCGGTCGAGTGGGATCGCGCGCTGGCCGACGCCGGCCGCCTGCTGCGGGGCGCCCTCGACGCCAACCCGGCCGAGGTGGGCGTGGTGATGAGCGCCCAGTCCACCAACGAGGACCTCTACGCGCTGGCCAAGCTGACCTTCGAGCACCTGGGGCTGGGCAAGGCCTACCTCTCCGGTCAGGACCAGGGGTGGAGCGACGACATCCTGGTCAGCGCCGACAAGAACCCGAACACCGCCGGCGCGATGGCGATCGGCGCGGGACGGCTGCGCACGCTGCTGGACCTGGCCAACGACATCAAGTCGGGCGCGGTGACCACGCTGCTGGTGGTGGGCACGCACGGCGTGCTGCCGCCCGACGGCAAGCCGGGGGCCCTGCCGCTCGACAAGCTGAAGACGCTGGTCGTGATCGGGACCCACCGCGACGCGGTCGCCGGCGCGGCGCAGGTGGCGCTGCCGCTGGCCGAGTGGGCGGAAGCCGACGGGACGTTCACCAACCGCCTGGGCATGGTCCAGCGGGTGCGTGCCGCCGTGCCGCCCGCGGGCGACGCCCTGCCCGGCTGGGAGATCCTGTCGCACGTGGCGCGGATCCTGGGCGCCAGCATGGAGTTCGCGGACGCGAAGTCGGTGTTCACTGAAGCCAAGACCAAGCTGCCGTTCATGAAGGACGCGGAATGGGGGCGGCGCTACCTGCCGGTCCAGCTCCGCTTCGCCGGTTCGCGAGGCTGACGCAGGATGGATTTTCGGGCGATCGGTTTCCAGACGCTGGCGGCGGTCGTCGAGATCGGCGCGGCGCAGTCGTAACTTTCAGCGAGAGGACCAGATGGCCGTCGGAGTCAAAGTCGTCAACCGCCCCGGAAGCCTGGCGCAACAGGCGTATCTGCCCGCCATCGCGGAGGGGCTGGGGGTCACCTTCCGGCACTTCGTGAAGAACTTCTTCGGCAACGTGGCCGGGTTGCGGAAGAAGACGGACATCGTCACGATGGAATACCCGGACGAGAAGAAGAAGTACCCGGCGCGCAACCGGGGCCTGCACCGCCTGATGCTGCGCGAGGACGGCCACGTCCGCTGCGTCGCCTGCATGATGTGCCCGACCGTGTGCCCCGCCCACTGCATCACCATCGTGCCTGAAGAGGCGCCCGACGGCCGGATCGAGAAGCGGCCGCGGGTCTTCGAGATCGACGAGCTGCGCTGCGTGGTCTGCGGCCTGTGCGCCGAGGCCTGCCCGTGCGACGCCATCCGCATGGACTCGCTGGATCACGCCAAGCCGACCACCCGGCGCACCGACGGCATCCTGGACAAAGAAGAGCTAATGTCGCGCGGCACCATCTCGACGGCGGTCCAGGGCGGCGTGGGCGCCTTCTGGCGCGAAAAGGTCATCGGCGTCCCGCAGACGCCGCCCGCCGGCGACGTCTTCCCGGCCGGCCCGCCCCAGGGGCCGACCCCGGTCACGCGCGAGCCGGGCAAGGGCACCTAGTGCACCGCCGCCCTCCCGTTCGTTGCGGCGGACGGCGGCTGACTAGCCGGCCGAGGGCGTAGCCCGAGCCTGACCGCAGCCCTGACGGGCATTTCGTCCGCCGGTGAGTCTCCGGCGGCGTCCCGCGACTGCCCGGCGTGCTCGCCGGGGCAGGCGGCGTTCGCGGCCGGCGAGCACCGGCCAGCCCGCGCGCGCAGCGGCCGGCTCGGTGCCGGGCGCGAACGTGTACGATGGAGGCGTGCTGCGTCTTTCTTGGCTTCGCGTCGCACCGGGGTTGATTTACGCGCTGGCCGTCGTCGGCTGTAGCTCCGGCGGCGGAGCACCACCAGACGGACAAGGTGGTTCGGCCGCCGGCACCGCCCAGGGCGGATCGGCCGGCCAGGCCTCCAGCGGCCAGGGCGGATCGGCCGGCGGCGGCCGGGGCGGATCGGCCGGCGCCGGCC
>JAICYS010000270.1 GCA_025934105.1 Myxococcota bacterium | reverse complement strand
GCCGGCGCCGGCGCTCGGGCGAACGCCGGCACCAGGTGGCGGCCGGCCAGCTCGAAGCTCCGCAGCACGGCGTCGTGCGGGATCGCGCCGAACTGCATCAGGCACATCATCCGGTCCGCGCCGATATCCCGGTAGGCGAGCAGCTTCTTGACGCACTGGTCCGGATCTCCGATCACCACCGAATCCAGCGGCTCCAGGACGTCGTGGGCTTCCGCGAAGCTGATTTCCTCGCCCACCGCCATGCGCTTCAGGACCTTCACCACGTCGGGGTCGTCCGGCTGGATATCGACCTCGTGCGGGTCGAGCTGCGTCGCGGCCGTGTCGCGCGCAGAGTTCGGATGCAACCCCGCCTTGATCATGTCGTACCAGATGCGGCGCGGCACCTTGAACACGGTGGGCGCGGCGTTGACATACCAGAGGGCCGACCAGGCGGCGCCGTTGCGGATCGCCGCGGCGCGATCCTCGGCCACGTGGACGAAGGTGAAGACGCCCTTCTGCGGATTGATCACCTTGCCCGCGGGCGCCTTGCAATCCGCCAGGCCGCGGTCGTGCTCGCGCAGCATCTGGCCCAGGAAGGCCACGGGGCTCAGCAGGGTCGTGCCGAGCGCGCCGACGCCCAGCTCGCCGGCCATGTAGAAGCTGTCCGGCGAGCCGCAGGTCTGCCACAGCCTCGGGTGCGGCTTCTGCAGCGGCTTGGGCGTGACTTCGCGGGGCGGCACTTCGTAGTCGTCCGACCTGAAGGCGAACTCGCGCTCGGTCCACATCCGCGGGATCATCCGCATCGCGTCGCGCACCTGGTCGCGGGCGGTGTCCGGATTGACGCCGAAGGTCTCCCATTCCTTGCCGCCGGACTTGGCCAGCCCCAGCTCAAACCGCCCGTTGGACAAGAGGTCGAGGGTCGCTCCGCGCTCGGCCACGCGCAGGGGGGCGTTGATCCGGAATGGGGCGAGCACGCCGGCGTGGCCGACGCGAAGCCTCTGCGTGCTCATGGCGATGGCGGTCAGCACCACCTCGGGCGCCGAGGAGTAGCTGAACTCGGGCGCGCCGTGGTGCTCGACCTCCCACCAGATGTCGAAGCCCGCCGCCTCGGCCGCGCGCGCCTGGGCCAGGACCTCGGCGAACAGGCCTTGCTCGTCCTTGCCGTTCCAGGGGAAGGCCCGCTGGATCTCGCAGAACACGTCGAACTTCATGGGCGGCTCCTCCTGCCGGGCAAGACATAACAGCTGTTATGTATCGGGTGGGCGCAAATCGGGCGCGGGCGTGACATGCGGCCTCAGAAAACGGCGATCGGATTCAACGGCGAGCCGGTGCCGCCTTCGATGCGAAGGGGCGCGATGACGAGCTGGAACTCCCAGCGGCCGAGTTCGGCGCAGACGCGCGCGGCGAGCTCGAGGTCGAGGTTGTCCAGCAGGTGCAGGCCCATGCCGGCGAGCGCAAGCATGTGGATCGGCATGGCCCAGTCGCGGTGAACCTGCCCCGGCGGGATCGGGTCGTGCACGCCGTCGCCGCCCAGCACCGCCACCTCGCGCTCGTGCAGCCATCCGCAGACGCGCGGATCGAGGCCCGGGACGACCTGGTCGCCGGCGCTGGCGCGGCGGACATCGCGGCCGAGCCGGATCATCAGCAGGTCGCCCTTGCCCACCCGGACTCCATGCGCCGCCTCCGCCGCCTCAAGCTCGCCAACGCCGACCATGCGGGCCGGATCGCAGAAGTCGACGCCGAGCGCCCGGGGCACGTCGAGCAGCACGCCGCGGCCGACCACGCCGTCCTTGAGGGCCATGATGCTGTTGCGGCGCGCGCCCGTGCTCTTCACATCGGCGGCCGGATGGCCGTTGTACATCCGCCCCTGGGCGAACACGTGGCACAGGGCGTCGATATGGCTGGAGGCCATGCCGTGGAAGGCGATGCCGATGTAGTCGGTGACCGTCTCCAACCCGTCCATGCCGGGGATGCAGGGATCGTCGCCGGCGATCACCATGTGGTGCTGGGCGGGCCAGGGGTTCTCCGGGCCGGGGTGCGTCGGGAAGTTGCGCGACAGGCTGACGGTGCGGCCCTCGCGCACCAGGCCCGCCGCCCGCACGATCTCCGGGGAGCCGATGTGGTTGAGCGCGCCGCGCTCATCGTCGGGGCCCCAGCGGCCCCAGGTGGAGACCTGCTCGAACAGCGCCTTGAGCTCGGCTTCGCTCATCGACTGCGGATGCGTGGCCTGGCGCGGGTCCGCCAGCACCAGGCCGCCGCCGCAGCAGGCGCAGCTGGGATCGAAGAAACGCCTCATGGCGTCTCGCCCAGCGCCTCGTTGGCGCGGGAGTGGCGCACGCCCGCCTGCAACTCGATAAGCTCGATGAGATTGCCGTTGGGATCATAACAGCAGCAGGAGCCGACCAGGCCGAGGTCCTCCTCCGGCTCGAAGACGTCGCGCGTGAAGCGCACGCCCTTGGCCGAGAGCTCGCGATGCGCCTGATGGACGTTGCGGGTGCGGAAGGCGATGATCCGCGGCACCTCCTCGGAGGCGTGCGCCGGGTCGGGAAAGCGGGCCTTCGGTTCGAGCCAGTCGATCAGGTCGATCATCGGCCCGTCCGGATCGGAGGGCAGCACCATCAGGACGCCGCGGCCCTTGGCCCGCCGCATGCCGAAGATCGAGGCCACGAAGTCCGGCCAGACCACGTTGCGGCGGTCGTTCAGCACCTCGAAGCCGAGCAGGCGGTAGAAGGCCACGGAAGCGTCGAGGTCACGGCAGTTGACCACCGTGTGGTAGAGGCTCGTCAGCTTCCAGCCGTCGTCGCTCATCGCGCCCTCGCCTCAGAAGTCCACGCCCAGCCGCACCCCATAGGTGCGCGGCGGATAGTAGGCGAGGTTGTCCGGCGCGAACCCCATGCCGATGGTGTTCGACTGCAGCCCGTCGTTCGAGATCACGTCCTCGTCGCCGAGGTTGCGGCCGAACACCTCCACCGTGAACCGGCCGTCCGGCGAGCGCCAGGTCACGTTGGCGTCGACCAGGGTGTACGCCTTCTGCCGCTCGAGCGGCGAATTGGCCGACAGGAAGAACAGGTCGCCCGAGGTGAACACATCGATCCGCGGCGTGACCTCGCCCCACCCGGTCCGCCAGGCGTACTGGCCGCCGACGTCGAAGGTGTAGCGCGGCGTCTGCACCAGCCGGTGGCCGGCGAAGTCGCAGAGACGGGTCACCGGATCGCAGCCCGGCGCAGGCCCGGAGAAGCGGTTGTTGATCGTGACGTACTGGTCGTACTTGGCGTCGGTGAAGGTGGCGTTGGCGTTGAGCCGCAGGCCGTCGACCGGGGTGGCGATCGCCTCCAGCTCCAGCCCGTTGATGTGCGCCCGCCCGGCGTTGTCGATGCGCGAGCCGGTGATGTCCTGCACGAACACCTGCATGTCCTTGATCTCTTCGCGGTAGATCGCGCCGTTGAACTGCAGGCGGTGGTCCATCAGCGTCGACTTGAAGCCCGCCTCATAGGCGTTGACCTTCTCCGGCTGGTAGATGCCGGGGAAGTTGCCCACCAGCCCGCCGCCCGAGAGGTAACCCTTGGAAGCGTTGGCGTAGAGCATCAGCCGGTCCGACGGCTTGTAGGAGATCCCGACCTTACCGGTGGTCTGGGTCCAGCTGCGATCGAACTGCTTGGCCTGGGGAAAGGACAGCCCGACCAGCGGCAGGGTGAAATTCAGGAAGTCGGCGCCCTGCTTCTCGTCGTGCGTGTAGCGCAGGCCGAGCGTCAGGGTGACCGGCACGGCCATCGAGGTCTTGGCGAGGTCGTAGTCGACCTGGCCGAACGGCGCCCAGGAGGTGGTGTTGAAGTCGCCCCCGTTGCGGAACACGAAGGTGTCGAACAGCGCCGCCGGGTCGTTCAAGCCGGTGTCGATGAACAGGAAGTCCTGGTGCGTCTTCTCGCGGAAGAAGAAGCCGCCGACGATCCAGGACAGGGGGTTCTGCGACGGCGTGGAGGTCAGCCTCAGCTCTTCGGAATCCTGGAACTGGCGCATCGTCCAGAACGGGTTGAGCGCGATGGTCAGCTCCGAGCCGTCGGCGTCGCTGGCGGCCTTCCACTTGGCGGCCGAGAACCCGGTCACCGAGGTGAAGTCGGCGAACCCCAGGTCGTAGGTGAAGGTCGCCGAGGCATAGTAGACGTTGTTGCCGTAGTTCTCGGGCGAGTTCTTGCGAATTTCGCGCGGGTCGGTCAGGAACGGCTGCGCCCCGACAAAGCGGCCGGGCGCTTCCCACCACTGGGTCTTGGTGGCTGCCGGATCGCCGTTCCAGGTGTTCGAGCCGATCAGCAGGAGATCGGCCTTGTCGTTGAAGCGGAAATCGAGCTCCCCGCGCACCAGCCAGAAATCCTGGGCGTCGCCGTTGTGCGGCGCACCGGGCCCGTTGAACAGGTTCTTCTGGTAGGGATCGTGCTGTGCGCGCACCACGTCCAGCCGGGCCAGGACCTTGGTGTCGCCGCTCTGGTAGAGCGGCGCGTTCACCCAGCCGCGATAGGTCTGGGCGGCGTAGTTGCCGAACAGGGCGTCGAGGTGGCCGCCCAGCACGTCGGTCGGATGCTTGGTGATGACGTTGACCGAGCCGCCCACCGAGTTGCGGCCGTAGAGCGTGCCCTGGGGCCCGCGCAGCACCTCGACGCGGTCGATGTCGAAGAATTCCGGATCCAGCGAGGTGGTGCGCGCCAGGTAGACGCCGTCGAGGTTGTAAGCCACCGGAGAGTCGCCGCCGGCGGTGGTGTTCTGGCTGCCGATCCCGCGCAGGGTGACGACGTTCTCGCCACCGGTGACCCCGGCCCCGAAGCGCAGCGAGGGCACCCGCGTGGTCAGGTCCTGGAAGCCGATGACGCCCTGCCGCTGCAGGCTGTCGCCGGACAGCGCCGTCAGCGCGATCGGCACGTCCTGGGCGCTCTCCTCGCGCTTCTGAGCGGTGACGATCAGCTGTTCAATGGTGTTGCCTTCCTGTTTCGGCGCAGCCGCCATGGCTTGGCTGGCCCACAGACCGGCGACGGCGGACGCGCACAGCAGAACGGCTCTCGTCGAGCGACGCATGGTTTCCCCCGCTTTGTTCCGGAAGCCGCCGAGAAGGGCCGCGCCTTCCGATCTCTTGACGCGCCAAACATAACACACGTTCTGTACATGGAAAGAGACACGTAACGGTCGTTATGTCACAGAGGCCGGCCGGCACGGCCTCGATCGGGGGTTGCGTCGTCAGGCGCGACACGTCAAGACCAGCGGCCGAGCGCCCGACGGGAACAGACCAGGATGGCGAGAGCTGTCGACCACGCCGAACGCCGGGAGAGCTTCGCAGCCGCCGCGCTGCGGGTGATCATGCGCGACGGCATGGCCGGCCTGACGGTGCGCGCCGTGGCGGCCGAGGCGGGCTTCACCACCGGCGCGCTGACCCACTATTTCAACTCCAAGGACCAGCTGCTCATCGAAGCCTCGGAGCTTTCGGCGCGACTGGTCCGCGAGCGCATGGAGCGAGCCGAGCGCGCGCGTCCCGCAATGGAGGCGATCCGCAGGGTAATCGCCCTGGCGCTGCCGCTGACGGCCGAGACGCGCGGCTACTGGCGCATCTGGCTCGCCTACTGGGAGCGCTCCAGCTACGACGACGACGTCGCCCGCGTGATGCGGCTGCGCTATGCCGAGTGGCGCGGCCGGCTGCGGACGATCATCCTCCGGGCGCAGCAGGAGGGCGACGTCGCCGCCAGCGTCGACGCACGGGAGGCCGCGGAAGCCATGATCGCCCTCGTCGATGGGATCGGCGTGCAGGTTGTGCTTGGCGTGAGCCGCATCTCGGCGGTCCGCCAACGCGCCATGGTGGACGACTGGCTCGAGAAGGTCAGGTCCGACCGGCCCTCCGCCGCAGCGGCCGCGCTGCGCCGCGCAGGCTGAGGGCAGGGGTTACGGCTCGACCGTCGCCGGCTCGGCGGCGTCCTCGGAGGGCTTCTCGACGATCGGGGCGCCGGGCTCGCGGTCGCGGCCCTCGATGTCGAAGTCGAGCTTGCCGTCCCGGAGCACCACGCAGACGTGGCCGCCCTTGGTCAGCCGGCCGAACAGGATCTCGTCGGCGAGCGGCTTCTTGATGTGCTCCTGGATGACGCGGGCCAGCGGGCGGGCGCCATAGAGCTCGTCGAAGCCGTTCTTGGCGAGCCAGTCGGTGGCCTCCTCCGAGGTCTCGATGGTCACGTGGCGGTCGGCGAGCTGGGCCTCCAGCTGCATGACGAACTTCAGCACCACCTGGCGGATGATCTCCGGCGTCAGCGCCTGGAAGTGGACGATGGCGTCCAGGCGGTTGCGGAACTCCGGCGTGAACAGGCGCTTCAGCGCCTCGTCGACCTCGTCGTCGGCCTTGCCGCGGCCGAAGCCGATCGAGTTGCGCTGGGCGTCGGTCGCGCCGGCGTTGGTGGTCATGATCAGGACCACGTTGCGGAAGTCGATCTTCTTGCCGTTGGAGTCGGTGAGCTGGCCGTGGTCCATCACCTGCAGGAGGATGTTGTAGACGTCCGGGTGGGCCTTCTCGATCTCGTCCAGCAGCACCACCGCGTGCGGATGCTGGTCGACGGCGTCGGTCAACAGGCCGCCCTGGTCGAAGCCCACGTAGCCGGGGGGCGCGCCGATCAGGCGGCTCACCGTGTGGCGCTCCATGTACTCGCTCATGTCGAAGCGCAGCAGCTCGATGCCGAGCGTGCCGGCGAGCTGGCGCGCCGTCTCGGTCTTGCCGGTGCCGGTCGGGCCGGTGAACAGGTAGCAGCCAATCGGCTTGTTGGGGTCGCGCAGCCCGGCGCGAGCCATCTTCATGGCCGCCGAGAGCTGCTCGATGGCGTCGTCCTGGCCGTAGACCGCGCGCTTGAGGTCGGTCTCCAGCTGCTTGAGGGCCTCGGTGTCGGACTTCGAGACCGACTTGGGCGGAATGCGCGCGATCTTGGCGACCACGCTCTCCACCTCCTTCAGCCCGATGGTCTTCTTCCGCTTGGCTTCCGGCAGCAGCATCTGCGAGGCGCCCGCCTCGTCGATGATGTCGATCGCCTTGTCCGGCAGCTTGCGGTCGGTGATGTAGCGGGCGGAGAGCTCCACCGCCGCCTTGATGGCGTCGTTCGTGTAGCGGAGCTTGTGGAACTCCTCGTAGTAGGTCTTGAGGCCTTTG
>JAICYS010000071.1 GCA_025934105.1 Myxococcota bacterium | reverse complement strand
TTCGTCGCGGCGACGGTGCCCGCCGCCGAGTTGAACGCGCTCGGCGCGTCGCTGGATGAACTGGCGGCCGGCGCCCGCGACAGCGCGCCCGCCAACTGGCAGCTGGCGCAGGTCGTCCTGCGCAAGCCCTCGGCGTATTAGCCGCACCGCCGTTCGGTCGAGCGGACGGCGGCCGACAATCCGGCCCGCCTTCGAGCGAACCGCAAGTTGAACGACTCGGGATCAGCCGACGGTGACGTCGGTCTTGACCGACTGCGCGATGAAGCAGCCCTCGTGGGCCTTGTGGTGCAGCTGCGCCTCGTCGTCGGGCGTGGGGCGCTTGTCGCCGCCGTAGACGATGCGCGGATGCAGCACGATCTTGCTGATCCAGGGGACGCCCTTTTCGTTCTTGGTCAGCTCGCCGACCGCTTCGTCGTCGTATGCATCGATGCGGAAGCCCGCCTTGCGCGCCTCATAGAGGAAGGTCAGCATGTGGCAGCTCGACACCGAGGCGACGAAGGCCTCTTCGGGATCGACGGCGGCGGTGCTGGACCAGGGCGCCGGCACCACGGAGGGCGAGGCCGACGCCTGGACCACCGCGCCGCCGTCGAACGTCCAGGTGTGGATGCGCGTGAACTTCCCCTGCAGGAAGGTTTCGTTGTCCGACTTCCAGCTCACGGTCGCTTTGTGTTGGGACATGCCGGTTCTGTAGCAGCGTCGCGGCCTCAGGCCAAGCCAAGCCTCCGTTGTTTCCGGTATGTCAGGGAAAATCCGAATCTCGTTTGACCCAACTTTTTCACCCCATCCGAGGATCCAGCGATTAAGCTGTGGGCGTTCCACCTTCATGCCGCCGCACATGACATCAGAAGCCGAGCTCGCGTCGCAGATCCTCGTGATCGTGGGGCAAAGGCCGAACGCCCGCCTGCCCTCCTTCACGGCCGACGAGCTCTTCGAGCAGGCCACGCGAAAACAGCTCTTGGACTGCGCCCAGACGCTGGGGCTGACCGGCGTTTCCAAGCTGGTGAAAGAAGAGCTGGTCGGCCGCGTGAAGGTCGCCTTCGACGGTCTGCGCGCCGCCATCGCGCGGTCGGAATCGGCGCCCGAGGCGCGGGCCCGCAAGGCCGACGGCGGCGAGCCGGACATCCCGGAAAATGGACCGACCGCGCTCCCCAGCAAGTTCGACCTGGGGCCGGACGTCGAGAGCGAACCGATGCCCCAGAACATCCCCTGGGGCTACGGCCGCAACCGGGTCACGGCCATGGTCGTCGATCCCGAGCGGCTGTACGTCTACTGGGAAGTCACCGACGAGGGGTTCGCGACGGCACGCAAGGCGCTGGGCCGGGGCGGCGACGGCTCCTGGTTGAACCTGCGCGTCTACGACATCACCGGGCGCCTGTTCGACGGCACCAACGCGCACAGCTACTTCGACCAGCGGATCGAACGCCACGACCGGCAGTGGTTCTTCACGATCAACAAGCCGACCTCCAGCGCCTGCGTCGAGGTCGGACTGAAATCGGACGAGGGGTACTTCGTCAAGATCGCGCGCTCGGGGCGGGTCGACTTTCCGCGCCGCGAGCCGGCGGCCGGCGGAGCGGTCGAGTGGCTCACGGTTCGCGCCGGGAACGTCATGCCCGGATACGTGGCCCAGGCCAGCGCCGCGGGCGGTGGCGACGCCGGGTATGGCGGGGGCGCGCCTGGTCCGGGCGCGGGTGAGCCGGGCGGCGGCGGCTTTGGCGCCTGGGGCGACTGGAGTGAATGGAAGGGGGACCAGGGCTTCCCCGTTCCCGTCGGTCATCGCGTGTTCGGCCGGCGCTGGGAGTGGCAAGAAGCGGCCGGCACCACCTGGACCGGCGAGCTGACCCGCTCCGAATGGATGGGCCCGCTGCTGCGCAGCGAATGGGAGGCCGGGCCGTTCACCTACCCGCTCGACGTCCCGTCGAGCGTCGAGGTGCACGACGGCGGCGAGATGTCGGTCCGGACCGAGCACGGCCGCGTGCACATCGTGTACGGGCCTTGGCAGGTGGTGATCCGCGGCATCGGCGCGCGCGCGCAGCGCCGGATCCTGGGCACGTGGGAGTACCGGCGCCAGATCGCCGTGAGCGGCGGGACCGAAAAGTACGGAACCTTCACGGGTGCGCTCGCGCCCGGCAGCTCGGAGTGGATGGCCCTCGGCGGCAGCGAGCGGGCCTGGCTAGGCTCCAGCGAGCTCCTCCTGGGGGGGGCCAGCGAGCTGTGGATGATGGGCGCCAGCGAGACGCGCCTCGGCGGCGCCAGCGAGCTGATGTTCAGCGGGGCCACCGAACGCCGCATGCGCGGCGCCAGCGAGCTCATGTACGCCGGAGCCACCGAACGCATGTTCCGCGGCTCCAGCGAGCGGATCGCCGGTGGCGCCAGCGAACAGCTGTACGCCGGAGCCAGCGAGCAAAAGCTGGGCGGCGGCAGCGAGCGGATGCTGGGCGCCAGCGAGCGCGCGCTGGGCGCCAGCGAAAACATGTTCGGCGGCGAGGGGCGCCTGGGCACGCCGTCGTCGTCGTCGGACTACCCGCTGCCCATGTACGATACGTCGCCCGGCAAATCGAGCGAGGGCTGAGGATGGCGACCGGTTACTTCGCGCTGGTGCTGCACGCGCACCTTCCGTTCGTCCGTCACCCGGAAGATCCGACGGTGATGGAAGAGCAGTGGCTCTACGAGGCCATCACCGGCACGTATCTGCCGCTGATTCAGACGTTCGAGGGTCTCATCGCGGACCACGTCCCGTTCCGCTGCACGGTCTCGCTGTCGGCGCCGCTCATCACGATGCTGACCGACGACCTGCTGAAGCTCCGGTACGCCGAGCACCTCGACAAGCTGATCGAGCTGGCCGAAAAAGAGATCGACCGGACGCGGCCCGAGCCGCACTACCAGCGCCTGGCGTACATGTACGCGGAGCGCTTCCGCTCGTTGCGCCACACCTGGCGCTGCCACGAGGGCGATCTGGTGCGCGCCTTCCGGATGCTGCAGGAGGCCGGCCGCGTCGAGGTCATCACCTCGACGGCCACGCACGCCTTCTTCCCGGCCATGGACCGCAACTGGGCGACCATCCGCGCGCAGGTGCACGTGGCGGCCGACCTGTACGAAAAGCACTTCGGCCAGCGCCCCAAGGGGATGTGGCTGGGCGAGTGCGGCTACGTGCCCGGCGTCGACGAGCTGTTGCGCGAGGCCGCCGTCCGCTACTTCTTCGTCGACACGCACGGCATCCTGTTCGCCGACCGCCGGCCGGTGTACGGCGTCCACGCGCCGGTGTACTGCCCGTCGGGCGTGGCGGCGTTCGGCCGTGACATCGAATCGTCCGAGCAGGTCTGGAGCGCCCAGGAAGGTTACCCGGGCGACAAGCACTACCGCGACTTCTATCGGGACATCGGCTTCGACCTGCCGATGGACTACATCAAGCCCTACATCCACCCGGAAGGGCACCGCATCTACACCGGCATCAAGTACCACGCCATCACGCACAACCAGCTGCACGACAAGTGGGTCTACGACCCGGACATCGCGCGCGGCAAAGCTGGCTTGCACGCCTCGCACTTCCGCGGCAATCGCGAAAAGCAGGTGCGCCACCTGCGCGCGCACATGGACCGGCCGCCGCTCGTCGTCAGCCCGTACGACGCCGAGCTTTACGGCCACTGGTGGTACGAGGGGCCGATCTTCCTGGGCGACGTGTTCCGCCAGTTCCACTACGACCAGCAGGACGTCCTGACCGTCACGCCGGGCGACTACCTGGACTGGCACGACACCAACCAGGTCGCCACGCCCTGCGCCTCGTCGTGGGGCTTCAAAGGCTACAACGACTACTGGATTAACGAGACCAACGCCTGGACGTATCGCCACCTGCACGTGGCGGGCGAGCGGATGGTGGAGCTGGCGCGGCGCCACCCGTTGGCCGACCCGCTGACCACGCGCGCGCTGAATCAGGCCGCGCGCGAGTTGATGCTGGCCCAGTCCAGCGACTGGACGTTCATCATGCGCACGGGCACGACGGTGCCGTACGCCACCAAGCGCATCAACCAGCACATCCTGCAATTCAACAAGATCTACGACGACGTTCGGACGGACAAGGTGAACGAGCGCTGGTTGGCCGACGTCGAGGCGCGGAACAACATCTTTCCGCAGATCGACTACCATATCTACGCCAGCTAGCGTCTGGTCCGGGCCCGCGCCATTTTAAAGGTCCTCTTCGTCGCATCCGAGTGCGCCCCGTTCGCCAAGACCGGCGGTCTGGCTGACGTCGCGGGAGCGCTTCCGAAGGCCCTTCGCGCGCGCGGCGTCGACGTGCGGGTGGTCATGCCGCTCTACGCGGGGATGCCCTGGAACGACTTCGAGATCCTAGACGGACTGCTGACCGTTCCGATGTGGTGGGGCGGCGCGCGGGCGCGGGTCCGCACCGGCCACCTGCCCGACAGCGACGTGCCGCTTTATTGCCTGGAGTTCAACCGCTACTTCGATCGCCCGTATCTGTACGGCCCGCCCGGCGACGGCTACAGCGACAACCTGGAACGGTTCACGTTCCTGTCGCGCGGCGCGCTGGAGATCTGCAAGGCGCTGGGGTTCATCCCGGACGTCATCCACTGCAACGACTGGCAGACGGCCCTCATCCCGGTCTACGTCAACACCGTCGAATGGATGCAGCCGCTGCACGGCTCGGCGACCATCTACTCGATCCACAACCTGGCCTATCAGGGCGTCTTCGACGGCAACGCCGTGTTCATCACCGGCCTCGGGCGCGAGCACTACCACCCGGGCGAGCTGGAACATTTCGGCTCCATGAACCTCACCAAGGGCGCGCTCTATCACAGCACACTGCTCTCGACCGTCAGCCCCACCTACGCGCGCGAGATCCAGACCGGCGCCTACGGCAACGGTCTCGACGGCGTGCTGAGCGGCCGCAGCGGCGACCTCTTCGGCATCCTGAACGGAATCGACACCGACGAGTGGAACCCGGCCAAGGACCGCCACCTGCCGGCGACGTTCTCGGTGGACGACCTCGCCGGCAAGGCCGCCTGCAAGGCCGCCCTTCAAAAAGAAGCGGGGTTCGCCGTGCGCCCGGACGTGCCGGTGTTCGGCGTGATCGGGCGGCTCACGTCGCAAAAAGGCTTCGACGTCCTGGCGCACGCGCTGGATCGCATCTTGTCCTGGGACGTGCAGATCGTGCTGCTCGGCACCGGCGACCAGGACGCCGAGCGATTCTTCGCCTGGGCGGACTCGCAGCGCGGCGATCGATTTCGGGCCTGGCTGCGGTTCGACAACGGGCGCGCCCACCGGATCGAAGCCGGCGCCGACTTCTTCCTGATGCCGTCACGCTTCGAGCCGTGCGGCCTCAACCAGATGTACAGCCTTCGCTACGGCACGCTGCCGGTCGTGCGCGCCACCGGCGGCCTGGTCGACACCGTCCAGAACTACGACGAGCGGACGGCCGGTGGG
Source organism: Myxococcota bacterium (assembly GCA_025934105.1). GTDB lineage: Bacteria > Myxococcota_A > Polyangia > Fen-1088 > Fen-1088 > JADGRB01. The sequence goes on along the minus strand of JAICYS010000071.1, from coordinate 17,480 downwards.
ACCGGCTTCATGTTCACCGACCTTCATCCCGAGTCGCTGGCCAACACCATCGGATGGGCGGTCTCGACCTGGTTCGACCGGCCCGCCCACATCCAGACCATGCGCCGCCGCGCCATGCAGCAGGACAACTCCTGGAATCGCGCCGCCGCCGCCTACGAAGACCTGTACCTGCGCGCTTACGAACGCCGCCGCGGGCACCCGTTCAGCGACTGACCCCGTTCGTTTCAGGCCCGCGTGCCGGCGCCAGCGGGTTCACAACTTCCGACGGTCGTCAGAATCTTCGTCGGCGGGCGCCCTCACCGCCGCCGCTCGCTCCAGCGTCACGGTCAGGCTCGCGTCGCGATCCAGGGCCACGGCCAGCTTCTTCGTGTGAAAGCCGGGCTTTCGGACCAGCAGCTCGATCGCGCGGTCGCGGCGGGGGAACTTGCCCTGGAAGGGCGTCTCGCCGAGGGCTTTTCCGCTCTTGGCCTCGACGATCGAAGCGCCGGCCGGAGCCGACGAGATCCGTACGACCACGGTCGTCGGCTCCGGCTCGACGGCGCGCTCCCCGGGCTGGACGTTGCCGAGCGAAGTGGTTCCGGGCACTCCCGTCGGGTGCTCGCTGGCCTCGGGCCGCTGAGCCCCGCCAGCCGCCCAATCGGCAGGCCGCGCCGCCGCCGCCGGAGACGGCTCCGCGCTGCCGCTGGGCTCGACCGCCACCGGCGCGCTCTCGCCGCGTTTCATGTTCCGCTGCGTTCGGGACCCGCCGAACCCGCCGAACGCTAACACCAGCCCGATGACCAGGGCCCCGCCGACCGCCACCGCCACGCCGATGGTTCGGCCCCGCCCGCCTCCCCGCAGCCGCGGCACCGGCAAGCCGTCGTCCATCGCCGTGGCCGCGCCGCCCAGGGTGCTGACCGAGCGGTGGCCGCCCGGCAGCCCGGCGCCCGTGGGCAGCCGCCGCGTCTCGCCGCTCTTGCCCGACGGAAGCGGCGCCAGCATCGACGGCGGACTGGCGTTCGGCATCGGCGTGGTCGCGACGCGCGGACCGACCGGCGGCGCGAACGGAACGGCCTCTTCGACCAGCGCCGCCGGCGGCACCAAGGCCAGCATCTCGGGCGCGGCGCCCGGGAGCGCCGGCGCCAGCTGATCCAGCCCCGCCATCACGTCCTGCATCGTCTGCGGCCGCTCGCCGGGGTCCTTGGCCAGCAGCGCCAGCACGAAAAGCTCCACCGCCTCGGGCACCGCCGGCGCGCGGATGCGCAGCGGCTCGGGCGGGCGGTTCAGGTGCGCGGCGATGATCTCGCCGAAGCCCTCGAACGCGAACGGGGGCTGCCCGGTCAGCGCGTGATAGGCGATGCAGCCGAGTGAATAGATGTCCGTGCGGTGGTCCACCTGCCCGGAGCCCCGGCACTGCTCCGGCGACATGTAAAGCGGCGTCCCCAACAGCGACCCGGTCCGCGTCCGCGACGACCCGTCGCCGGCGCCCGCCGCCATGCCGCTCAGCTTGGCGATCCCGAAGTCGAGCACCTTGATCGTCGCCCGGTCGCGCCCCGACGCCTCGTCCCGGTCGACGGCGACGAAGATGTTGTCGGGCTTGAGATCGCGGTGGACGATGCCGTGCTTGTGGGCGTAGGTGATGCTGCCGGCGACCTCGCGCAGCACGGCCAGCGTCTGGTCCACCGCCAGCGTGCGCCGCCATTCGATCGACGCGGCCAGGTTGACGCCGCGCAGATACTCCATCACCAGGTAGGCGCTGCCGTCGGGCAGCACCCCCGAGTCGAAGATCTCGACGAAGCCGCGATAACGTAGCTGGGCGGTCGCGCGCGCCTCGTTGAAGAACCGCCCCACCAGGTCGCGGTTGTTCGAAAACTCGGGCTGCAGCACCTTGATGGCCGCTTTTCGCCCCAGCACGGTGTGCTGCGCCAGGTAGACGGTGCCCATCCCGCCCTGCCCGACCCGGGCCAGGACGCGGTGGTTCGCCACGACGAGACCCAGCAGCGGATCGCGCCCGTCATCCTGGTCGAAACGGCCCCCCGGCGGATCCATCCGCGCTCCACACTAACATGCGTTTCCGGGCCTTCCAGGTTCGGTTTCGCCGGCCGCCGCCCGTCACGACGTTGCCGCGCCCACGTCCACGACGCGGCTCGGCGCCCATTGCCGCGCGACAAGAGCGTCGACCGGCACCGGGGGTTCCGTCTCCGCGCCGGACGGGTCTGGATGGCGACTTTCATTTTGCGAAAATCGGCTACCATCCGCCGCGCCGCCAGCCGCCTGGCAGGAATACGGCGCTGAAGGTGACGTTGGACAGGACACGGGGGACGATGAAGGCAAGGATGCAGCTGCTGGCCGCGCTGGCGGTCTTGGGACTCTCAGCACCTCACGCGCTCGCGCGGAAACCGAAGACCTCCGCCTCTCACAAGGAGCAGCTGGATCAGCGGGAAATCCAGGGGCGGGCGCAATTCGCCCGTGGCGACTACCAGGGAGCGCTCGACATTTACGTGACCCTCTTCGCCGAGAAGGGCGATCCGGTCTACCTGCGCAACATCGGGCGCTGTTATCAGGAGCTCGAGCAGCCGGAAAAGGCCATCAACTCGTTCCGTGACTACCTGCGGCGCGGACACGTCAAACCGGCCGAGCGCGCCGAGGTGGAGGGCTTCATCGCAGAGATGGAGCAGCTGCAGAAGCGGCAGCACGAAGCGGCCGCCACGCAACCGCCCGCCGAGAGCGCCCATCCGGCCGGGCATTCCACCGCGACGGCGCCGGCGGCAGCGCCCGGAGCGGTGGACCTGCAACCCGCGGCCCCGCCGCCGGCGGCCTCGACGGAGGCGCCCGGCGCCGTGCTGACCCAGCAGGGCGCGACGGAGCCGCCCGCCGCCGAGGAGGGATCGATCACCGGCCGCTGGTGGTTCTGGACCGCGCTGGCGGTGGTGGTGGTCGGTGGGGCCGTGGGGGTGTACGTCGCGACGCGCTCGCAGAGCGGCGTGGTGCCGCCTTGCCCGAGCGGCGCCGCGTGCCCGCATTGAACGACCGGACTCGACGTGAGGAAAAGATGCTGAAGCTTCGCTCGTTCGTGGTGATGGGTGTCCTCGCGCTGGCGGCGGCCGTGGGTGGCTGCAAGAAGGACCCCGACCAGGCCTTGGTCGTTTTCACCGTGAACGTCCCCGACAGCCTGGCAACGGCGAGCTTCGACTTCACCGTGAAGAGCCCGCCGAGCGCGCCGTCGCGCCATCTTGCGACCACGCTGAAGTCTTTTCAGTTCGGCTACTACATGCCCCTCAGCGCCGCCTCGATCGAGATCGACGCCGTGGCGTACGACAGCGCCGGCTGCCAGGTCGGCTCTGGAAAGTTGACCAATGTGGGACCGGTGAAGGCGGGAATGACGCTCAAGGCGAGCAGCGCCTTGATGATCATGGCCGGGACCAGAGTTTGTAGCGACGGCGGCATGACTCCTGCCAAGGACGCCGGCCAGGACGCGAAGAACAAGACCGACGCAAAGACCGACGCACCCTCGCAATCGCACGGCGACGCCGGGGCCGACGGCGGCGGAACGGGCGACGACGAAAACAGCGTGGTCGTGACCGGGAAGCAGGCCAACGGAAAGGCCTGCGGGGCCGACGGCGACTGCGAATCGGGATTCTGCCGGGACGGCGTCTGCTGCAACGAGGCCTGCTCGGGACAATGCCGGGCCTGCGCCGCGACGTTCACCGGGGGCACCGACGGGACCTGCGGCAACGTGATGGCCGGCGCCAGCTCGCGCGGCGCTTGCACGGACGAAACCACGACCACACCGTGCGGCCACGACGGCACGTGTGATGGCACGGGCCAGTGCCGGAACGTCGGGTCGGGGCAGGCGTGCGGCCAAAGCACCTGCACGGACTCCCACACCTTCCAGGCCGCCGGAAAATGCGACGGGGCCGGAGCGTGCATGACGCCGACGCCCGCCGATTGCGGCACCTATCCCTGCGCGTCGACGGGCTGCGCGGCGCCCTGCTCGGCCACGGCGCCCTGCGCCGCCGGGCAATATTGCAGCAACGGAACGTGCAAGGTGACGAAAGCCCTCGGCACGACCTGCGCCGCCGCCGCCGAGTGCGGCTCGGGGTTCTGTTCGCCCGACCAGGTCTGCTGCGACAAGGCCTGCACCGGCGCCTGCACGGCCTGCCTCAAGGCCAGCACCGGGCAGGCCGACGGCATGTGTTCGCCCGTGCAACTGGGTCAGGATCCGCACAACGATTGCGCGGCTGACACCACGAACGCGTGCGGCAAGGACGGCACCTGCGACGGCAAGGGCGCATGTCATCTGGCGGCCAGCGGCACCGCCTGCGGGTCGGCCAGCTGTTCCGGGTCGACGTTCGCGCCCGGCAAGACGTGTGACGGCGCCGGCACGTGCGCCGCCGGGACCGCCGTCGACTGCGGCCAGAACGCCTGCACGACGGACGGGTGCAAGATGAGCTGCATCGCCGACACGGACTGCGGCTCCGCCGCCTACTGCGACAAGACCGCCAGCAAGTGCACGTCCAAGAAGGGCAACGGGACGGCCTGCAGCGTGGGCAACGAGTGCACCAGCGGCGCCTGCGTCGAAGGCGTCTGCTGCAACACCGCCTGCAGCGGCACCTGCCTCTCCTGCCTGGCGGCCAAGACCGGCGGCACCAGCGGAACCTGCGCGTTCATCACCGCCGGCATGCCGGACTCGCGATGCACGGCCGCGGACAAGTCGACCTGCGGCCAGGACGGCAACTGCAACGGGGCCGGCCAGTGTGAAAAGTGGTCGAGCTCGACGGTGTGCGCGGCCGCCACCTGCAGCGGCGGCAACTACCTGGCGGCGCGCACGTGCAGCAACGGCGTCTGCAATGCCGCCGCCCAGACCGCCTGCGGCGGCGCCGTCTGCGATCCCGCCAGCGGCTGCCGCACGACCTGCAGCGCGGCCGCCGATTGCACCGGCAACAACTACTGCGACGCCAGCACCAAGAAGTGCACGCCGCTCAAGGCCAACGGCACCGCCTGCGGCAGCGACGGCACCCAATGCCTGAGCGGTCTGTGCGTGGACGGCGTCTGCTGCAATTCGCAGTGCGGCGGGCAGTGCCAGTCGTGCTCGACCGGGACCTGCGCCAACGTGAAGACCGCCCGCACGCCCTGCGCCGGGTCCGGCACCTGCGGGGGCGTTTGCGACGGCAGCAGCCCGAGCTGCGTGTTCCCTGCCGCGACGGTGGCGTGCGGCTCGACCGGCTGCATGAGCACCACGACCGCTTACGTGAGCGGCAAATGCAACGGCAGCGGCAGTTGCTTGGGCGCGACCACCCAGACGTGCACCGGCGGCCAGGTCTGCACCGGCACCGCCAGCTGCGGCTGTCCCTCGACCGCCCCGGCGCTTTGCAGCGGCGCCTGCGTCGCGACCAACACCGACGCGCACTGCGGCGGGTGCAACGCCTGCGCCTCGGGCACCCACTGCTCGTCCGGCACCTGCGTCCAGTGCCTCACGAACAGTGATTGCTCAGGCGGCAAAGTCTGCACTCAGAACAGCTGCACCTGCCCCAGCACGTCACCCGCGTGCGGCAGCACGTGCTGCCCCAGCTCCAACTGCTGCGTGAACGGATCGTGCCAGGCCAAGCCGACCTGGTACCGGGACTTCGACGGCGACGGGTTCGGCGACCCCGGAACCACCAACCAGGCTTGCACGCAACCAACCGGATACGTGGCGGACAAGACCGACTGTTGCGATAAAGATTCCACCGTCCACCCTGGGTCCAATACCTGTTCGTCCAACCTCAATAATTGTTCGGCCTACGATTACGATTGCAGCGGTCAGGAGACCGAGTGCAACACGCCGGTTTCGACCTGCCCCGAAGGCCCCAGCGCGGCCGGCCTCTGTTCGTCCACCACCGGCATCTGCTTCGCCGACAGCTGCCTCTATTACGGCTACGGGTTCGACGGCCCCGGGTGCGGCATCATGCACCACTACCTGGTCAGCCAATTCTTCTGCACGCCGGATCCGTCCGTCGACTGCGACGGAGGCGAAGCGCAGTCGCAGGGCGATCCCATCGCCTGCCACTGACGGGCTCGCCGGCCCGGCCGGCGGCGGCGCCGGCCGCGCCACACCCGTGACCAGTCGGGGGCGCCTGTCTTCTTCTCGTTTTGTGCGCGGTGTCACAATTGCGGCCGGCTGGCGGCAATGGGATCGACGGGGACACGCGCCATCCAGGGTTCGGGGGTGGTCGCCTCCCCCAATCGGAGGTCCCCCATGACGTGTCGCCGACTGCTCGCCCCCCTCCTCGTCTGCTCGACCGCTGCCGTGTTCTCGTCTTTCGGATGCAGCTCGGCCAGCTCTGGTCCGGGTGTCCCGGGGTCGGGCGGCTCACAACAGGCGTCCGGGGGAACCGTCGGGTCGGGCGGCGCGCCCGCATCGGGTGGGAGTAACGGAAGCGGCGGTACGTCGGCTGGAACCGGCGGTACGTCGGCTGGAACCGGCGGCAGCTCGCCGGGCACGGGTGGAACCGTCACGACGGGAGCTGGCGGCTCCGCCCGAGGGGGATCGGTCGGCTCCGGGGGCGCGGCCGGCGGCGGCGGTCAGCCCGGCGCCGGCGGTCACGGCACGGGCAGCGGCGGGAATGCCGGGGGCACCAGCGGAACGGGCATCGGCGGCTCGGGCTCGCCCGGCATGTCGGCCGGATGCGGCAAGGCGCCCACCATTGCGACCAGCATGTACAACAACGGAATGCCCATCTCCATCACGGCCGCCAACATGCAGCGCCGATACATCCTCAACGTACCGACGAACTACGACAAGACCAAACCCTACAAGCTGGTCGTGGCATATCACGCGCTCAACAGCAACGACCACAGCGTCTATCACGAGAATTATTACGGCCTGCTCCCGCTGTCGAACAACACGACGATCTTCGTGGCCCCGAACGGGCAGAAAAACGGCGCGCCTTGCTCGGGAACCGGGGTCGGAGACTCCGGGTGTGGTTGGCCCAATACCAGCGATCAGGACATGCAGTTCGCCGACGCCGTCGTGAAGCAGGTCGAAGACAACTTCTGCGTCGATACGAATCGCATCTTTGCCACCGGATGGAGCTACGGCGCCAGCATGTCCGAACAAACGGCCTGCGAGCGGCCGCTGGGCGGAACGCAGGCCGCGGGATGGGGCGTCCGCGCCATCGCGATCTATGCCGTCGCGTATCTCAGCAACAGCACGAACTGCAAAGCGACCAAGCCGGTCGCCTACTATGCCACCCATGGAACCTGCGACCACACGCTGACCTACGACGGAACCAGCGCGTGCTCGACGATGACCATGGAACAGGGCGGCGTCGGGATTGCCAAGACCTGGGCCGCCGTCGACGGCTGCACCTGGCAGCTTCCCAAGAAGGTCACGAGTGGTGCTCACGTCTGCACCAAGCTGAGCGGTTGCATGTCCGGCTACCCGCTGGAGTTCTGCTCGTTCAACGGCGACCACACCGCCTACCCCGACAACGGGCAGCCGCAAAGTAGCTGGGGCCCCGCCGAAGCCTGGGCCTTCCTCAACCAGTTCTAGTGCACCGACGGCGCGGCCGTTCCATCGGGTTCGCCGACCGGTGGGCAGAAGGGAACGACCGAACGACGCAAGCGCTGATCAAGGAAGGCCGGCCGTACTGAAGCGATGAAACGCCGTGCACCAAGCCCGCCAATGATCGGCGCGACGAGAACTACGCTGGGTTGTCGGAAGCGGTCAATCGGAACCGTTGCGCGGCGGTCATGACATTGTGGCGCATGACGTGAATGGCGATGTTGTCGCAACAAACGCGAAGCGCCGCGGGGGCGGCCAGCGCGTCAACCCGCCCGGCAGGCCCAGATTTGCCGGCGAATCGCGCCCGCGTCCAGCCCGTCGCCGATGAGGACGATCTCCGTCGCGGCCCGCGCGCTACCCCACGGCTCGCCGAACCGAAGCTCGGTTCGCAGGCCGGCCCGCTCCAAAAATCCCCGTCGCGGCTCGCCGGCCAGATGCACGAAGCCCTTGGCGCGCACCAGCGCCGGCCCCAAACGATCGACCACCGCCAGCAACGGCTCGGCCAAGAGCGGCGCCGGGTCGGCGAACGCCACCGCCGTGAGCTGGCTGTGCGCGTGCGGCGCATGCGCGTGGCGCCCCCGCGCGGGGCCGCCGCCCCGGCGCGCGTCCAGCAGCCAGGTCACCAGCTCGGCGGTCGCGTCGTCGCCCGGCGGAAAGCTGGCCCGCTCGGCCGCGGGATTGCGCCGCGCGATCTCCCGGTGCAGCGCCACCGTCGCCTCCGCCGGCGCCAGATCCAGCTTGGTCAGCAGCACCCGATCCGCCGCCTCGACCTGCGCCCGCGCCTCCTCGTACCGCGCGAGCTGCGCCCCGCCCGCCTCGGCGTCGACGACGCAGACCACGGCCGCCGGAACCGCCGGCGCGTCCGCGCCCAGACCCTCGAGGCCGTCCAGGATCGACCAGGGCTCGGCGATTCCGGTCGTCTCCAGCACGACGACGTCGGGACGCCCGCGCCGCGTGACCTCCGCGATGGCCGCCCACAGCTCGGACTGGACGCGCACCTCGTGGCACACGCAACCGCCGGCCAGCTCCATCACGTCGCCCGACCGGCTCTTCACGAGGCGGGTGTCGATGTCGATGCGCCCCAGCTCGTTGATGATGACCCCCACCCGCCGGTGGTGCTGGGCGCCCAGCACGCGGTTGAGGGTGGTGGTCTTCCCCGCGCCCAGGAACCCGGTCAGGATGACGAGCGGCGGTCGGGAAAGCGAAACGTCGGAGGCTGCTTGGTCGGACACGGCGCGCGATTGTAGCGCGCGCCGGCGTCAATCCTCGTCGGGAACGTCCGCGCCGCGCGGGGCGCCGCGATCGACCGGGGGCGCCGATCCCGCGAACGCTTCCGGCACGCAGGCGCGCACGGCGGCCGCGATCTCGGCCGTCGGGCGATCCAGGTCGACGGCGCAGTCGGCGCCGCGCAAGGCGGCCAGCGCGCGGCGGGCGTAATACCGGACCAGCGGGTAGGGGTTCACGAGCTGGCGCGCCACCGCCGGCGCCGCCGCGACCACGTGCGCCTCGCCGAGCGCCGCGATCGCCACCGCCTGCTCGTGCGCCTTGCCGCGCGTCACCGTCGCTTCCAGCGGGCGCGCCTCCAGGCTGCCGTAGAGGACCTGCAGCATGGCCCGGTCGTAGCGCCGCCCCCACCAGCGCTCCATGGTGCCGACCAGCTCGCGGACCGTCTTGTCGGCGTGGCACAGCGCGCACTCGAGCGGCCGATCGCGCTCGACGCGGACCGGGTCGTCCGGGCGGCCGATCCGGTGATACCGGGTGAGCGCGTAGCCGAGCCCCATGTTCTTGCGCGGCATGTGACACGCGACGCAGCTGCCCCCCGCCTGCGCCGGATCGTGGTGGGCGTGCGCGCGCAGCGCCTCGGGCGCGGCGAACTGCGCGTGGCAGCCGACGCATACGCGGTTGCCGGCCGGAGTGGCCAGCCGCGCCAGGTCGGCGCGCGCGTCCTCGCCGTGCGGGTCGTGGCAGGTGACACACGACATCCGGCGCGCGCAGCCGCCCAGCAGGAAATCCCGCGCCTCGCCCGACGTGATCGAGCTGCCGCCCGGATTGTCGCCGCGCCGCTGGCCTCCTTCCCAGGTGAACGGGTAATGCGAGAACAGCACCTGATGACAGCGCGCGCAGACGCGGTTGATGCGCTCGGCGCGCGTCACCTCGCGCCCCTCGGCCGGATTCAGGAACGGCGCGCGGGGCGCGAAGTCGGGCAGGACGCGCGGGTCGTCGGCGTGGGCGCGGCTGCCGCCATGGCACGACTCGCAGCCGATCCCGACCTCGATCAGGTGCTGGGCCGTGAAACGGCCGCGCAGCTCGTGAATGCCCCGGCGCAGCGCCTGCGCCGGGTCGTCGGGCAGTTCGCCGGTGCCACCGACGGTGCGCACCTCCGCCGCCACGGCGCTCACCAGCTCGCGCTCGCGCCCCGGCGCGACCGCCAGGGGGAGCCGCGCGCCGGGCGGCAACAGACGGTCGACCACCTCGCCCTGATACCCGGGCGCGCCCGGTCCGTGCAGCGCGCCCCAGATGTCGTCGAAGTACGGGACGGTGTTGTGACAGAAGATGCAGGTCTGGTTCCAGACCCCGCCGGCCCGCAGCCCCGGCCGTTCGGTGACCATCACCGAGTACCCCTTCAACCGGAACGATCGCGTTTCGAACATGTACGACACCGGCAGGATCAGCTCGGCCCCGGGGCGGGCCGACGGCACCGCCCCGCCGTCCGGCGCGACCTCGACGCCCGCGAAGTCCTCGCGGTAACGGCCGCCGATGACCCGGGTGACCCTGTAAAGGTGAACGCCGCCCGTCGCCGAGGTCAGCTCGATGAATCGCGCCCCGCCCGCCTGCGTCAGCCGGGCCGAGTCGTCCTTGAACCGAAACACGCTCCCGTCGAACGGCGCGCGAACCCGGGCCGTCTCCGGCACGCGCGTCATGAGGTGCATGGGCGACCTCTGCCAGGCCGCCGCGATGTCGGCGTGACACCCGGCGCAGCGCGCCGACCCCACATAGTCGGACCGCAGGATGTTGCTGGCCTCGCGCGGTGAGGCGGTCGGGCCAGGCGCCTGTCGGGAACCCACCGGGCGGGAGGCCCCGCACGCCGCCGCGGCCAACACCAGCAACAGGCCCGGAGCGCGGCGCACCCTCGACATTGAGGGCAGCCTATCGCACGCCAGCCCATTGCAGGGTCCGAAGGGGCGCCGTACGCTTTTAGACATGGCTGCGCAGGAACGCTGGGTGCCGGCCGCCGAGCCGGCTGCGTCGCCGGCCTTCGAGTATCGCTCGCGGCTGAAGATCGGCCGGCTGCCGCTGGTCCACGTGGTCAGCGGCATCGATCCTTCGACGGGCCGCCGCCCGCCCGCCGTCGGGGTGCTGGCGGTCGGCCAGGTCGCGGTCGGCGTGATCGCGATCGGGCAGGTCGCCATCGGCGGCATCAGCATCGGGCAGGCGGCCATCGCGCTCGGATGGGGCGTCGGCCAGCTGGCCTGGGGCATGCTTGCGGCCGGCCAGGTGGCGGCCGGGTTGCTGGGCGCGGTCGGCCAGGTCGCGCTGGGGCCGCACGCCATCGGGATGGTCCACGCCGACGGCGCCTGGGTGGCGCTGGGGTGGCTGCTGGCGGGGCTCATGCTCGCCGCCGCGGTCGCGCAACGGCGGCGCCGCCTGGCCCCGTTGCTGGCGCAGCCCTTCCCCTCGCCCATCCGCTCGGTGGAGCTGGGCTCGGCGGGCGAGGTGGCGCACGTCGCCGCCCGGGTGGTCTCGCCCGATCGCCTGCGCGGCCCCCTGTCGGGGACGCCTTGCGTCTACTGGCACACCGTCGACGTCGGCCCGGCCGTCCGCCACCACGAGCACGCCGGGACGGAGATGACCATCGCCGACGACGCGGGAACGGCGCGGGTCGACCTGGGCCAGCACGTCACGTTCATCCGCAGCGACCACTACCGAGAGATAGCCGGCCCCGACTGGGCGCTGCATCTCGAGACGTCGCTGGCGCAGGGCGACGAGGTTCACGTGGCCGGGCCGCTGACCGTCGCGCCCGATCACGACCGCGGCGCCGCCTTCCGCGGCGGGGTCTCGCCCCTTTTCCAGGGGCGGCCCGACCAGCCGCTGATCGTGTCGACCCGGCACCCGCTGGGATTGCGCGCCGAGCTGCGCTTCGCGGGGGCGATGGCCTGGGCGTCCGTGTTCGCGGGGGCGCTGGCGCTGCTCGGCTGGCTGACCTGATTCTTCGGGAACGATCCGCGCCTCTGGTACGTTGGACCCGGGGATGCCGGACCAGGGTCGGTTTGCGCGCGAGACCTTGCAGCACCTGGACGCGCTTTACGACCACGGCCGGTACCTGACCCGCAGCGCAGCCGAGGCGGAGGATCTCGTGCAAGAAACTTACGCACGCGCCCTGGGGGCGGCCGGCACCTTCGCGGGCGGCAACCTCAAGGCCTGGCTGTTCCGGATCCAGCGGAACGCCTTCATCGATCAGCGGCGGCGGGCCCGCCCGACGGCGCCCGCGTTCGACCCGGCGGCGCTGGACGGACCGGACGGCGCGCCGGCGGCCGGCGAAGACGAGCCGGCGCAGTTGCGCCGGGTGACCGCCGCCGAGATCGAGGCCGCGCTGCATGCCCTCTCCGACGAGGCGCGCGCCATCGTGCTTCTGGACGTCGAGGGCTTCACCGAGACCGAGGTGGCCGACATCCTGGGCTGCGCGGTGGGGACAGTGAAGTCCCGCCTGTCGCGCGCGCGGGCGGCCCTGCGCGACAAGCTGAAGGACTACGCGACATGAAGTCGGCGGACCCGACCGAACGCGAGCTGGACGGCGCGCTGGCGCGCCGTCCCCGCCGCCCGGCGCCCGCCGAGCTGCGCCGGCGAATCGAGGCGCTGGCCTCCGGCGGGCGGCCGATGCCGGGCCGTCGGAGGCCGTGGCCGTGGCTGGCGCCGATCGCCAGCGCCTGCGCGGCGGGGCTGCTGGTGTGGGTGGCGGTGCGGCCGCGGGCCGACACGGCCCGGTCCCAGGCGGACATGGTGCAAGAGGCAGTCAACGATCACCTGCGGGTGGTCGACAGCGCGCACCCGGCCGAGATCGAGAGCGGCGGAATTCACCAGGTGAAGCCCTGGTTCACCGGGCGCCTGGACTTCGCGCCCCGGGTCGAGTTCGCGGGCGACGCGGAGTTCCCGCTGGTGGGCGGCAGCGTCGGTTATTTTCACGATCGCAAGGCGGCGGTGTTCCTGTTCCGACACCGCCTGCACAGCATCACGTTGCTGGTGTTCCCGGCCGACGGGCTCCCCTGGCGATGGCAAGGGCTGAAGCGGCTGGGGCCGATCGCCGTCGACGAGCAGACCTCGCGCGGATTCACCGCCCTGCTCTGGCGCGAGGGCGACCTCGGCTACGCGCTGGTGTCCGACGTGAACGCCGGCGACCTGGAACGGCTGGCGCCGCGCCTCAATCATCCCTGAGGGCGGAACGGTTTCGCCGGGCCGCGCGTCTGGACGGCAGGAGGTGACCCATGCCGTTCCAACCTGACCGCCGCGACCTGATGAAGCTGCTGGGCGTCGGCGGCGTCGTGTTCGCATCCAGCCTGGCCGGCGGCGCCCAGCGCCGGCGGCGCAAGTCCGACCGCGACGACGACGACTTCTTTTTCTTGCAGCTCTCGGACACCCACTGGGGATACAGCGGGCCGTCGAATCCGCAGGCGGCCCTGGCGCTGCCCACCGCGGTGCGCACCATCAACGCCGCCGGCGCCAAGCCCGATTTCGTGGTGTTCACGGGCGATCTCACCCACACCACCGACGACGAAAAGCTTCGCCGGCAGCGCATGTCGCAGTTCACCGACGTCGTGTCCCGCCTGGACGTGAAGACGCGCCTGTTCCTGCCCGGCGAGCACGACGCCGCGCGCGACCGCGGCCGGGCCTTTCAAGAAGCGTTCGGCGCCACCCATCACGCGCTGGACTACAAGGGCGTCCACTTCATCGCGCTCGACAACGCGTCCGATCCTGCCGGCGCCGTCGGCGGCGCGCAGATCGACTGGCTGGCCGCCGATCTCGAGCGGCAGCCTCGCGACGCGCCGATCGTGGTGTTCGCGCACCGGCCGCTGTTCGACCTCTACCCGGCCTGGGAGTGGTCCACGCAGGACGGCGCCAAGGTGATCGACCTCTTGCTGGGTCACCGCAACGTGACGGTGTTCTACGGCCACATCCACCAGGAGCACCATCACCAGACCGGGCACATCGCCCACCACGCCGCCCGCTCGCTGGTGTTCGCGCTGCCGGCCCCGGGCTCCGTCCCCAAGAAGGTCCCCCTGCCCTGGGATCCGGCCGCGCCGTTCGCCGGGCTGGGCTATCGCCGCGTGGCGCTGGCCGGCGGCCGCGCCGCGCTGACCGAGCTGCCGCTTTCGCCCGCCCGGCCCGACGCTACGGCGTCCGATCGCCCGGCCGGGTCACCGCCCGCAGCCGCGCCCGCGTCGTGGTGACGAACTTCGGACCGTCCTGGACCTGCACCTCCAGGGCGACCGGGCCCAGATCGGGCGCGAAGGTGGTGCGCGTGATGCGGACCGGCTCGGTGCGCGTCACCTGGACGACGGCGCAGCCCAGATAGTGTTCGCCGGAGTCCAGGCGAAAGTCGGCGGTGACCGAGTCGATGCGCGCCTTGCCCCCCGCCACCGGCCATTCCGCTCCGGGCGCCACCGGATTCTTGATGATGAAGTCGCCCGGGACGCCGCCTTCGACCTGGGCGATGCCCGCGGGCGTGACCGCGTACGTCAGCTTCTCGTCGCCCGCCTGCACCACGGCGGTGTCGCCCGTCCGCTCCTCGACCGCGTAGGTGGCCAGGATGTTGACGCCGTCGCGATCGACGTCGTAGGCCCACTTCCACCCCGGCGCCAGCGGGTAGTAGTCGGCGGCGGTCAGGTTCGGCCGCGGCTTGACGTCGTTCGACGGCGTCGCTTGCGTGGCGCATCCCGCCGCCCAGAACCAGACCAGCCCCATCGACAATGCCAGGCGCCGCATCCAGCGGATCATCCGTCAATTTGGCCCCGGTCTCAAGAATCTGAGGCGGCGGCCCGGTGGTGGGCCGAAACGCGCGCGGCCCGGGCGAGTTGGACGGTGGTACGCCGGTTGCTGTGTTCTAGAATCCGCGAACCTCCACGCGATGTTGCACCCACGTCTTCGGCTGAGCCTCTGCTTGCTGGCGGTCCTCGTCACCGCGCCGGCCGCGCGGCGCGCGATGGCAGCGCCGGCCGCCGCCGCGCCGGCCGCCGACCTGGGCGCCGAGCGGCTCCGGTTGCGGGCCGAGCTCGAGCGCGTCAACGCCGAGATCGACGCCCTCAAGCAAAGCGGCAAGGACGGCTCCCGCCTGCGCGCGCGGATGGCCGACGCCGAAGCCCTGGCCCGGCGGCTGGTCGATCTGGAGCGGCGGATGGGGCTCACGGCCGCCCCCGTCCCGCCGCGCCGGCTGCCGACCGTTTCGCCGACCGACGGCCCGGCCGACCTCGACGCCAAGGCCGACATCCTCGCCGACCAGGCCCGGCGGGTGCGCGCGGCCGCCGACGCGCTGGACCGCCGGGTGACCCAGCTGAAGGGGCGGCAGGAGCTGCGGCGCCGGGCCGCCGACCTGGATCGCGATCCGTTCGCGCCGCTCGAGGGATCGAAGCGGCGGACCGTCAGCGTGGCCGCCGGGAACGAGCCGGCGCGCGCGTCGCTCACGCCGGCGCCCAGCGGCTCCAGCGCCGAGCGTCCCGGCGTGGGACTGACCGGCGCTCCCCAGGGATCGACGAGCACCGGCGGCATCGGCCCGATCACCATCGACACATCGCCGGTCACGAGCGGCGGGCCGCTCAGCACGCCCAGCTCCTCGGCTTTGAACGCCGTGGCCGCCCCGCTGGTCGTCTCGGTCGAGCTGCGCGATCTCCTGGATCCGGCCACCCTGTCCGACGTGGGCCGGATCGAAGCGGGCCGGGCGCCGGGCTCGCTCACCACCTTGCAACGGGCGGTGGCGGCCCTGCGGGCCCGGGCAGCGAACCTCGAAGGACAGGCGCGGGCCATGCGCCAGGCCGCCGCCAAACCGTAATCTGCGACTCGGCGGGTCCGCGGGTACACTGCCCCCGGTGCGAGGTCGAGCCGCCCTGGTGCTGTCGTCGCTGCTGCTGGCCGCGGCGGCGCGCGCGCAGGACGGCCGCGCCGCCGGCGACGAGCGGCTCACGCTTCGCGGGGAGGCTGGCCTCGAATACGACAGCAACGCCCACCGCGTCGAGCTGATCGCGGGCGCCGTCAACCCGCCGATCGTCGGGTCGCTGGTCCAGCGGTTGGTCCTGTCCTCGGCGCTGTCGGACGTGATCGCCGGCGGGCAGGCCGTCAGCATGAACGCCACCCTGGCCGGCAAGCTGTTCGACGCCGCCGCCGCGCGCGACGAGGACGTGGCCATCGCGCAGACCGGGCTGGCCTGGCAGCGGGCGCTGCGTCCGGGGGTCGGGCTGGGGCTGGCCGGCGCCTACTACGAGGCCTTTCAACGCGCGTCCACCAACCTGGTCGACGCACTCGAACGGCGCGACTTCCGGTCGCTGGCCCCGACCGCGCAGATCGCCTGGCAGGTGACCGATGGCCTGGATCTGTCGGCCACTGCCGGCTTCCGTTGGTTCGTGTTCAAGCCCGATCGTGACTTCGACTTTCAGGCGCCGACGGCGGCGCTGGACGTGCACTGGGCGCGCGCCTCGGACGGGGGCGCCGACTGGGAAGCCAGCGCCGGCGCCAGCTTCGAAGACCGCGCCTTCGGAGGCCCGGCCCTGAACGGCAACTGCCCCGCGCCCGGGTTCGCCTGCGCGGGGCCGGACACACGGCGCGACGCCTTCGTCGCCGGGCGCCTGGAGCTGACGCGCGTGGCGCGCGTGCTGGCCGGCGTCGGCTACGCGCTGCAGGACAATCGATCGAACAGCTACGGCGAGTCGGTGATCCGGAACGCCTTCAGCGCCCGCTTTGCCGCCCCGCTGCCGTTCGGGTTCATGCTGGCCGCCCGCGGCGAGCTCGTGTTCGCCAACTACCCCCAACCGCCGCCGCTCGGGCAGATCACCGTCGGAACCTCGACGACCGTGGAGAGCATCGACACCGAGAACCGGTCGAGCCTGCGGGTCGATCTGTCGCGCGCGCTCACCGATCGGCTGCGGCTGGTGGCGCGCTACACCGCCTACGTCAACGAGCTGGCGATGGGCAGTCCGGTCAGCTACCACCGCCAGACGGCGCTGCTGTCGCTGGCGGCCGACGTCGATCGCTGAAAAAAGAAAAACGGCGAGCCGGTGTGAACCGACTCGCCGTTTGGCCGCGCGCGATCGCGTGCGGCGCGGCTTACATCATGCCGCCCATTCCGCCCATGCCGCCCATTCCACCCATGCCGCCCATCCCGCCGCCGCCCGGAGCCGGCGCCGCCGACTCTTCCCGCGGGCGCTCGACGATCAGCGCTTCGGTGGTGACCAGCAGCGAGGCGACCGACGCGGCGTTCTGCAACGCCGACCGGACCACCTTGGTCGGGTCGATGACGCCGGCCTCGACCAGGTCCTCGAACTCGTCGGTGGCCGCGTTGTAGCCGAAGGCGCCCTTGCCCTCGCGCACGCGGTTGACGACGATCGACCCCTCTTTGCCGGCGTTGGTCGCGATCTGGCGGCAGGGCTCCTCGCAGGCCCGGCGCACGATGTGCACGCCGATCTGCTGCTCTTCCGACAGCCCCTCGAGCTTGTCGGTGGTCGCCAGCGCCCGCACCAGCGCCACGCCGCCGCCGGGGACGATCCCCTCTTCGACGGCCGCGCGCGTGGCGTGCAGCGCGTCCTCGACGCGGGCCTTCTTCTCCTTCATCTCGGTCTCGGTCGCCGCGCCCACCCGGATGACGGCCACGCCGCCCACCAGCTTGGCCAGCCGCTCTTGCAGCTTCTCGCGGTCGTAGTCCGAGGTGGTGTTCTCGATCTCGGCGCGGATCTGCTTGACCCGCCCCTCGATGTCG